>NZFX01000065.1 GCA_002689385.1 Phycisphaerae bacterium
TTCCAGTTCCTAGGAACAGGAAACTGGCTGAATGCGAATTCTTATCTGTCTTACTTTACGGTCCAACGCAGGCATCGGCCATACTTCGGGAATCAGACGAAGCCATTGGAGCGGAACTTTTCATTGATACAAGTGCTTGCCTCATCGCGAAGTGCATCTTCCCTAAATTGTATGCGGGCACTTCCTACACAATTCCGGAAGTGCAAGACGAAGTTTCAGTTGTGAGTATCGAAGCAAAAAACCTTGCCGCAAGTTTATACTTTGAAGGAGTACGGCTTTGTGAAGAAGCTGGTTCTATCGACCTAGCCGTTAATCAAACTAAAACGGCATTTCTGCAGACTATTAGCAACAAAGCAATTGCTGATAACGTACAAGAGATAAAAAACTTTACTGATCCAAACCAACAAGCAAAGGCAGCTCAGGACGCGCTTGAGGCAATTCGAAACAACCAAAAAAAGAAGCATGCCAAATAAATATTGCATGCTTTACCGATTTTATACCGCAGCGATTACGCTGCTTAGATTTTTTACTTCAAAGGAGTAATACAGTGGCAACAGAAACAAAAACTAAATTCAAAGCCGTAGTTCCGGTCATGCATCCAAGCATGGAACTACTTCTAAATCAAAGCGCGGAGCGTGGTTGGTTAAGTTATGAGGAGTTAAACTCGGCAATTCCTGATGAGTTTTTAACAGCAGAGAAAATGGATGAGTTACTCGCACTTCTTTCAAATTTAGACATCGATTTGATCGGCGAAGACTTACGCATGCGTCGTGGCTGGGGGCAGATATTTATTCCCCTGCAAACATGTTTGCGCTTTAAGCGGGACACGCCTTGGAAAGACAAAGCGCAAGAACTTGCTGAACTTGCTGAAGAGCAAGGGAAAGACCCAAAAGACGCAGTACACATTGATGCTGACGATGGTCTTCTTGATGAAGAAGAAGCACAAGCGATTATTGCTCAGGCACTTGCTGAAGCATCTTCACGTCGTATCGACGATCCAATTCGAATGTACCTCACGCAAATGGGTAGCATTTCACTACTTACACGTGAAGAGGAAATTCGCCTTGCGAAGAAAATTGAATGTACGCGTTTTGTCTTTCGACGATTGATTATTGAATCAGACTATGCAGCGTTGCAAGCAATTGATATTTTAGATTTGGTGAACGGCGGCAAGCTACCATTCGACCGAACTATGCGAATTTCAACTGCTGAAGAAAATGCAAAACAAAAAGTGGCAAGCCGTATCCCTGTTAATACAGCGACAGCGCGGCTTCTTCTTGAAGCAAATGCTCGTGACTGGGAGCGAATGGAAGAAGGCGGGTTGATGAAGTCTGAACTTAAGGATGTGCGCGCGCAAATGCAAGCAAGACGTCGCAAAATCGCTTCACTTCTTGAAGAGTGTTGCCTGAGGACAGCAAAGATACAACCACTGCTTCGCAAGTTGCAGTCTATCTCGAAAAAGTTTAAGCAAATTCAGCGTGATCTCGATAAGTCGAAAAAGCGAAATTCGAAATTTGATCCAGACGACGTTCTCGTGATGCGCGAAGAAATCGCGGGACTTCGTGGCCTTATTTTAGAATCACCAGAAGAACTTGAAGCAAGATTAAAAACAATTGACGTAGTCTTCCAAGAATACGACCAAGCGAAACGCGACTTGTCCGGCGGCAACCTTCGTCTTGTTGTTTCGATTGCTAAGAAATACAGAAACCGCGGGCTCCCCTTCCTTGACATCATTCAAGAAGGAAACACAGGCCTTATGCGTGCTGTGGATAAATATGAATACCGTCGTGGATATAAATTCTCCACGTACGCGACATGGTGGATTCGCCAAGCAATTACGCGCGCGATTGCAGATCACGCACGGACAATTCGTGTTCCTGTGCACATGATTGAGACTATGTCCAAGTTGCGTGGGATTCAAAAACGACTGCTTCAAGAGATTGGTCGTGAGCCAACACTCGAAGAAATTGCAGTAGTTGCTGATATGTCGATTGAGGAAACGAAACGCGTTATGAAAATTTCACGTCATCCAATTAGTTTGGATCGCCCTGTTGGTGAGTCGGAAGATTCACAATTTGGCGACTTTATCGAAGACAAACGGCAACACGCACCATCAGAGACGGCAACAAGTGAAATGCTTCGGTCGAGGATTAACGATGTGCTTAAAACGCTTACGTACCGTGAACGTGAAATTCTTAAATTACGTTACGGTATTGGCGATGGGTACACCTATACACTTGAAGAAGTAGGTCGTATCTTTAAAGTTACTCGTGAACGAGTGCGTCAAGTTGAATCAAAAGCAATTCGTAAATTGCAACACCCAGTTCGACGCCGTCGACTGTCTAGTTTTATTGATCAGAACGAAGAGACTGATGAGTAAAAAGAACGTTGTTCGGTAACGAAAACAAGGAGCGAATATTCGCTCCTTGTTTTTTTATGTCGAGTATGTACTTGTGGGTTACTAGCACGTACCCCATGCTGCAATAACTGCAAGCAGGTCGGGTGTGTCCACAGTGCCATTCCCATCTAAATCAGCATCGCTATCCATGACCCCCCAATCACCAACAACAGTGAGTAAGTCAGTTACATTGATTATTCCGTCGCCGTCAAGATCCTCTGGGCATGCGTTGTCGCATATGGAACCATCATCGCAAGCAGTACCGGCATCATTCCATGTACCGCCTACAGCCACACAGTCGAGCGAAGCTAAGTTCAGGCACCAGTCAGGTCCACAGCAGGCCCCTATTGGTTGAGAGCAATTTGCATTAGAGCAATCTGTTGCATCTCCCTGAAAGAGACCCGCGACAGAAATACAGTCATCCGGTGTTACAGGTCCTATGCAACTTCCGCTCGGTAAACAGCAAGCGCCTTCAGGAAAACAAGTAGTTTGGGCACAAGTTGTTCCTTCACCCATGTGGTTGCCTCCGACTGTTGTGCATGTATCTAGTTCAAATTCGACACAATTCCCTGTTGATGGAACACAACATGCTCCAACGCCAGAGTTGCAAGCAAAGGTTGCACATGCAGTACCGTCTCCGCTAAATGTCCCGCCGAAGATAGAACAATCCCCAGGGCTTAAGTTTTGACAGGTATCGTCACTAAAGCAACATGCGCCGGGTGTAATCGTGCAGTTTATTGAGGTGTATGCAGAGCGTAGAACCCAATCACCACTTGGTGTACAAATGCCCGGAAATTCTTGCAACGTCATCCACCCAGAACCGCAAACACACCATGTACCGGTGACTGCTTCAATCCAATTTTCTTGTGGGAATTGCAATCCGCTTGTATCGGTACAAGGAAATGCGTTTCTGTTTTGATCAGGTGAGGAAATACATGGGTTTCCAGGTAAGTTGTGATGGTCAATTCGAAATGCGACACTGTACGAATTCATACCGCTATCATTGTAAATATAAATTTGCTCAGGGTCACTTGGGTCAACACCAACGGATAGAATAATCCCGTTTGTTCCCGGTGGCATCACAAGGTGGGGCAAAATGATGTCATCGCTTGAAAATGAAGCGATAAGTATTCCATCTGTTGGAGTTCCGTCCCAGACTCGTGCGGTCCACTTGGTTGTAGTTTCAACGAGGGCATTGCTTGTGCCAAAAAGTGCTTCCATAACATCAATTCGAATAGGAAACTCTGATGCAGGAACTGCATAGGTTGCGCCAAATGATTCGTCTTCTGCAAATCCAGCTTGAAGAACGTACGCTCCATCACCAAAATCACTATCAGTTAGTGCAACTTCAACTTGCGGACACGTTCCGACTAAACGTTGAGTCGAAACTTTTTGGGGCTGTGCTGTTATGAATGTTGCTTTTAATGTTGCTGGTGTTGGCAGAGTTGTATCAATAGGATTCAGTCGACCAACTTCATCCGCAACCGTAACGGATGCAAACAAAGAACAAACAAGTAACGCTATATGTTTTTTGTACATAAATACCTTCTCCCCATTAATCTAATCATGCTGTAAACACTGGTATGTGTCAAGAAGAAATGGCTGTTTTTCTAGGAAATAACCGCTTCTAGTGCTGTTACAAGCGCATCAAGTTCGGGCAAGCGTCCACAACCGATAGTTTTGCACGCTTGCCACCCTTCCTCTGGTGCTACAAAGATGAACCCATCGTCTTGCAATTGTTTACTATTGCGCACCGTTGATGGTTGTGCAAGCATTGTTGCATTCATGGAAGGTGCTAGAAGCACGGGTGTTTGGTTTCTGTCAATTGCAGAAATTACGAGGCTTAGTGGATCATCAGTCATGCCGTGTGCGAGTTTAGCAAGCATATCCATTGTGCAAGGAGCAACAAGCATTACATCTGCTGATCGAGCTAGTTTGACATGTTGTGGATCATGTTGGTCAACAAAAGTCCATTGGCTGTCAAAGACTGCGTTGCCCGTGAGGGAAGCGAATGTCAACGGCGTGATAAACTGCGTGGCTGCCTTTGTCATAACGACATTGACATGTGCTTCAGATTGGACAAGTTTACTGACAAGATCTGCAACCTTATAGCAAGCAATCCCTCCCGTAACTCCAATTAGTATAGTTTTTCCTTTGAGCTTACTAGGGAGATTAGCCATTTTTTGAACCGACTGCAAAATTCATGACGTACCCTGACTCGGTGTAGTCTGCAGTGATTTTATCTTCCATAATTTCAGCGATCACAACTTCAAGGTCAGTTTTTCCATTACGATCAACTAAAGGGCGGGCTTCATCAACCAACAATTCACGCAAACGGTGTTGAATCAAAGCGGTCAGCTTAAAACGGCCACCGCATTTTTTTACAATTTCATCACTTCGTAGGGCTTCAATCATTGTGGGTATCTCCTCTATAAGGTCTAAATCGCCATTTGTGGCAGTCAGAAAGTCCAATAGTAGATTATACCGTATTCCACGCGATTTGTCACTTTCCTCGACGCAATTGGTTTGTTACACTTTCGAATTCCACTCTTGCAAAAGACCTAGTGCGATGAACCGTCTTCTTACTCCACATCTGAGCAAAATTGGCTTACGCCTTGGTTTTGAGCGTGATTGGTATTTATACCTTGTAGCGGCAGTGATTGGTGTATTTATGGGGCTCGCAGCAGTTTGTTTCATCTTGCCTTTGCGCGAAACAGAACATTTTGCACAATTCCTCCAAGGGTCAAAATACCTTTGGGTAATAATTTTACTTGGCCCAGCCGCTGGCGGATTAATCACAGGCGTCTTGATTACCCTGTTAAGTCATGACGGCGTGGGGCCTGGCGTGACTTCTGTTATTTATGCGGTGCAACGTCGCAAAGGAAAACTCTCTTGGAAAATAGGCCTTCGAAAATGGCTCGCTTCGACTGCAACGATTGCATCAGGTGGCTCTGCTGGTGCTGAGGGACCAATTGTCACCATTGGCGCAGTTGTTGGTTCGAACATTGCAAAAGTATTGGGGACTGGCTCCCAACATACTGGAACGCTCCTAGGCTGTGGTGCAGCGGCTGGGTTAGCATCAGTGTTTAATGCACCGATTGCTGGAATTTTTTTTGTAATGGAAATTCTTCTACGAGACTTTTCACTTAAAACATTTACTCCAATTGTCATTGCTGCAGTTGTTTCTGCTGCGACAACACAGGGCATACTTGGTGACGAAGCACTCTTTCAAGTTGGTGATGGATTTTTTCAAGATGGGCTTGCTTTTAGCGTGACTCAGATTCCAACATATCTTGTGCTTGGCGCAGTTTGTGGAGTGCTAGGAGCACTGTTTGTTCGTTCGCTGGAACTATCAGAAAAACTATTTGTAGCGACAAAAATTCCATTAATTGGTCGGCCATTTATTGGTGCGCTTTTACTTGGCGGGCTTGGTATTGCTGTTTACTGGCTTACAGCAAGTGACACTATTCCGAAGTTTTACGGCAATGGTTATCCAATGATTGAGCATTTGATAAGTCCGAATACCTACTTTGCGACAGACAGTAATTCAATATTGAAAGACGCGGCGCCTTTACTCTTTGGTCTCGCAGGCTTGGCACTCATTAAAATTGTCGCAACGAGTGTTACTGTAGGTTCTGGAGGTGCCGGAGGACTGTTTGCACCATCACTCTTTATTGGGGCTGCAGCAGGTGGTTGCGTTGGTTACATCGTGCACTACTTTGGATGGTTTCCAAACACATCCCCAGCGTATTTTGCGCTCGTTGGTATGGCGGCACTTGTTGCTGCGACAACACATGCGCCACTTACCGCGATTCTTGTTGTCTATGAAGTTACCCAGAGTTACGATGTCATTTTGCCGTTAATGTTCGCCGCAGTTGTAAGTACCGTTGTTGCTCGATACATTTGCCGAGATAGCGTATATACATTCAAACTTTCAAAATTAGGCGTTCGGATGGGTGCGCTTAGTGACCTAACAGTGCTGCGTCGTTTGACCCCTGAAGATGTTGAGCTGATTCCAGCCACTATTGTTAAACGTTCAGATTCAGCACAACGTGTCGTGGACTTAATGGAGTCAACAGGAACGTCTGACTTTGTTGTAACAGATGATCATGATATGTATTGTGGCATGGTTACTTCTAGCGATTTACGTTCAGCTTTAGTTTACCGAGAAGCAATTCCCCTGTTACAAGTTTCAGAATTACAGCGATCTGATTTGCCGACAATCGCTGAAGAAGAGACCTTAGACCTAGTGCTTGATAAATTTTCCCGAAACGATGTGCAATCACTTGCATTAATTTCAAGTCGTGGAATAATAATGGGTTTAGTATCACGAACAAGGTTAATGACACGGTACCAAGCGGCGTTAAATCAGGACACTGAATAAATGGCTATGCAAAAAAAATCTTACCCCCCTGAAGTGCGACTCACTCGTAAGAAAGAATTTTCTTCGATGTTTTCAGAAGGTATTCGGAAGAAAACGGGTCCGCTTCTTGTGTATCGAAAATCAAATACATTCGGGCATGCTCGCCTTGGCTTTTCAGTGCCAAAAGGAGTAGGCAATGCCGTAGTTCGAAATACAATTAAACGAAAATGTCGTGAGGCTTTCCGTTCGTTGAAAGCAGAATTACCTGCAATTGATATTCTGTTAACAGTTCGCCCGCATGAAACAATGCACATGGAAGCATACAAAAAACTTATTCGCAAAGGTGTTTCTGTATGAAGCAACAGTGCACGCTGCTTGCACGATTGTTCATGCTCTTTGTCAAGCTGTATCAAATCATGTTACGGCCATTGATGGGTGGGCACTGTCGCTTCCAGCCAACCTGTTCTGACTATGCTTTGGAAGCATTGCGCACATATGGTGCCTTCAAAGGTGGATGGAAGGCGTTCTATCGAATCCTTCGGTGCAATCCATGGGGCGGGTGTGGGTATGACCCACCTTGATAGGCATCACTTACGCTCGATAGAGTTAGCTGCATTATCAGTCGCTTCGCCTTTAGCGGCTGCTGCTTCATTCGCCATCTTTTGGCGCCATGCATTAAGTCCAGGTGGTTTAGGAAATGCTTGGTCAAATGGACGAATGCGACTTAGAGGGTTTTGTGCATATTGTGATTGTAAACGTCTGACGATTCGATCATAGACGCGTGGTCTGAGCCCCTGCTGTAGGGCATCAACGCCACCCCAGATAGCGATACGCTCTTCAAAGGGTACGGTTGAATCAATCATCAATTGTTCAAACGTGATTTGTGCGCTTGATTCGAGTGCACCAATAATATCTTTAATTCTGCCAGTCCCAAATTGTGTTGTGTAATTGTTGTATTCATTTTGCTTAAACTCGTTTGTGACATTGTTCGCAAACGCAAGCGCTTCTTCGAATACTTCTGGTCTATTTTGCCCAATACCTACGCGGTAGGCATACCGTAATGCGGCCATGACATCGCTGATAGCGACCGCGGGCAACCGTTCATATTCACCCTTTGCTTGTTCACTTACCCATACATCAAGTGGAACTTTGTAAACAGTGTTCGGCGGATTTGCACCCTCGCCAAAGTAGGCATCAAGTTTATCAAGGAGTGTCTGCGCACGTTCTGTTTCCCCTTGTCGGTACCACTCTCGTACTGCTGATCCAAGAAAATTCTTTAAGAACGTAGTGAAGGTATCGCTTCCTGCGCCACGGACAAAGTAGTGCTTTTTATACAACTCATTCCATAGACCTTCACGATCATCATCACCAATAACAGAATCAATAAATCTTGGATCAGGAAATCGACCAGGAACTTCTTGCGAGAAGGGGTCATATGAAATTCTGCCTGTTCGGGCAAGTGCTTGAAGTGACGAAAGTTGAACTCTGTCTGTGTTTAGCGTTTTATAAATGTCGTTGGCCTTGAGTCGGCCTCTGCCAACGTCTGCTCCTCTTCGTGCCCAGTAAAGAGCATGCGTTTGAGGATGGCGCCAATCGAGGGGACCAATGTCTCGAGTGTACTCGTACATTCGTTGCGGGTCCATGTTGTACTCATCCTTAAGTGCTTGCTTTCTAAACGTAGAGATAAGCGTCTTCCAAGCTTGTTTATACTTTGGGTTGCTGTATAGTTTTTCTAATTGATTGAAATACGGTGATTGCATTCGCAACTGATCCATTAGGCCGAATTCTTTTGCGACCGTCGAGTGCGTCGCTATAGACTCGAGTTGCGATATATGTGCAAGCATCTCTTCAGAGTTCATTGAAGCATCGTTTGAAATAAAGTCTGAATAATCCTTCTGAAGAATGCCGAGTAATTCTGCCAATAGAGGTTCTTTTTCAATTGCGTCTGCTAATGTTCTTGGAGCATCTGCGACCGCTTTCATCCATGCAATTCGGTCATCCCAATCGTCTGGTGGTTCACCAAGCAAGTGGTGCCAGCGTTCAGCGAACATACGTTTGTAATACAAGTGTGCATCGTCAGCGTTGCCGTCGAGTTTATGCATAAAGAAAAAAGCGAGTTCTTTATGTAACTCTAAGTCGTCCGGGTTAGCACGTAGGCCTTTTTCTCTGAGCAAGCGAATGCCTTCGTTTACCCATTCCCATCGCTCTTCGATGGTGTGGGTTGCTACAGAAATATTATACGCCATATTGTGCGCATGAAAAACCCAAACTTGGGGAAAGCGAGGTTGTAACTTGGTGATAAGCTCGGCGTCGGCCATCACTTCAAAGTAAAGCCCGTCGCGTTGCATTTGTTGAATTTTAATCCAAAGGTAATCAACAAGAAGACCTCTTAACGCTCCAATAGACATACCAACAGTATTAATCCAACTCGGTGCACCTTCAACTACATTATTTGTATATCGAAGTGTACTGTCTTCTGCTTCTTCTAAAATCGAAGGAAGAAGCATACCTCCTGCAGTAATACTTACTGCAGCGACGCATGCTGAAATGCCTTGGATTAGTCGGTCGTGCTTCATGTTCTATAGGGAGTACACTGGAAATGATCTCAGGTTCAACCACTCCCGCTGTAAATTGCTAATTGTCGTTTTTTCAGGACTATAGTTCCTATGCCAAGTGCTAGACAAGTCCAAGCGATGCCGATTGTAAGGAATCCCTTAAATACTGATGCCCAAGAAACAAGCATGCCATCAATTAGTTGGTCGGTCGGTCTTTGAGCACCAAATCCCTCGAGTAAAAATACCATTGCAGTTGCTATACCGCTAATTGTATTTTCGAAAGCCCATTGAATAATGTGCGTTATATTTGACCAGTCAACGGCCTGTGTTGGGGGCGGTACATACGCAAGAAGTGAACTTGAAAGGTACGGAGCGAGTGTTCCAGTTGCAAATACAGTGAGCGTAATCATGCAAGCTACTGGGAAGCTCAAGAATGTTGAAGCGGCAAGTGCAAGCGCCGCTAGAAACGCTAACTTAATCCAGAGTACAAGCATTGTTCGAAAGAAGTTGCTTTCAAAATCGCCAACCCGGTACCGAATCTCTATGCCACCCTTGTCAAAACTCATAGCACCACGCCCACGATTTATAGCTGGTGGGTCGAACAGATTATAAATAGTAATTTTAAGTTCGCCCTCATCGTTAATTTGATTCGCGGGTATCAAAGTAACGTGTGTCATTGTTGGAATATATGTAACAACATGACTCGTTGTGGGATCTTCGTTGTACACAAGGCCCGCTGTAAAGGATTCATGCTCGTCTGATTCACCAATATGGAAGCGGTATTTAAATGCTAGTGGCGAACCCAACTTTTTAGCGTGCGATAAACCAGTAAACAGATAGGTCTGTGAAAAAGATTGCCCACTGCGCATAGGAGGAATTGAACGTTGCATTGCAGAATATTGTGCCTGCACATCGTCTCGCATCTTCTTGCGCAAGCGAAGTTGAATTTCTTCTTCGTCTCGTAGTTCAGAATCAGACTCAATCATTTCCTGCACGCGCGAAGCGATTTGCTCACTTGTGAGTGTTTCGTAGACAGGAAGCGCTTCGGACCTAGCTGTTAACACTTCTTCTTCAACTGCTAAGCGGTCAAGGTCTCCTTGCAGCCCACTAGCAACTGATTCTGTTCGTAAATATTGAAGATAGAAAAAGACAGAAATTCCAGCAACAGTAAGAATTGCAAAATTTAATGAGACGACACCAAGCCATTTACCAAAGAGGTATCCAATTTTACTAACAGGCTTGGTTAGGACTTGCCAAATTTGCCTGTCTCGGATTTCAAAAGCAATTGTTGCGCAACCCAAAAACACNGTAAGAAAAGCTGCAATTGTAAANGTCGTGCCTAAGCTACGGCTTAAAAANGTTTGGACTCTATGGCGCAGCGGCGATTCAGGATCGAGCATGAGTGGCACNAGTGGTAAGAAAAGCAAAAGCAACGATACAAACGCAATTGATAGCCGTGTTCGTGTCGCTTCAAGCAATACACCGCGGGCAAGTGTTGTTACTTGTCTTGGTGAGCGAAACAACATTTTCAAAAGGGAAATTAATAGTGCATAACTAAATGCAAGAATACACATCCCAGCAATTGCTGTTGCGCCAAGAGGTGCTTGTATCCATGTAAAAAAGAGCCACCCCAGGATTGCAATGGAAGCAGTATAGAGCATGGAAAGTAGCAGGCCCGTCCACACTGCAAAACCTAAAAAGAACAATGTGATGATGCCGATTGACCATGTAAGCACTGGGTCTTGGAGTAACCACGTTGGCACCCATCGAGGGTGCTCATTCTGCAATATAAGTGACGTAACGCCAGAGGCGTCAATAACATTCTCGTCTGCATCGAGAATGCGAAAGCCGACGAGTCGCTCATCACCATACAGCGTACCTGAAAGTTCCACAAAACCGGTTTCTTCAATTGATTGCGCAACCATTCGTTGGTCAAGCCCAGTCAAAACACTGTACAACTGGCTTCGTAAATTATGAATCTTGTAACTTGCAAAAAGGGTTGGGGCAAGAAATGATAAAACAGTTGCAACTATGAGCAATGAGAACAGGATTCTGGTCCATCGTTTTTGTTGCCAGAGATGCAGTTTATGATGAAGTGCAAGAACTGTATTCACGTTTATTCGATTGAATCTTTCTTCTCGTCTGCTGATAGCAATCCATCAATAACAGAGCTATCTGCCTCAGTTGGTGGAGGGGGATTCTCAAGGGGTGCTTCCTCGGCTACAATTGGTGCATCTTCAGCTTGCACAAGTGTATCGAGCATTGCGTTGTCATGACTTTGCTCTTGAACAACTTCTTGAGTTGCCCGGCTCGTTTCTTCTTTGCGATCAATCAATTTGTTAATAAGATGATCACCTTCTTCGTCACCTCGAAGGAATGCGGCCGTCTCTCCGCCTTTTGCACCGCTCGTTTCAATTTTGTCCTCGCGTGCCTTGTCAACAATTTGAATAAAGAACGATTCTAAATTTTGCCTTGGTTGCGTAATGGATTCAATTGAGGTCTGTTCATTTTTTTCGAGTATGGTTTCTATTTGAGAAATGGTGCCATCGTTGCGTATTCTTGGAACGCGAATAATGGTGTGGTCCGCGTCAAGTAGTAATTCATCAGCCGTACCCTCTGCGTGAATTTTACCGCCATACAAAATAGTCATTCTGTCACAAACATCTTCAACATCAGAAAGTAAGTGGGAACTTAGTAAAATTGTTTTACCACGACGCTTCAGTTCAATGAGAAGGTCTTTGACCTGCCGTGTGCCGATCGGGTCAAGCCCACTAGTGGGCTCATCAAGTATTAGAAATTCTGGATCATTGATTAACGCTTGCGCAAGACCAATCCGGCGCATCATCCCCTTGGAAAACTCCCCAACATGTCGATGTGCAACTTGAGAAAGTCCAACCATTTCGAGCAATTCTTCGGATCTACGTTTTCTCGTCTTGCGGTCAAGACCATACAACCGACCGTAGTAGTCTAGCGTTTCGAGGGAATTTAAATAAGGGTATAAGTATGATTCTTCTGGGAGAAAACCAATGAATTTTTTAGTAGCAACGTCATGTGGCTCACGACCAAAAACGGTGAGTCTCCCACGGGTTGTATTGAGTAGGCCGAGAATAAGTTTGATAGTTGTACTCTTACCCGAACCGTTTGGTCCAAGTAGTCCAAAGACTTCCCCTCGCGATATGGAGAAGGAGATGCCATCAACAGCAGTTGCCTTTGAGCGCATCCAAAAGTCTTTGAAGATTTTAGTTAACCCCACCGCTTCAACAATTGAGTTATTTGTTTGTGTCTGCTTCATTTCGTTTACCGTTAGATGATTAATTCCTGCCTTGAACTTTGCCGCCTTCGATTGAAAGTTCGCGTGAAATTGTGCCAGGGTTTATATCACGAGCGCGCAATATCCATGGGTTCAACATGTCTGCTTCAGAGATATGTGTTTTTGCTTCTTTTCTTCGAAGTTTATTTGTATGGCGTAACTGCGCAATTTGATCCGAACCGGTAATGCCTAAACGGACATTAGAGATAAACGATGGTACGAACATAGACTCAACGTCTGCGTTTTTAGCAACAGATGCATACATGTCATACCACTTATTTTTAATGACTAATTCAGGATGTTCTCGATATGTTGGTAGTAATGATTGGAATCTGCGGAAGTCTTGACCAAGCGTTGTTTCGATTTGTGCACGATATCCTTCGGCGAGCGAGATTTTGTTAGCTGCCTTTCCAGAGATATCATCGTCTTGAAGCATTTTATTGATAGAAACAAGATTTTTCTTTTTAGATTGATCGTCGCCAAGTTCAGCGGCTCGTTCGTAAGCTGTAATCAAATCAAGTAATGCTTCATAATTACTTCCAGCAGCCTCAATAAGAGTTTCATGTGCACTCGCTCGAGCACGCTCAACGTCAGTTTCGGCAATAATTTTAGCACTATCAAAGTTTGCGTATGACTTCTGAATGAACAGTGGTGGCTCGGGCTCACTTGGCAAAATGACATCAGAAATACGAATGCCACATTCTAATTTATTCAATGTAGTTTGCGCGTGATTATGCAAAAGTGAACGTAGCTCTTCAAGTGGTTTGTCAAGCAATTCTTCTAATGTAAGTTCGCCTACAATATGAACTGCCGCTTTTTCAAGGGCTATTTCAACAAACAAATTTCCCTGAGCATCGGGGATTGAATCAGCGTATTGGATGGGATCTACAATTTCCCATACAGACGAGATTTCAATGTGCGCTAAATCACCATCAGCTGTTAAAAGGGATCCATCCCGTCCTGGAACAAGCCCGTCCGTTGACTTTGATTTTGTCAATCGTTGTTCGTGACTTAACCTTGCATCGATTCGAGGACGAAACACGCTGCCAATATTTGCTTCTCTGTTTTGTGCATCAAACACTTCAAAACCACCGATGGGCGGCGGCCAATTGGTTTGTAGGCCTGGCTGTAATCCTTGTTCATGGAGAATTGCGCCAAAAAACGTTGCTACGCCGGTTTGTGAATCTTCAACAGTTCTAAAACCCGAAACAAGATACAAGCCAACAAGAACAATCATTGCAAGTTGAAGTGCTCGGAAGCTAAGTTGAAGCGAAGAAGCGAGTGACTTATGTGCGGTGTCCATTGCTTCACGCAAATCAACAGCGTTATCCTCGCGGTCTTGCAATACAAATTTGGCAGAGGCCTCGCGCCTTGGCTCTTGATTCGGATGTTGTTGCGGGTCCATTTGTTACTCACCGCTTCCTTTTGGTAAAGGAATGGCGTTAGTAGCATTATTTGGATTAAGTTCCATTAGGTGAAATGGTGCAACATTCGTTTCTAACACGAGTGTTGTATTTTCTGAAAGCGAAGTTTCGACGGCATCGAGCCAAGCCAGGAATATTGCAAGGTCCTTATCTTCGCCCATTTGTTGTAGATATTCAGCTGCTTGTAATTCGCCTTCTTCGCGAATTTGGTCCGCTCGTTGGGAAGTAAATGCCATGATTTTATCATGCTTTGCTTTTGCTTCCGCACGAATAGCTTCAGCATCTGCCATGCCTTTTGAACGTCGTTGTTCAGCCAGTGTATCGCGGCTCGCCTGCATTCTTTGTAACACTGCAGTGGTTGTTTTAGGTGGGAGCAAAAGTCTATTGATTCCAACTGTAACTGGGACAATTCCAGTTTCTTTTAAAGAAGTCAGTCGAGCAAGAATGGATTCCTCAGCGTCAGCTAACTTATTTTGCGCACCCGTGAGTTCTTCGAATGAGTAGGAACTTAATGCGGAAAGGGCATCACGAAACTGCCCATCAATAGTTGATGTAGCAGATTCAGTAGTGCCATAGGAACGGTAAAAATCTAGCGGTGCCATCGCATCCGTGTTAATTCTCCAAAGTAAATACGATTTTACAACTATTTGCTGCCCGTCCACAGTTTGTAATGTTTCTAGTGGTGATTGATGAATCTTAGTCCGTGTGTCAAGTAACACAACTGAATCGGCGAAGAATGGCAAACGGAAATGCAATCCTGCTTCTCGGACGATGCTGTCTTCAGTTGTTTGGCCAAAACGAGTACGTATTCCAACTTCGTGGAATGAGACTGTATAGGTCGTGCTAAAGAGTAATAAAATGAAGAGTAAGGCAATGCCTGTAACGATAACTATTGGGCGTTTCATATTAATTTCCTTCTTCATCAGATTCAAGTGAATCAGCAAAGTTGAGCAACGGGTTAATGCTGCGTAGTTCTACATCCAATTGAACTCGATTTGGATCGATTCCAATAACATACTTTCTAATAGCGGGTAATCTGCGAGCTAGAACAGACATATACATACGTTGCATATACAGTTCAGGTGCAGCTCGGTACGCTGCCATTTGCCCGCTCACACGGCTTGCACTTGACCACGTGTCCATCAATGTTGTCCAACGTTCAACACGAGCACTGCGAATAGTTGCAGCGGCCGAACCGTTGCCATCTTTGATTAACTTGATGGCTTCTTGCTGAAGGGCGAGCATTTCTTTATTTGCCAGTGCAATCTTTTCTTCAGTTCCATCAGCTCGCCGAAGCGCATCCCAGGCCACCCTTGCATCGTTAAATGCATGTACTGCATCAACAACAGAATCTACTAGACTTGCGTCGCCAACGACATGTGTAAGCAAACTTTCCGCTTGTCCGTTTGCCGCAGAACGAAGTCGCATTTCACCTTGCATAGCGACTGAAAGCTCTTCAAAGCTTCCCGCAGCTGTTCCTGCGGGAGCAACCATTGGTAGATCAACAGATAGAACTTGGATGCCCGCGTGTTGTTCATCGAGAGATGCTTGAACAAGTGCAGTTGCCATTTTGGATAAATTGCCTCGTTGCGAACCAATTACATCATCGAGTTCAAGTTGTTGAAAGAACCCAGTTAATGCTTTTTGCGAAATAGCTTTGATCGCCATTTCGCGATATGTTAATCGGCTGCGGCGCTCTACATCATCCGAACCAAAATGCAACCAGTTGAGCAAGCCGTCTTGTGCAATTCGATATTGTAAGACCGCTCGAATATCAACGAGTGCTAGTAAGTCATTGTCTAACTCTGCACTATTGCCTTCGCCATCATTTACAATGAACGGCTTCGGTTTAACTACAGCCATTTTAAAAAGGTCGTCAGTCCATAAAATAACGTTTCTCTTTTCTTTCCATTTAAACGTCAACTGTAAATCTCTAACTCGAGTAATATCCGTTTCGATAGACGACTCAAGAGGCCAAGGAAGCTTGAACATGAGTCCGGGGCGTTGTACATCGCCAATAATTTTGCCCTGTCGTAATCGGACGGCTTGTTCTGTTGGTTCAACAACAACAAGTGCGCTCATTGCAAGAAGTACAACAGCACCAAGTGAAAAGAGCCAGATTGCGGAGCGAATTAAAAGTTGGTATCCCCATGAACTTGTAATATCAAAACCAAATTGATAATTAATAGCTTCATTCAAAGAACGAACAAGTGAATCAGGTGAAGCAAACAAACTGAGTGTTTTTGAATCGAATGCAGGTCTAGGTGATTCGCCATGGATTCGAGGTCTGTACAAGTTTAGTACAAAATTAACGCAGACCTCAGCTGCTACTGCGAGCATAAAGATTGGGATGCCCCAACATACAGCGAGCAAAACTTCGTCATTTTCAAAGAAACGAAAGAAAAGACCAGCAGAAATCACAAGCAAGATAATGGCATTTCCAACCATCCATGCAGAACCACCTCGCAGGTTCGACCATGCAGGAATGTTTGCCATGCCAGCGACAAAACGAGAAAAGATAAAATTAACCAGCGCAAAGGCCATCGATGTAGCTAGCGCCCAACCAATGTGTGAGGTTTGAGAAATAAATGTTTGCAGTATGTCGTCTTGATGTTCTAAGTTGCGAAGGAAATTAATCAATGTGATTGCGATAACGATAAGTGCGGCGGCTGCAAACAAGCTCAGCCCGGGCATCACCCATTTGTAGAGCAATTGAAGACGATTTGCAGCTGGGCGAATCGCATTCGCAGATGTTTCGAAAAATGCCGAAGGATCACCACCGGAGAGTTCAGATTCTTCCAGCACTTCGAGCAATTGCATTTTTTGTTGGTAGAAGAGGATGATGAGCCCTAGCCAAACAATCGTCGATACCCAAGCAAAGAAGGAAGCAAAGACAAAAGCGGTGCTACCTGCAACAAGTCCAAAGACAAGCAGAGTAATTGCAATTGCAATCTGGATTATCAATCCAGTTACTGCGGTGTTCGTTGCTCTTTGGCAAGCATGATGGTCGACTCTCATTTGTGTTGAAATACCTTATGTAACGCTTTCGAGGATTGGAAACGAATCGGTGAAAAATGAGTTGCTATACAGGTTTCTGGGCATAATATTGATGGGATACGAACCCAAAGTGCATAACGTTCGTTCAAGGTTCGGCAGATTATCATGAAATGGTCTACCCTGCCCACTTTAAAGCACACTTTCTATGTTAAACCAAATCATTACAATCGCCAGAAACGCCTTTTTTGAGAGCATCAGACAGCCAATTGTCTTCATTTTGCTTTTTGCCGCTACGCTTCTTCTACTTCTAGCGAGTCCCCTTTCTGCCTTCACTATGGAAAATGATCAGCGGATGTTGCTCGACATCGGACTTGCAACCGTATTCATGATTGGAATGTTGCTCGCAATTTTTGTCGCTTCCACCGTTCTTGGTCAGGAAATTAGAAATAAGACTACTTTGACGATTGTTTCTAAGCCAATTGGAAGGCCGCCTTTTGTTATCGGTAAGTTTTTAGGTGCCGCTTGCGCCATCGCTCTTTCCACTTTATATGTTGCACTTGTATTTTTACTTGTCGAACAACAAGAAGTTTTTCAAACCGTTCGCGTACCTGTACATCTGCCTGTCTTGCTCTTTGGAGTATTGACATTTGTTGTTGGAACTAGCGTTGCAGTTTGGTGTAACTATTTTTATGGCTTTGTTTTTTCATCTACTTGGCTTTGCGTAACGACACCTCTTCTTGCAGTGTCCTATCTCATCATATTGAATTTTTCACCTGACTTTTCATCGCAACCAATGTGGGTAGCTTTTAAACCAGATATATGGAAAGCGGTCATAGCAGTTCTTGTATCTGTACTAATTCTTGGCTCGATTGCAATTGCATTTTCAACTCGTCTTTCACAAATTGGAACGCTCGTTGCAACTATTCTCGTGTTCTTTATAGGGATGATGTCCGATGCTTGGTTTGGCAAACCGCTCTACGAAATTGAACAACACTGGTTAGAGCGAGCAGAGGATGATGGGCAAGTAGAAACGGTTGATCGCGTTCGAGTTATGCAAAAATCTAACGGCGACATGGAAGAAGTTATTACTGAAATTATGCAACCATTGCAAGGTACAAAACTTGCCTCTTACGCTATTGGCAGTGAGTACCAAAAATGGGTTGCATATAAAACCGCATACTCTATTGTTCCTAACTTCCAAGTGCTTTGGCTGACAGATGCACTCACTCAAGAGAACATTATTCCAACGAATTATCTGCTTAAAATCTCTGGATACGGAAGTTTGTATATTGTCGGCGCACTCTCATTGGGCATAATTTTGTTCCAACGGCGAGAAGTTTCGTAAACATGACAGATGCATTGAAGCAAATAATCGTTACTGGTGCAAACGAACATAATTTGCAAAACGTGCACGCTTCTATTCCTCGAGATAAACTTATTGTTGTAACAGGCGTTTCTGGTTCTGGGAAAAGTTCTCTTGCTTTTGATACACTTTTTGCTGAAGGTCAGCGAAAGTATATGGAGTCGCTCTCTTCGTATGCTCGGCAGTTTTTAACACAGATGCGTAAGCCGGATGTCGAATCTATTGAGGGATTGCCACCAACAATTGCAATCGCGCAACGTTCAGCAAGTCATAACCCTCGGTCAACGGTTGCAACTACAACTGAAATTTACGATTACCTACGGTTACTTATGGCAAGATGCGGAACACCGCACTGTTGGCACGTTGACAAAAAGGGAATAATTTGCGGAAACGTTATCGAAACAACTTCATTATCGCAAATCATTCTTCACATAACGTCAATTAAAAAAGGGACTAAATTGATGCTCTGCGCCCCTGTTATTGTGGGGAAAAAAGGGTACCACCGAGACGCACTTGAAGATTTACGAAGCCAAGGTTTCGTTCGTGCTCGTGTGAATGGCAAAATTGTAGATCTTCGAGAAGTTCTACTTGACGAGAGTGATAATCCCCTAGCGCTTGGACGCTATGAGATGCATACGATCGAAGCAGTTGTTGACCGAATCGTAACTGGGCCTGAAGGCAAAGACAGAATTGCCGATTCGGCTGAAATTGCTGCCCGCCTTAGTGGCGGTTCAATTCTAGTTTTGACAGAACACAAGAATGGCTGGAAAGAAACTCGGTACAGTGAAAACTTTGCTTGCGCAGAACACCCAGAATGCTCAATTCCATCTTTAGAACCGCGTTTATTTTCTTTTAACTCACATTTTGGTGCATGTAAGCGCTGTGATGGACTTGGATCTGTGCATGAGTTTGACCCCGCTTTACTTGTACCAGATGAATCAAAACCAATTGCCAAAGGTGCGCTTGAGCCCTGGCATAGGGCTGGGCCTGCTATGCGACGGCGGTATCGCAAGTACATGAAAAAATTCTGTGAAATGGTTAGCGTCACGCCGACGACTCCGTATACAACGTTGACCAGCACTCAGAAAAAGTTAGTGCTTTACGGTGGAGTTGTAAAAGGCAGTCGAGTACGTTTTGTCGGTGTCATACCCGAACTTGAGCGACGGTTTAAAGAGACTGAATCTGATAATGTTCGAAACAAATTATTAACGTATATGACCAAGATGACTTGCCCAGATTGCAATGGGCAGCGAATCAAAACGGAAGCTCGACATGTAACCGTTCAGTCTGACAAAGGCGAACATTCAATTTCTGAGATAGCTTCAATGACTATTGCACATGCTCTTGAGCGAATGAGGAAGTTGAAGCTATCAAAAGAAGTCAGTGAAATAGCTGAACCAATTTTGAAAGAAATTATTAATCGGCTGACTTTTTTAGTTTCAGTTGGTCTTGACTACTTATCGTTAAACAGGACAAGCGGAACACTGTCAGGAGGCGAAGCGCAACGCATACGGCTCGCAACACAGGTGGGGTCTGGGCTTGTAGGCGTGTGCTATGTTCTTGACGAGCCAACAATCGGTTTGCACGCCCGGGATACACAGCGACTTTTAAAAACACTCAGGCATCTCTCAGATATTGGTAATACTGTCATCATTGTCGAACACGATGAGGGCATAATACGAAAAGCAGACCATCTTATCGATGTGGGTCCTCGTGCAGGTATACATGGTGGGACTATTGTTGCTCAAGGTACACTGCGTGACATAGTAAAGACTAAGGGTTCATTGACGGGCGATTATTTGTCTGGGAAAAGCGAAATTTCACAGCCAGATTACTATCGTTCATTTTCTAAAAAGAAACAAGTTTCGATTTTCGGCGCTCGGAAAAACAACCTCAAAGAGATTGATGTGCAGATTCCACTAGGGTGTCTTGTTTGCTTTACAGGTGTTTCAGGAAGCGGTAAATCATCCCTAGTAAATGGCGTGCTTCTTCAAGCTATGCAAAAGCATGTACAAAAGAAAAAGATACCAGCTACTATTTGTGACAAAATAGTTATTGCAGACGAGATAGATCGAGTAATTGAAGTTGACCAGTCCCCTATTGGTCGAACACCAAGGTCAAATCCAGCGACCTACACAGGAATATTTGGTGGGATACGATCTCTGTTTGCTCAAACAAAAGAGGCACGAATTCGCGGGTATAAACCAGGTCGGTTTAGTTTTAACGTCAAAGGTGGTCGTTGCGAAGCTTGCCAAGGACAAGGTTTAAAGAAAATTGAAATGCATTTTCTTCCTGATGCTTTCGTTACTTGCGAAGAGTGCGAAGGATCGAGGTACAACGCAGAAACCCTCGAAGTAAAATGGCGAGGATATACCATTTGCGAGTTGCTCAACACGACAATTGAAGACGCAGTTAAAATTTTTGAAAGCCATGGTCGAATTGAGCGAATGTTGCAATGTTTAATTGATGTTGGTCTTGGTTATTTAACGTTAGGTCAACCCTCGACAACCCTTTCTGGTGGAGAAGCACAACGTGTAAAACTTGCTAGTGAATTGGGTGTAAGAACGAACAATCACTCGTTGTACATACTTGATGAACCTACAACAGGTTTGCATTTTGCTGACATAGACAAGTTGATTGAAGTGATTCAGCGGTTAGTGAATGCAGGTAATTCTGTTGCGGTAATCGAACATAACCTTGATGTTATAAAGTGCGCAGATTGGCTGATTGATTTAGGTCCCGAGGGTGGTAGTGGTGGCGGAACAATTGTTGCAACTGGCACACCTAAAGAGGTTTCAACTAGTAAAAAAAGCCATACGGGCAAAGTACTCGCAGAAGAAATTTTTACTTCGAAAAAACAATAAGGCGTGAAACTAAGAAGTTAAACACAATGCCTATGGCAGAGCCAACGACAACACCAATCATGCCAGAATACAAAATGGTTTCGGATGATGCAAGTGATTTCGTTATGTAAAAGTTTGCAATCGCGCCAACAGAGCAAACGAGAATAAACCCAACATACTGCATAATAAAACTTCGACTCCGAGCGTACCAAAATGCGTATTTTCTGTCCCACAAAAAATTCCACGTCATTGCAATCCAGACAGAAACCGCGATTGCGATGGACGTGCTTTCAAGTAAAGAATTTGTGACTTTAAGAGAAACAAGGTATACACCAGCTCCGCTGAGACCCACCGTTGCAAAGGTGAAAAAACTGACTAGCTTCGGGTGCGTGAATCGAAGCAAACGAATAATGTGTTGAAGGTATTGAACTTGAACTGCAAAAGTTAGCTTTGACTCGCCAAGTTGTCTTGTAGAAAAATGGATTGGTACTTCTGTTACTTGTTTACAACGGCATTTCACTATAAGTTCAAGGCCAATTTTATATCCAACTGGGTTTAATTCTTCAGCTCGTTCATATGTGTTTTTGGCAAAGGCTAAAAAGCCACTCATTGGGTCAAGAACTCGCGTAAAAGGCCGGGCCATGAGAGTTGCGATTTTTGAATTTAACCAACGAAGGAAGCCCCAGCCATCTTCGGTAGTGCCGCCAGTAACATAACGAGAGCCAACGGCGAAGTCAGCCCCATCGGTGATTGCTTGCACCATTGCTGGAATTGCACTCGCAGGGTGGGAACCGTCAGCATCCATAACGACGCAAACTTCTGTTGTTGCTTCTTGAAGGCCGCGAATAACGGCACTCGACAATCCCCTATCGGTTCTGCGAACAATCAGTGTTACCCAATCGAGTTGAAGCTCTTCTATCAACTGCTCTGTGCCATCATTTGAATTGTCATCAACAATGATTAACTGTAGATGTTCAAATACAGTTTCACGAACAACTAAGAGAGCTTCAATAAGCGATGGGAGCGAATCGAATTCTTCAAAGGTGGGAAGAACTACTGTTACAGATGTTGATGCCATAGGAATAAATTAGAAACGCTTGTGCGCTGGGCGTTCTGATGACCCCTTTACGCCAAGAATTGCTTTCACTAAGTTGTAGTCAGACGGTGTAGTCACCTTGATATTTCGGCTATCCCCTTCTATCAAATAAACTGCTTCGCCTAAATTTTCAATTACTTGTGCGTCGTCAGTGCAATTTTCAATGTTTTCTTGTGCGTATCCACGTTTTAAGAGCGATAACGAAAAACACTGCGGTGTTTGCATTTCCCAGAGGCCAGCTCTTTCGATTGTTTCTTGCACTTGAAATGCATCAACAGTTGTTTGCGATTCTGCGCCAAGTATTGAATCGACAACAGCGTCTTCATCGGCAATGTTAGTACCTTGTGTTTGTGCGCGCTTTATGGTGCCACTAAGAGGAAGTGCAGGTATTACAGCGTTATACGAATTGGAAGCGAGCAAAATGCGGTCAAGCAGTTCATCGTTTAGTGCTGGCCTTGCGGCATCATGCACCATGACAAAGTCTACCTCTGAGGAAACTACAGCAAGCCCTTGGGTGACAGATTCTGTACGTGTTGACCCTCCTGCTACTATTTTTACACCATGAAACCCCAGCGCTGGTCCAAACCGTTCTTTGAAGTCAGAAAAGTATTCTGAAGGGCCTACGACAACTATCTCTTGGATATCTTCCCGCTTTGTGAAGAATTCGACCGTACGCAGCAACAGAGGCCGTCCGCCGAGGTCTTCAGCTAGTTTATTTCTTGCCCCAAAGCGTGTGCTGCTTCCACCTGCTGGGATAATGACTGCAATCTTCATCAAAGCATAATACAACGCTTTTTACTACCAGAGTGATACCAAATACCGAAGATGGGACTCGAACCCATACTCCCTTAACGGGAACCGGATTTTGAATCCGGCGCGTCTGCCAATTCCGCCACTTCGGCTGCGTGGTAAGCAGGGTATTTTAGCAAGCAAAAAGTGCAGCATTGCTGTTTTTCTTCAATTTTTAGTATTGCATTGGGTGATTTTATCTCTACTATATAGTTACAGGTGCAGTTGTTGTGCCTGTATGTGTAGAGAGAAAGACAAGAAGGAGTTCTGTAAATGTATTCACGCCGAACGATTTGTACCAGTATCGTAGCTTCTGCTATTGCATCCTATTCTATGGTTGCAGTTGCATCAGCAGCACCAAAAAGCGCACTCTTATCAAAACGCACATCATTGCGGCTTGATACCCAACCCCAAGGTGCCTCGACTCGCGGTTCCGGATTTATTCCTTGCAGCGATACGACATTTCTTGTATCAGAAAACTTTGATACGACGACAATTACCCCTGGGAACTCTGTGAACTGCTTCGGTGGAAGTGGAACTCCAGAACACAGTTATGGACGGAGCTACGATCTATCGCAAGGCGCAACTGCTGGTCTTGCGTTAGAACTTTCTTGCATTCACTTTGGTTTAGCGCAGAATAGTGTTGAAGGCTTTGCAACTGTTAACGTGTACATCGATCAAGATGGCGTTGCTGGGCCACTCGCTGATGGCTCGGACCTTTGGCAAATTGGTTCTATTCAACGACCAATCCCAGCCACTGAATCGGCTGTGTTTTTGACTGCTGATGCAGTAACACCTTTTCCCCTTGACCCAGATGCACTTATCTTTGTTGAAATTGTCATGCCTGCCACTTTTCCGGGCACACACGAAATAGCGAGTAACGCAGGTGGTGAAGCGTCACCATCCTGGCTCAAAACAACTGGTGGCGAGTGCGGCATCGGTTCATGGGTAAACCCTGCTGTTCTTGGTTTCCCAAACATGGCAAAACTTCAAGCTATTGAAGTTGGAGAAGCTGTACTTCCAGACCCATGTAACGATCCACTGCCTGATTGTGCATCAGATGTAGATGGCGATGGCATTGTTGCTGTTTCTGACGTTCTTGCCATTATTGGCTCATGGGGCATGTGTGGTGACGGTTCATTTCGTCCAACTGGTGATATAGCACCATTGCCAAACGGCGATTGTTGTGTGGACGTTCAAGACGTTCTTGCGGTCATCGGTGCATGGGGTGCTGAATGCAATCCAGGCATTGAAGATCTTGGCATTAATGAAATTCGAATTGACCAATCTGGTACAGACAACGATGAATATGTAGAACTTATTGGCGAGCCAGGCACACTGTTAGATGGTTACTCGTACATCGTCATTGGCGATGGCGCAGGTGTACTCGGTGTGCTTGAAACAGTCATTGATCTTACAGGACTCGTCATTGCTGACGACGGCCTTCTCTCGCTCGGCAAAATTGATATGACAATCGCTGTACCTGATGTCATCATCGACGGGCTGAACTTTGAAAATAGTAATACTGTGACGCATCTTCTTGTGGAAAATTTAACAGCACTTATTGGCGACGACCTTGACTTAGAAGATGACGGCGTGCTCGATGGAATGTATTGGACATCAGTTGCTGATGCAGTTGGTGTGCAGGATGCAGATGCAGATGGAACCCCAAACGGTTTAGTGTATGCAGACGTTGTTGTTGGACCAAATGGTATTTACCCACCTGCGCATATCTTCCGGTGCCCAGATGCAGGTAATTGGATGATGGGTTCTTTTGACAATTTAGCTATGGATACTCCTGGTAATCCCAATAGCTGTGATGGATCAGACCTTGATATGGACGGTGTTTTTGACCTCGTAGACAACTGTTATCTTTATAACCCTGATCAAGCAGATTGCAATAACAATGGTATTGGCGACGTGTGCGATATCGCAGATGGCGCACAAGACTGTAACGGTAATGGTATTCCCGATGAATGCGAAGTTGACTGTGATGGTAATGGTATTCCTGACGAATGCGACATCGCAAATGGTGCAACTGATTGTGATGCTAATGGCGTTTTAGACACTTGCGAAGCAGACTGTAATACAAATGGCATCGTTGATGCTTGCGATATTGCAGACGGGACTTCTGATGACGACAATGCTAACGGTGTCCCAGACGAATGTGAAGAAGGCAACCTTCTTTACACAAGCTTTGAAGAGCCACTTATTGGCGGCCAGTATGTAGATACTGGAGATGCAGCAATTGATCACCCACTTGTTAACAATGCTAGTGAAGCAATGGTAGAGTGGGCTGCTACTGGTGCCGAAATGGGTTTCACTGCTTTCTACTACAACACTCGAGATGGTGTTGGTCTTACTGATGGTGACTTTGTAGGTGTGACTGATTATGCGGGCGCTGTCGGTGAATACACTGATGGGGTTCAGGGCTACCAAATGAGTGATTGTGATGGCATGATGGAAGTTACATTCGACACGGCTACAGCCAGTGGCGCATGGAACATTTCACTTGATCTCTTTGTGCAGTCAACTGGGTACGAAGCTGATGATGCAATTATCGTTGATATTATCGTTGATGGTGGTGCAGTAATTACAGTTCTCAACACTACTGGGCAGGACATTGACGACCTTGGTATCGAAGGTGCTTGGGTTAACTTGTTGGAAGACTTAACCGGCTACACAGAAGCAACATTGCGTGTTGCATTTGATTCAAACTCAGGAAGTGAAGCAATCTTCATTGATAACATCGTGTTTAGCTCCAATGCTATCGAAGATACTGATGCAGACGGTGTTCCTGATTCACAAGACAATTGCTACTTGCCAAATCCAGGACAAGAGGACTGTAACGGCAACAATGTTGGTGATGTTTGCGATCTCGCAGAAGGTGCATCATTCGACTGCAATATGAACGATATTCCAGACGAGTGCGAAGCTGATTGCAATACAAATGGTGTTCCAGATGAATGCGACATTCTAGATGGTACTTCTATCGATGCGGATGGCAATGGTATTCCAGATGAATGCGAAGTTGTGAATGGTTTTCTCATCATTACAGGTGTCTTTGACGCGCAACTTACAACAGGCGCTGGCCCAAAAGGTGTTGAACTTTATGTAGTTAGCGACATCGCAGACCTTAGTTTGTACGGCATCGGTGGTGCGAACAACGGTGGTGGTACTGACGGCGAAGAGTTAACATTCGACGCTGTACCTGCAACTGCTGGTTCTTATATCTATGTCACGAATACTGCTGATGGATTCTCCTCTTTCTTCGGCTTCGCGGCAGATTACCAGTCAGGTTCAATGTCTATTAATGGTGACGATGCAATTGAATTGTTCGAAAACGGAAACGTGATTGATACATTCGGTGATATCAATGTCGATGGTAGTGGTCAACCTTGGGATTACCTTGATGGTTGGGCTAAGCGTGCTTCTGGTACCGGCCCCGATGGCGTTGCCTTCGATATCGCGGCGTGGTCATTTAGTGGCATTGATACCCTCGAAGGCGACACGAACGACACAACACTCGTTCCGTTTGTCCTTGGTGGTTTTACTCCGTAATTGACAGATTTAGTTTTCTCATATGAGGGACCCGCCTGCGCGGGTCCCTTTTTTATCCACTACTTTTCCCTATTCCTTCAATAAATGTTCATTTTTCAAAGTGACAGTCACTTTGTAGGTACGTTGTTAACTGCCTAAGTTAACATGGTGTAAAAAGTACATTTTTAGAGGATTAGAGATGAAAAAGAGCCGAATCTCTTTTTGCCTTAACGTATGATCAAATGCAAAATAACAAGAAAGGTTCCAATAACCAAGTTTCATAGAAAAAACTTCTATGAAATGCTTGACATAGGTAGAAAAATAGGCATCATTAAGTTATTGACTTCTGTATATACACGGAAAATAGGCAACAGAATGTTCCCCGACGTAGCCGAATTCTCCAAGTTCCCACAAAAGTCATATTCAGAAACTGCGTTTTTTTGCATCGCTTACGTCCCCTTGGCAACGCAAAAAACCCAGAGGAAGAAATAAGTCGAGAGAAGGATCGACTGACATCAAAGTTTTTGTTTGTTGGTCATATCCAATTTAGACTTCTATCGTTTCTTAACAACAGTGTTAAGAATTATTACTCGTGAAATGTTATCACTCATATCTTAGGAGGGGATTTACTTCCCAAAAATTATGATTAAATTACTTTCAACAATGACGTGTATCACTATGGGTCTTGCTTCAGCAAGCATGGCTCAGGATGTCGTCATTACACAAAATGACAGTTGCGATACTGATTCATTAGAAGCCGTTGCGTGTGGCGCAGAGGGCTCAACTGCAGAAAACTGGTATGCGCGAAATATACTTGTCGATCAAACAGTATCGGTAAACTCCATAACTTGGGGTTCAGCAAATCCGACATCAGTTACTGCAAATATTTTCTTTTCAATCTCAAGCGGTCCTGGAAACCCAGACGCCAATGTGCTTACACCAGTAGGCACTGCAACTCAGTTAATGGATGTTGGCGGCCTTTACACAACAGCTGTTGATGTACCTTTTACTGTGCCAGCTGGCTCATACCTAGTTGTAGAAATGCAATTTCCTGATACTGGTACAGACGCTGGTTGCTATCCGCACACTTCTGCATCACCGGGTTCAACCACATATCTCAAGGCTGCTGACTGTGGCATTACTGCCTACGACACAGTTGATAGTATCGGTTTTCCTAATTCACAAGTAACTATGTGTCTTAATGCTAGTCCTGGTGAATTTGACCCTTGTAATGCTCCGCTTCCAGCTCTCTGTGCTGCAGACGTTGACATGGATGGCAGTGTTGCTGTTTCTGACGTTCTTGCAATCATCGGTGCTTGGGGCTCATGTGGTGACGGTACATTCCGTCCTACTGGCGATATTGCTCCAATGCCAAATGGTGACTGTTGCGTAACTGTAGCTGACGTCCTAGCGGTCGTTGGTTCATGGGGCGCTGACTGTAATGTTTACGGCGGTTGCTGCTTAGGTGACGGTACATGCACAGAAGCAACATCGATGGACTGTGCTGCTGATGGCGGTACATACTTCGGTGACAACTCTACATGCGCTGATGGCGACTGTACTGCTGCTGCTTGCTGTATTGGCGATACTTGTTCCGATCTCACAGCTGACGCTTGTGCTGATTTGGGTGGTGTTACTCGCCCAGCTGACGCTTGTTCTACCATTGACTGCTCTATAGCAATTCCTGGTGATGAATGTGCAGACGCTCTTGTTGCAATTGAAGGTGCAAACCCATTCGATACAACAGGTATGACTGCAGGCGCAGACCTTCCAACTTGTACTGCTGATGAAGCTGCATTCGGTTGGGAAGTACCAACAAATGATGTTTGGTTCGCATTCACAGCTGGTAACACTGTTGACTACAACATCGATACTTGTGATGCTGCATCTTTTGACACTTCAGTTGTCGTATACGACGCTTGCAGTGGCAACGCAATTGCTTGTAGTGGTGATGGTACCGATTTAACCGGTTGCCAACTGTATTACTCAGACCTTGTACTTTCAGCAGACGCTGGTTCAACGTACTACATCCGTATTGGTGGCTGGGATGCTACTGAGTTGGGTGCTGGCACATTGAATATCGGTGAAGTTCCACCGCCAATGCCAGGTGCTTGCTGTTTGCAAGACAGTAACTGTCTTGACAACTTGGACGACGTTCAATGTGCTGCATTCGGTGGCGTATTCGCAGGTGACAGTACACTTTGTGCTGATGATCCTTGTGCTGCTACCGGTGGTGGTGATGAATGTGCTGACGCATACGAAGCATTCGATGGCGCTAACGCTTTCGATACTACGCTTGCAACGCCATCCTCTGAAGTTCCAGACGATACACAGTGCTCAGGCACATACCTCGACTGGGCTGATTCAAAGGATATCTGGATGTTCTACGTAGCTACTGGAGACGGTACTTGTACATTTAGTGCTTGTGACGCCGCTTCATACGACACCTCAATGGTGCTTTATGAAGGTTCATGCGACAACCAAGTTGCATGTAACGGTGATGGTACTGGTGAAGCTGGTTGCCAGTCGTACTACTCAAATATCGCTGACTTCCCTGTTACAGCTGGTACTACATACATCATCCGTATGGGTGGGTACAATGGTGGTGCTGAATTTGGACCTGGTACAGTCACAATTACGTTGACTGAAGCTGGTGCTACTGCTGCTTGCTGTGCACAAGGTTCATGTGTTGATGATACTACTATTGACGAATGCGACGCTCTTGGCGGCACATGGTTTAATGGTGCAACATGTGCTGATGTAACTTGTTATACAGGTTGCCCAACTGGTGCTGACGTTGAGTGTGACGACTGTGCTTTGGACGGTAGTGATTCAGCTCTTGACTGCAATGCTGGTCTGAACGGAGCAACTGGTACTGAATTCCAAGACATCGCTCTTGGTACTCCAGTATGCGGTACATCAGCAGTCTTTGTTGATGGTCCTACAGGTTCCACGTATCGTGACCTTGATTGGTTCTATAATGCTGCATTGAATGCTGGCGGTGATTTCACAATCTCCGTTGGTACTTCAGGCGAAGATTTACTCTTTGGTATCCTGGACAATGTTCCTGATGCGAATGGGGATAACTTCTTCGTCGAAGCATATACTCTCACCGGTGGAACAGAAGGTACTGTTACTTTCGCTACGATTCCAGCAGGCGATTACAGTCTCGTCGTAGGTGCTGGTAGTTGGAACACAGATTGGACATGTGATAGTGGTCTAGTAGACTACTGGGTACAACTTGACTAAGTTCTTACTTTGTTAGGTTCCAAACTGTAATCTCTTTGAGATTCCATGCAGCCCCCCGACTCCTAGAGTCGGGGGGCTGTTCATTGGTGTNTGNGTANTTTTAGTNCNACTCAANTNTTGAGNATAGTTCTGGTACAGTAATCGTGTGGATTACAGAATAATAGNACTGCGTGTTTTACTTGCATCCCTTTGCATTGCCGCCCTTTCCGGACTTTCAGTGCTTTTCATTCCTTCTGCAAACAGTCTTATCTTTCGGCTCATAGGCACAGCTATTGTTACGGCGATCGCTTCGTCTTTACTTCTTTTCTCTATTAAAGGGGTCGAGAGCAAAACGTACCGCATTGTTGGCTTGACAGCAGGCGCCCTTGTTTGCATAGTCTACATTTGTAGCACTGCTGCCATCTGGACTGATATGCTCAGGTCCTCTCCCCTAGCAGAGCACCTCTTGTTAACAGCGCTTGCTACTGCTGGATGCGGCATCGCCATACTCACTGGCACAGCGTGCATGGCGCACAAGCGACTCGAAATAGCCGGCAAGGTTTTTACAGGTCTTTGGGTACTCGTATTATGTGCTTGGCTAGCAATGATCTGGGTTTTTAATGCAAGGCAATATTCAGAGTCTTTTTTGTTCGTCCTCGTTCCCCTGCAAATTTACTCAGGTGTTTTCGCATTCGTCCTTATCCATAGACTAATTGGTTTTCGGGTTGCTGGCGTTTCTATTGCATTGTGTTCTTGTCTTGCAGTGCAGATTGGGATGTTATCTACAGGCGGTGCTATCGGAAATGAACCTCTCTTTTTAAATGCGGCCCTTATTGCAGGCTGGATAAGTGCACTGATGGCTGTTTGGACAATCATCAGCTTTCGTAATCCGAATTACGCTATGCCTTGGTGCGAGCGAGTGACTGCGATACTTGTTGCAATTGCCCTTGCGTCATTTTGCGGTTTGATTTGGTACAGCGAACTATCTGACCATATCCCAGAGATACTCGTTCGTATGAGTATTGCCTTTGGCATTCTTGCGCCTAGTGCACTTATCGCGCTTGTCATCGGAAGCAAAGTACGAACCAATGCATTCCTTCATACAAGTGACATACCCTTGATAGGATCTTGTCCACGATGCCAGAAACATCGGACTTTTTTGCAGGGCAAATCATTATGCATATACTGTGGACATGCGACAAATGTCAAAATGGAATGCTCTGGTTGTCGTTATTGTCGCTACGACTTGACTGGCTGTGTCGATTCCGGTGTTTGCCCTGAATGCGGAACGGTAATTCTTCTAGAGAGTGCCCTAGAATAAAGCAATGATCTCTATTTTTTATGCAATTTTTGTTCTCGTGCAACCAGCCACTGATATCAATGTATCTGCGCTAGCACCTGAAGCAGCAACTGCTATCAGACTTCAGCAACAAAAAACAACTATACATCAAAATGACTGGCATACGCTCGGCGTTTTGTATCACGCTCATGGTATGGAACATGAAGCCATCGATGCATATAAATTTGCATTAGAAGTTGCTGAGTCTCCCAGTGAACGAACAAAGTACTTGCTTGCGCAAGCACTTGCGCGCATTGGGAACTATGAACAAGCACTACAGATAGCAAATACTATTTCAGATTACACGCCAGCAATCTGGCGACGTGGATATTGGCAAATGGATCTAGGGGAGTTTGAACAAGCAGGCTGGTTGTTTACGCGTGCCATTGAAACAGCACCAGATTGCGTGCCAGCAATTATTGGTCTTGCGCGCGTGCACCTCGTTATGGGAAGCCCAAACGAATCGATTACGCTACTTAATGATGTGGCTCGACGTGGCGGGAGCCACCCCTACCTTACGTTCCTACTTGGTACAGCCCACCGTCGCGCAGGTAACCACGAACTCGCTACGAAACTTCTTGAAAATCCAACCATAGGACCCCCAATCTGGCCCGATCCATGGTTGAGCGAAATGCAATCACAAACTAAGGGCTACTCTGCTGATTTATCACGAGCAGCAGCATTTATTGATGCGAAAAAACCAACGAGTGCAAAGACAGTTTTAGAATCGCTGGCAAAACGGTACCCAAAAGATGCGCGGGTTGCAAATAATTTGGCAACGGTTTATCTTCAACTGCAAGAACTTACAATTGCTGAAAATACTTTGAAGAAGTCGATGCGTTGGAATCCTCAATACGCTCCGTCGCAACTCACCATGGCTTTCGTTATGCAAGCCAAAGGTGCAAACGATCTATCACTTGCCTACTCAAGAAAAGCTATCCAACTGCAGCCCGCAATGTCCGCCGCGCACGTGCATGCTGGTAGGATGTGTTTTCAATCAAAAAACATGTCAGCAGCAGTGGATTACTTTGCAACAGCAATTGAACTTGGAAATAGTGATCCAGCCGTTCGTCAAATGTATGCAATGGTCTTGCTCAACACAGGAAACCTCGCTCTGGCTTTGCAGAATTTCGATTTAGTTTTGCAAACAAACCCTGCAAGCGCACGCAGTATAAGTGGCAAAGCAATTGCACTTGCACTCATGCGTCAGCCTGATGAAGGGCTACAAATTCTTGCTGAGGCAATGCTAAAATTCCCTAACGACCCAACTCTTACCAACGCGTGGAAATCAGTTTTGCAGATAAAAGGACGCCAATAATGATTACTGCTGTACTTGCCCTTGCTGTTGCTCAAGCAGAACAACCTGTTTGGTTTGTCGATGAAGCGAAAAAAAGGAACGTTCAATTTACTTGGATTAGCGGAGATACAGGGAAATTTAACATGCCAGAAATCATTGGCGGTGGTGGTGCAATGTTCGACATTGATAACGATGGCGACGTTGACTTGTACTTTGTGCAAGGCGGTCATTTTGATTCTTCACAAACAGAACAAAACATCTTGTTGCGAAATGACAACGGCACCTTTGTCGACATCACAGAGCAGAGTGGCGCGGGCGACACTGGGTATGGCATGGGAGTTGCCGCTGGAGATTTNAACAACGATGGTTTTGTTGATTTGTTCGTCACAAACGTCGGCAAAAACNTNTTGCTTCAAAATAATGGCGACAGTACGTTTAGCGATGTAACGGACANTGCAGGCTTGGGNGATACTGGTTGGGGAGCAAGCNCNGCATTTGCAGATTTTGATGCAGATGGNGACCTTGATTTATATGCCATCAACTATTTAGTGTGGNAACATGGACTTAAGTTAGATTGCTTTAATGCCAAGGGAGCGCTCGANTATTGTTCTCCTACGAATTACATGGCTCCCGCTAANGATCTTCTTTATCGAAACAATGGTGATGGCTCGTTTACGAATATGTCTGAACGTGCAGGAATTGGCACGAGGACTGCTACTGGGCTTGGAGTAGTGTGCAACGACTACACAGGGGATGGAAACATTGATATCTACGTCGCAAACGATGGCATGGCAGATCAACTTTGGCAAAATAATGGCAACTGGTCGTTTACGGACGTTGCTGCGATGCGTGGATGCGCCCTCGATGATGAGGGTAAGGCTAAAGCAGGCATGGGTGTTACAACAGACGACATAGACAACGATGGTGATTTCGATATTCTCGTTTGCAATCTCTTTGGCGAGAGTGATTCGTTGTACCAAAATGAAGGCGATTATTTCATCGATGTCACAGCACGTAAAGGCATACGAACAACGACTCGGCATGCTACTCGGTTTGGTATTGGATGGGTCGATTTTAATAACGACGGGATACTGGATCTTTACGAAGCGAATGGTCGAGTGCAGATGATTGGCTCATCTTTAACTAACGATCCTTTCGCGGAAGAAAATTATCTATTGCAAGGTACGAAGACAAAGTGGAAAAGAATAGATGCTATCAAGGATGGACAGATCCATACGAGTCGTTCTGCAATATTTGGTGATGTGAACAACGATGGCGGTGTGGATATTCTCGTAATCAATCGTGATGCCCCAGCCTATCTATTGATGAATACTCATCAAGATAAAACGAATGCTGCAACATTTACGATTCATTCTAAGCACGGCCGCCCTGCTCTTGGAGCAGTGATTACTGGGAAACTTGGTCACATGACATTTACGCACCCTGTCCAATCTACGTGGAGCTATATGGCTGCCAACGACCCCCGTGTACATATTGGTCTGGGCAGTGAATCTGCGGTTCAGGATGTATCAGTACGGTGGGTTGACGGCAGTAGCACCAATTTTGGCGACTACGCTTCCGGCTTCCACACCCTCAAGCAACCATGAAATTGATTCTAGGCCTAGCCGATAATTTATTGCATATAAAGTTGTCCCATTCGTAGGAGTTTGTACAATACATTTTCGAAAGGAATGAAAACAATGACATTTGAACTACCAACACTTAGATACGAATTCGACGCCCTCGAGCCACATATAGATGCTCGGACGATGGAGATTCATTACACAAAGCATCACGCGGGTTATGTCGCAAAACTAAATGCGGCTGTTGATGGAACTGAATGGGCAGACAAAACAACTGAGGAGTTACTTAAGAACCTCTCTGATTTGCCTGAATCCATAAGGACTGCTGTCCGAAACAATGGCGGCGGACATTGGAATCACTCACTCTTTTGGTCAGTCATGGGCCCAAGTGAAGATGTGGGTCCAAATGAAGAACTTGCTGAAAAGATCAACACAACGTTTGGCTCGTTTGATGCAATGAAAGAAAAGTTTGCTCAAGCGGCAGGGACTCGCTTTGGTTCTGGCTGGGCATGGTTAACTGTTAGCGAGCAAGGTGAATTATGCATTTGCTCGACTGCTAACCAAGACAACCCACTCATGGCTGATCTCGATATGTGCGGTTGTACCCCGTTGCTTGCGCTCGATGTCTGGGAACATGCGTACTACTTGCACTACCAAAACCGAAGACCAGAGTATGTTTCTGCTTGGTGGAATGTCGTAAATTGGACTGCTGTAAATGCGCTTTGGACGAATGCCTGCAGTGCGAGCAGTGGCAGTTGTGGCTGTTCCTGATCTCGCTCCTGAAGACCAGCCTTAGTAGGTTGTTGCCCGCCGATTAACGTCCGTTTTTCATAGTAAAAAATCTTTTTACGCCATGAACATACAGTATCCACAATATCTTGTGGGTGCTGTTTTTGATTGACCACAAGAGGTCGTGTATTCGATGAAAGGGCTCAGTTTATATGTTAATTAGCTAAGTTATCAAATACAGAAAAAGAAGTACACCTTCCGAAATCGTATCTAACACACACGAAAAGAAGGACCTAACGAACATGCTTTCAAAAAATCAAGTTATCGATGCAATCAGCCGTTTAAACCCAACAGCCCCAATCCAATGGCTCGCTGGATTTGATTTGGTTTCACTACGCAGGTACTACGAGCACCTATTGTTAACCTTAGAGCCACGCGGCTCAAGAGGTTGGGTTCGTCCAACTGACAGCTCTGCAGTTGTTACACGCCGCCCTGCGGCGTAAATAGGACCACCCTGCTTTCAAGAGCGGGCTGTCCCTCCCTTAGTCAGTTTCTGTATGACTCCCCTCGTCAGAACCTCACCGAGTGCGGGACAGCCCGTTTTTTATTGAAACGTGCCTTTTCTACCCGAGGTAAGTCACTTTTGTGCAGCAAAGGGAATAGATGCAGTTGAGTGGCTTATTGGTTGTCAAAACCGCGCTTTACAAGCGCTAACTCGAGAAGTGTTCGGACGCGTGTTACAAGTTCGAGTTTGTTGACCGGTTTTGTAATAAAGTCGTTTGTCCCGCATTCCACTGCACGCTCATAATCGCTTACTTCGTTTAGTGCGGTCACCATGATTATCACAATGTCACGTGTTGAAGGTTGAGACTTTACCTTTTGGCATACTTCGAAGCCACTCATTCGTGGCATCATCACGTCGAGAATGAGTAAATCTGGAGTCTGCCGATCGATCATCTCCATGGCTTCAACACCGTCAGAAGCAGTCAATAACTTGCAAGGAAGTTCTTCCAGAAACGCCTGCATAAGCTCGAGATTTTGCTTGTTGTCATCAACGAGAAGCAGCGTGGCTGTAGAGAGGTCGATTTCAGGACTTGTAGTGTATGAATCATTCACGCTGTGTATGCTATCATGTGTCATTCGCACGTGTACAAGCAGAGAAAACCATAATGACAAAATACGCACCACCTTCAATCTGGACAGACGAATTTAACGCTCCAACCATCGCTGGGCTCAGAAAGCGGATACTCGAAGATGGCAAGATAGCCTTCGATGAATTGACTGCACAAATACAGGATTTAGGCGAGGTTACAACCGAAGTTCTGTGGTTTGGTGATTGTTGGTTTTGGACAGTTGCGTTCATGACAGAGAAATCTGAAAAACCGATAGCAGTCATTATTCCATTCGAAGAAGACATGCAAATTGCATCCCCACTCTCACACGAGTTTATAGACCAGCTTTCAACACGCCGGCTAAAGCGGTTCGTCCGAGACGGCATCGAGCTTGCTATGCCTCCGCATGAAACGGAATGGGCCGTATGGTCAGCACATTCTCCTGCTGCGATTGAAGACATTATGCCCGTCATCAAAAGCTTATACAAGTTTGTTACGCAGTAAGTCCGCTTCTTCTACTCAACCCAGACGCCATTTTTTCGTTTGATTTTTTTCGTATCAATATTGTAAAGTGCGGCCAAGTCATCACTACGGTTTAATGCCATTGGTCGTCCCTTTGTCATTGCAAAGTCTGCGGACCATAAAGTGGCCCCACCAAGAATTGCTAATTCAAGTTGCAGCGAAATTGCAACGACATCATCACTAGCTTTTCTGTGTTTTTGTTTAGCAGAAGTTAGCAAACGATCAAACGCCGCAGGATATAAATACCTATACGGTTCTAAACTCGCTAGTTCATTCGGGGTGATTTTGTTGCCTGCGCGAATGTGTGCAAGCGTACCACAGAGTTGATCGATCGAATCAACCTGCATAGCATTAATATCGCTGGCACGAACTGCGAACACATTTTGAACGAGGGGTAAACTTGACCGTAGTCGCAAACCGTGTAGGCGCTGCACAATCTCTTCGTCTTCTTCAATAGACAATAGGCCAACAATGGCACTGTCTCGTAAAGACGCATCAATGACTGCGCTTAATACATATAACTGCTTGGATAACCTTCTGTTTGTAACGGTATTTCCTGAGTCCAGGGCGATTCGTTCTGCTTCAAGAAAATACGAGAAACCATTCTGAGCATCGAGCGTTAATACTGAAGGTGCAAAGGAGTAGAAAAAAACACATACAATTGCTATC
>NZFX01000066.1 GCA_002689385.1 Phycisphaerae bacterium
CAATAGCGGGGACAGGATTCGAACCTGCGACCTTCAGGTTATGAGCCTGACGAGCTACCAGGCTGCTCTACCCCGCAATAGGGATATGTAGTATACGCTAATTGGAACAAAATTGCTCAAATTGTCGACAAAGAAACAATGCGCTTCTTTAAACGTTTTGATATTGGGTGGCTCTACCTTCTTTGTGGGCTCACATTCACGATATCAGCAATCGTACTCCCTGCACAGAGCGACCTTAAGGATCTCATTTTGAAACGAGACGCAATATATGCAGATGCAAATGAACAAGAATACAGAGTCGGTGTCTATGCTGATTTTCTTGCTGATGTACGAGCTGGCGACCCTTTACTTCTTCAGCGTTTGATTCAAATGCAGTTTAACCAATCGCCTGAAGGGACTGCGGTCGTGATTGATAGAACAGCGCCAAAAACACCTTTAGCTTGGGTGGCGCAACGAGCAAATCGCGTTCGCGCATTACCGATGGAAACAGCGGAAACTTCAATGCTGTCTATGTTTGCTTCAGGCGATGGTCGGTTGTGGCTCCTTGGCCTAGGTGCATTTGCACTTTTTATTGGCTTGGTTACAACTCCAACGAATTGCAAGTAACAAGCCTAGTTCCCTTTTTTCTTTTAACAGACATCAGGGTAATAGAAGTAGCTATCAACAGTTGGGCACGACTCTCAAATGTTAATAGGAACGCAACACGCCGGTGACAATGCCTTGGACATGGCATTCGCTGACGATGATTGGTTCGAAAGCGGTGTTAGCAGGTTGTAACCGTATAGTTCCATTTGGCTCTTTGAAGAAAGTTTTAAGCGTAGTTTCTCCATCCGGAAGAAGGGCAACAACTCGATCACCATTTTTTGCTGTCGATTGTTTTTGTACAAGAACGAAATCACCATCGAGAATACCTTCGTCTATCATAGATTCGCCGTCAACTCGGAGTGCGAACGTTTCACCACGTTGCCCAATGCGCGGACCAAACATATTTGTGAGATCGAGTGTGTCACGGTCTTCGCAACGTTCAATTGGCATGCCCGCAGCAATGCGCCCCACCAAGGGAAATCGCACCGCTGCGTTCTCTTCTTTGTCATATTTTTTAGTGATTTCTTCAGCAATCGATAAAGAGCGTGCTCTGTTCGCTTCTCTTGTGAGTGCGCCCTTGCGGATGAGCGCTTCGATTCGCTCGAATACCGTAACTTTGCTTACTCCGATTTGCTCTGCTAGTTCCTGCATGGTTGGCGAATACCCGTGGTCGTTCTGGCATTGTCGTATCAGTTCGAGTACTTCGAGTTGTTTGGGGGTGAGGTTCATCGGTATGATCCTTTTCTTGCTTGGTTAGAGTGCCAAAAATAGTTTGTTGTTCACTTGAGCAAAGAATATCCTCTGCTTTTTTATGTAATGTTGTAAGTAAGGAGATGATTTTAGTACGTCTTGGTTTACGGCAAGGAGTTTCTTGAGCGGTAGCGTGTTCAAGTACTTCAGACGCAGCAACTGCGGGTGAAATAAAGACACGATCTATCTTGAAAAGCCGATCAAGAAGCGTTTTAGGGCGTGCGCTTCGATGTTGAGGAGGGGGTGAGGAAGGCCTTCCACCCTCAACAGCAACGATTCGGGTCCCTTCTCCAAAGTATGTAGTTCCGTAGGTAGTGTTAGGTCCGAGTTGTAGTAATGGTACTTGCATGTTTGTTCTGCTCCTGTCTTCAAGTAGAGTATCGGCAGGTGTGTACGGTATATGTTAGGCAAACATAACCATAATGTCAAATAATTTAAAAAACGCTATTATTGATAGCATGAATAATGTTTTAGAATCAATAAATTGTGACCCTTGGATGCTTGACCCAGGAATTACGTATCTTAACCATGGTAGTTTTGGAGCTAGGTCCTTGCCCGTGTTTGAATACCAAGCTGAATTGAAACGTGTGTTTGAAGCAAGTCCCGTGGATTTCTTAGATCGACAGACAGAACTTCTCGTAAGTGCTCGTACCACAGTTTCTTCTTTTTTAGGTGCTGATGTGGATGGATTTGGGTTTGTCGATAATGCTACCACTGGAATTGGTTGTGTATTGCAATCTATTTCTTTTGAGAAAGATGATGAAATACTTACTTCGAATTTGGTGTACAACGGTGTAAGGCAACTTCTGAAACGTGTTGCTTCAGACGCAAGGTGCCTCTATACCGAGTGTGAAATCGAACTGCCAGTGAAAAATCAGGAATCTATTTTAGAGGTGTTTTTCAATGCTATCTCACGTAAAACAAAATTAGTTGTGATTGACCATGTTTCTTCTTCTTCCGCAATTGTGTTTCCAGTGCAAGAAATTATTGCTCTATGCAAGGAAAAAGGGGTGTTAGTGGTTGTCGATGGAGCTCACGCTCCTGGAATGCTAAACCTGAATATTGATGAGCTCGACGCTGATTGGTATGTAGGAAATTTACATAAATGGGTGTGTGCACCAATCGGAGCGGGTTTTGTGTATGCATCACCACCTCAGCGGGAGAAGACACATCCAATGACAGTAAGTCATTGGTATGGTCAGGGGTTTACTCAAGAGTTTGACTGGCAAGGATCAAAGGATATATCGCCATGGCTTGCTTCAGCGAAAGCTGTAGAGTGGGGGGCAGCGATTGACTGGAGTAAGATCAGGTTTCATAACCATGCGTTGGCTACGCGTATGCAACACTGCCTAGTGGAGTCTTGGGGCGTTGAACCACTATCGCCCCTAAATGGTTCGATGATTGGCAGTATGGCGACAGTTCCACTTCCCGATTCCTGCCCACAAACTATGGCAGAATGTTCGCAGTTACAGGACCAATTGTTTACTCAATACAAAATTGAAGTACCAGTTTTCGAACTTCAGGGTCGTGGATATCTTCGAGTGAGTGCCCAACTCTATTCTCGAGAGGACCACGTTAAACAGCTACAAATGGCGATTAGCCAAATAATTGCCTAGAAAATAGGCTTTTTGTTAATATTGTGTAATTTTATAGTTAAAAAACTTTAAAAATTTCTTGACATTTATAAACAAATAGTGAACAGTGTATATGTCCGTTAGCCGGATAAGTAACACACTGATTGTTTGCCGTAAATGGTAAGGGATCAATCAATGCTTTTGCGAGAGTGAAAACGTTGGTTTCGCCGAATTCAAAAGGTGTGTCAAGGGACGGGCAAGCCGTATGAATTCGGCACTTTTAGGAGCAACTCATTGTTTGAGTTGTGGAATGTAAGGGAACATAACCTGGCCTGAGAAAGAGGTTGTGCAACAGACATACGCTTCCACGTACTGTTGCTAGGTTAAATCTTCAGTTTCCCAAAAATATTGGGCTCTTGGCCGGCAAGAGCCCTTTTTTTATGCCTGCAATTAAGTGACTAAAAACNGATTAATNCCTCAAGAGGTATTTAACNAAGAAAAAAAGTCTCTGAGGAATTTATTTATTTTGCGAGTGCGGCTGCACCGAGTAGGCCAGCATCTGGACCAAGTTCCGTTATGCAAAGATTGCATTTGCGGCAATGCGCTGGAAAAACGTCTCTGAGGAATTGTTTGCGAATCAGTTCGACGTATGGTTCGCCGAGCGCTTCAACAATTCCACCACCGAGCACAACCTTATCAAGTGAGAGAAGCGTGATGACATTTGCAATCGAAGTGCCTATGCGAAGAGCACCTGTATTCACTGATTCGGTCAACGCCTGGTCCTTTCCATATTCATCAACAATCGTATCCGTGTCAAGTTCAGGTCTAGACAAGATTTCTTGTAAACCGCTTCGGCTTGCTAAACCTTCAAGAACTCGGACTGGTGCGTCAGGGTCACATTCGCTGATTCCCATGCCGAACTCGCCACCTGTCCCAAGCGGTCCGCGCCAAATGTTTCCATTTAGGACCAGGCCTCCACCTATACCTGTGCCTATCCAAACAGCAAAAATCGACTCCGAGCCAATGCCTGCGCCATAGGTAAACTCGCCCCATGCCGCGCTCGTAACATCATTCTCGATAACTACTGGACAGTTTACATGGGCAGAGACGGTTTCAGCTAAAGGAACGTTGTCCCAGTTGAGGTTTTGCGCACGAAGTACAATTCCGCGGTTGACATCAACACTTCCCGCAACGGAGATACCCACAGCATCAATTGAGTCGCCAGCAAGTTCGCGTATAGCTTCGCTGGTTTGCAACGCAACTGCTTCAAAATCGCCTCTTGCGATAATTTGTTTGTGGACACGCTCTACAACTTTGCCACCTTCGATGACACCCACGAGCAAGTTCGTACCGCCGATATCAACACCAATCATTTGACGCACTCTGGAGTCACAGTATGAAACTCAGTACTGTTTTGGAACATTTGCGCGGCACGTAACAAATTTGCATCGTCGTACCAGGCGCCCTGTAAATGTAAACCAATTGGAAGTAACTTGCCATCGACTTCAGAAAAACCACACGGTAAAGAAATGCCGCAGATGCCTGCTATGTTTGTGTTCGCGGTATAAACATCACACAAGTACATGGATAGCGGGTCGTTTTTCTCGCCGATTGAAAAGGCAGGAGATGGAGTTGTAGGACCTAGAATTACATCGCATTTTTTGAAAGCAGTTTCGTACTCTCTACAAATGAGGCGACGCGTTTTCAAAGCATTGTTGTAGTACGCATCGTAGTATCCGCTGCTTAACACATAGGTGCCAAGCATAATCCTTCTTTTTACTTCACTGCCAAAACCTTCAGCCCGACTTTCTGAATACAGTTCGAATAGGTCTTTGCACTGTTTGTCGGTTCGGTGTCCGTATCGAATTCCGTCGTATCTTGCTAAGTTGCTTGAGCATTCAGCAGGTGCAAGCACATAGTAGGTTGAGATGCCTACATCAGTAAGTGGTAAATCAATCTCGACAATCGTGGCACCTAGGGCTCGGTACGTTTCTATCGCTGCATTTATTGCTGCTTCAACATCATTCGTGTTTTGATTTCCCATGTACTGCGAGGGTACGCCGATGCGTAAGTTGTCTATTGATTTGTGTAAATGTTTGGTTAACTCTGGAGCGGGTTCATCACGGCATGTTGAATCAAGTTCATCAAAGCCAGCCATGGTTTCAACAAGATGTGCAGAATCTTCTACGTTTACCGAGAAGGTACCGATCTGGTCTAAGCTTGATGCAAAAGCGACAAGACCATATCTGCTTACTAATCCATACGTAGGCTTGTAACCAACGATGCCACAGAGAGCAGCGGGTTGCCTGATAGAACCTCCAGTGTCTGAACCAAGTGCAGCATCGCAAAGTCGTGCGGCAACTGCAACTGCAGAACCACCAGAAGAACCACCCGGAACTCGTGTGGTATCCCAAGGGTTCAGTACTGGGCCCCAGGCGCAGTGTTCAGTTGAAGAACCCATCGCAAATTCATCACAGTTCGTCTTGCCAACAAGTATTGCGCCAGCGTCTTGAATTCGGTCGATAACAGTTGCATTGAATGGGCTTTTGTATTCTTTAAGCATTTTGGAACCACATGTTGTAGTTCCCGTTTTTGTCACGATGTTGTCTTTAACTGCAACAGTCATGCCTTCCAACGGACCAGTTTTAGTCTGTTCGGGCACATCCCAAATTTCGTGAAACGCATTGAATACGTCGTTCTCTTGCATGGTAGTCATGCGTCACCTCCAAGCACTTTTGGCACATCGAAAAAGACATCTTTTACTGCAGGTGCATTCGAAAGAACTTGTTCTTGCGAGAGTGGTTTGCCAATACTGTCATCGCGATAGCGATTAAGTAACTCCGTAGGATGGTCGAGCGGGTCGACACCTTCTGTGTCCACGTCATTGAGCCGAGCTATGTGTTCAAATATAGTACTAAGGTCTTCTTTTGCTTGCTCAATCTCTACATTAGTAAGTGCTAGCCGAGACAGCTTCGCAACATGTTGGACTTCTTTTGTAGTCAGTGATGTTTCCATAATGGGAAGCGTATCAGAATCTCATGCTGTATAATTAATGGCTATGGCAACAAATAAACGCATCTCTTTTGTTACCCGGTTTGTTGTTGCTGCTTTAATGCTTGCAATCTCGATTGGAATCGTTATAGCTCTTGTTAATACAAAGCCACAGCTAGCTGTTCTAAATGACGATCGATCTTTGCCAGCAGTTGTCGTTTTTGAAGCAAAAGCTGTGCCGATGCAGCGTAGAACAGTGGGATATGGGACTGCAGATGCGTTGCAGCATGCAGATATTCCTTCGGAAATTTCTTCGACAGTGATTGCTTTGCCTCCAACAACGAGGGCTGGACGTAAAATCCGAAAGGGCGATTTAATTGTAGAACTTGATGCTTCTGATTATCAACAACAATTAATTCGGGCGCAACAATCACTTTCTTCAGCTAAATCTGCAATCGCTCTTCTTCAGGTTGAACGCAATGCTGCTGAAGCGCGTGCAGTTCTTTCAATTAAGGATAAAGCTCTTGCTAAGGACGAACTTGACCGAGTTCAAGAGGCATTCACTAAAGGTGTTGCAAAACAACGAGAAGTTGATGCTGCAAAACAAAAGTTTCTCTCAGTTTCTTCTATATCAATCAATGCGAATGAATCGGCGAGTCGATTTCCTTTAAAAGAAGAACAGGCTTCATCAAATATAGAAACACGCGAGGCAGAAGTTGTGCTTGCTCAAGAAAACGTTCGACGTTGTCACGTTGTAAGTCCAATTGATGGCGTTTTGCAAACAATTGATGTTCGCGAAGGCGAACTTGTAGCTATAGGGAAGCGTATTGCAAGGATTATTAATAGTAGTACTATTGAAATACCACTGCGTCTACCTTCTCATACACGGTCTTACATTCATGTTGGAGACGAAGTGGCATTGCGGTCTGCTGGTTTTGGGAAACGTTATTGGGATGCCCGTGTTTCTCGAATTGCGCCTGAGGACGATACGACTTCAAGGACGATGGTTGTGTATGTAGATATAAAGCAAGATCCTATGAATGCGATCAGTATCCCACCAGGACTCTTTGTTCGCGGCGAAGTTAAAAGTTTACAAGATGACCGATTGCGTTGGGTTGTGCCCAGGCGGGCCATTCGGGAAGATCGAGTCATGATTATCCGCGATTCAATTGTACAGTCCGTACCTGTTTCAATCGACTTTTCAGTTAGCGAAGAGATTCCAGATTTTGGTGTGCCTGATCAAGATTGGGCAGTTTTGGAAACGCCATTGAATGCGGGTGATTTTGTAGTAGTTGACCCTGGAGGTTCACTTCGTGATGGAATGTCTGTTCGGAAAATTCTTGCGAGTCAGGTTTTCTTAGAATGAATCTACCTAAATTCGGTGTACAAAATCCAGTTCCAATTAATTTGCTAATGGCGGCCCTTATTCTTGCAGGCATTTTTTCTTCTTTCAATCTACGTCGCCAATTTTTTCCAGACATGGATTTTGATAAGGTTAATGTTCGAATGGCGTATCCGGGTGCTTCGCCAGAGGATGTGCAAACTTCGATTGCAAAGCGAATTGAAAATGCACTCGTTAATTTAGATGATGTTGACGAACTGAATACAACTTGTGTTGAAGGGTCTGTTTCAGTTGTTGTTTCTTTTAAAGAAGGGACGATTAATCTAGATGAAGCCATTGATGAAGTTCGGCGCACGGTCGAATCAATTCAGGATTTGCCTGCAGATGTGGAGCGTCCAAGAGTTGTACGAATTCAGCCCAAGATGCCAGTTGTTATGGTCCAGCTTTGGGGGGATATTGACAAGCAAGTAATGAAAAAAGCTATTCGCGATATTCGCGATGATCTACGAACGTTCAATGAGATGGGTGCCATCACTGTAGGGGGTGATATTGGTAATGAACTAACAGTTGCACTTGATCAAGATAGTTTAATTGAACATGGCATAAGTATTTCGTTAGTTTCTGATCGTATTTCATCATGGATGCGTCAAGTGCCTGGAGGAACACTTCGAAGTTCTGGTGGTGATATCGTTATTCGAACAGATAACCCACAAGAAAAATCTATTGAGTTAGAAGAAATTGTCATTCGCTCTACACACAATGGCGAAACGTTGCATCTTGGTGATATCGCAAATATTGGAATAACGCTCGTTGATGTTCCAGTAAATGTTCGATTTAACGAAGAGCCTGCAATGAACATGTTTGTGTCAAAATCTGGCGACCAAGATATTGTGCTTATGGCCGAGATTGTCCGTGCTTATGTTGCAGGTCGTATGGGCGAGGAATTTTTACCTACATGGAAAGATACGCTTTCTGGTGGTCAAACAAAGCGAAAAGTGGCATGGCAACTTGGCATTGATTCAGATCCCCTCCCGGCGGGTACTTCAGTTTCTACGTTTACTGATCTTGCTCGTTTTGTAGAAGGGCGCATGAATCTGTTAACTGAGAACGCATTACTTGGTGGGTGTTTAGTTTTCATATTACTTTTACTTGCGCTGAATTGGCGTGTTGCTCTTTGGGTAGGTATAGGTCTGATTACTGCTCTTAGTGGAACACTCTTTATTATGTACATGTTTGGTATTACTCTTAACATGTTGACAATGTTCGCACTGATTCTAGTGCTTGGCTTACTCGTTGATGACGCGATTGTCGTTGCTGAAAATATTAAGGCACAGCACGAACAAGGTGTGCCTGCTATAGACGCTGCAATTGAAGGTGCAAAGCAAGTATTATGGCCCGTCTTTGCCACTGTTGTCACATCTATTGTAGCATTTTTACCATTGACATTTGTAAAAGGAAACATGGGAGATTTGCTCGGCGCCTTACCTGTAGTAATTGCATGCGCCCTTGCTATGAGTTTGTTCGAATCATTGCTTATTTTGCCTGGGCACCTTGGGCATACCTTAAAAAAATCTGAAAGACCTTCCCGTTCTCGTTTTAGTGCATGTATAAAACGATATGAAGTTCGACGAGATGCATTTGTCTTTGAAAAAATTGT
>NZFX01000067.1 GCA_002689385.1 Phycisphaerae bacterium
CACACTTCAAGAAGTACTCGATAAAACAACAGCTGAAGTTCTCGTCTCCACGGAGTTAATCTGCCCGCAGTAGATTAATGAGATGAGAAAATAGTTTGTACTTAGGGCAGTTTTTACGACCCTCGGAATTATTTTGCCCCTTGAATACATTTTTACGTACATAAGGTCACTTAAGCAATGAGGCCTCTATTTTTTAGTCACAAATTAGTTGAAAATATAGCCTTTTAGATGCGGAAATTTTCAATTCACTACGCCTATGCGTGTAGTGCCTATGGATGAATAATTCCAGAGGACATTAACGAAGATGGCATAGTGGACGTTATCGACTTACTTGCAATCATTGCCGGTTGATCGCAACGAACATACAAAAAAATAATACATGTAAAAAAAGGCCGCGACTTTCGTCGCGGCCTTTTTCAGTTGGAAATACTTTTCTCTTAAAACTCTTTTGATCTATGTTGCATTTGGGATTTAAGTCTCGCAAGAATGGATGAGTGCATCTGGCTTACACGAGATTCTGATAAATCGAGCGTCAAGCCGATTTCTTTCATTGTCATTTCTTCATAGTAATACAGCACAACAATCATTCGCTCTGCGCGAGTGAGCCCTTTTGTTAAAAGAAGTTGCAAGTCACGCTTTTGTAATTCTGTGACTGGATTTTCTTGCCGTTGGTCCCGGATAATGTCAATTTCTTGAACTTCTTTCGACGAATCGCTGTCGTAAGCTTTGCGATTCAATGAGGTCATCATTATTGGCCTTGAATCTCGCTCGATTTTTTCATATTCAGCAATATCTACTTCAAGGTGATCGATAATTTGCTCATCAGTTGCTTTTAAACCAGTTTCCATCTCAATAGTTTTACGCGCACGGTCGACTTTTGATGTTCGAGAACGCACAAGCCGTGGAACCCAATCCATCGCACGAAGTTCATCGTAAATAGCGCCGCGTATTCGCTGACTGCAGTAGGTTTCAAACTTAAAACCCATCGTCAGGTCGTATGCATCGATTGCTTGCATCAAACCGAACAGGCCCGCTGAATACAAATCATCAACATCTACTTCTGAAGGAAGTTTTGTATGCACACGTTCTGCGGTGTATCGCACAACTTGCAGGTATTGCTCCATCAGGACATTTCGAAAATCGACGCATGGATCGTTTTTATACGAAATCCAAATCTCGATAAGTTCGATGTCTCCACGGCTTGTTGGCACCATCACATCAAGACCTTTGGGCTCTCTGCCCTTAAGCATTGCTCTGGTTAATTTATTAGTATCTGTTGCACATGGCATTGGTCTGCTCCTTGACCCTTTGACAAAACTAGTACGAACGTTCGTACCATTTTCTTCATCCTGCCGATCCTTGGCAATGATGTTGTCAAGACTATAACACGATGTGAGAGGTTTGTGAGTTGGTGAATGTGGGTTGTTTGTCATGAATTTATTTATTTATCGCAATGGCGACATCTAAGTAAAGTCATTCCAGAGGAAATTTTGTTCAATAAAACTACAATTCCACTAAATCGTGCAATAAACAATGCGCCTTGGTTATCGCCTGCATCGTCCGAGAATACGTACCGCAACAGTGCAAGCAGAGTAATTTACTGCTTATTTACTACAAAACACAGGCCGGCCAGAAGCGCTGTAACTTACCTAACTTAAAGGAGTTATCGGTCGTTACTCGCTAAAAAACGATGTTGTCAACTTCACAGGGTTTGCTAAATCCAAATGCGATGCAACATCCTGGCCATTCGTTACCCAACTCATAGATGCACGCATACTGCACAAAGTGGAAAAAATTTCACCCATTGTGACTGCTTCGTCAACTTTTGTCGCAATGACTCGGTTGTACCCCGTAGCTATAAAACGTTCTGCTGCTCTTTTTGTAGCTGTAATAGAAGTTGCAGCTGAGAGAACTAAATGTATTTCAGTTGGGTTTGCAGATGCAACAATTTTTGCAGTCTCCGTAATCCTGTCATGATCTTGCGCGCTTCGCCCCGCTGTATCTATTAGGACTATGTCCGAACCAGTACAAGTTGCAATTGATTCTTTCATTTGCAAAGCAGTACCAGCAATTTCCAAACGAGTGTCAACCAAATTCGCATACTGTTGCAACTGATCTACTGCAGCAACTCTATATGTATCGGCTGTAATCAACGTGACGTTCCGACCTTGTTGCAAACGAAACTTTGTTGCAAGTTTTGCAATCGTAGTTGTTTTGCCAACGCCTGTTGGGCCAACGAGCGCAATTATTGTTGGAGTAGTTGCGTCTCTTGTCGGAGGTGGCGATGTTTGGGGTAAGCGTCGAACCATCTCAGTGATAACAAGCGGTTTTAATGCATCGTACTGAATAGAGGATGGGGCTTTAACATGTTGCAGAATATCCATAGCAAGGGGCCCCTCAACGCCTTTGCTTGTCAATACTTTGTACGCTTTTGCCAGAACGGGAGAAAGGCGCCCTGCTGACTCATGCTCGAGCACTTCTCCAACAAGTGATTTTAGTTCCGCAAAACCCAGTTCAATCTGTTCACTCATGCCCTCGCGCGGCTTCTCTAACAACACGGCGTTGGCATATGCGATTGTTTTTTGTCTATCTGTTGTTATTGCTTGCATAAAAATTCCCTAACTACTCAAGATGCTCTTGAGTGTCCTTTTGATGTAACTGTTCCTATTACCTCTAAGTCGACTTCAGGAACAATTTCGTCCCTGCTTAACACGGTAACTTCACTTGAATTTTTCTCTAACTCTGTGCGCAAAAATCGCCTTGACTCCTTCGATGTCACAACGACAATCGGCAAACCCTCAGCAACGAGTGGCAAGCCAGCATGATGCACCGCTGAGGACAGACCCTCTTTACTTTCACGACTGTTTTGTAGCGCAAGTTCTATTTCTATTGGAAGCGAAACACAGCGGATGACGGACTTGCCGCTGGTGCTTCGTGTTGTCACCGCCGCACAAATTTGTCTCCGTAACGAACAGCGAACTTGTTCTACACATTCCGGCAAGGATAGTGCTGCTGAATCAACGGCAGTCTCGACAATAGTCGCCATGTCTTTCAATGGAACTTGTTCCATAAGTAAGGCCTTCATCACATGATGAAGGCGCGATATGGAAAGCTCCACGCCAATCACATCCGCTACAAGTCGTGGCGATGTTGCCCTTAGTTCCTCAACCATCACGGACACATCTTCACGCGACACTAATTCTGAAGCATGCGTCTTCACAACATGCGAAAGATGCGTCATGATGACTTTTACCGGGTCCATCGCTTGCAAAAACAAATCGCCTAATCCATCACGTACCGCTTCAGTTACCCAAATTGCGTTGTAGCCAAACACTGGTTCTCGTTCACGAATCCCCTCTATGTCCTGCGAGCTGTCTTCACCCGCCACTACCATCAACCTATCTTTATATACAACACCTTCTGCAACAACTCCGCCCTTAATCGACAACCGATAAGTATTTGCTGGCAAAGCCAAGTTGTCTTTGATTCGGATTGATGGAACAACTATTCCTAACTCGTGCATGAAATTTGCTCGAAGATCAGTCATTTTTTGCACAAGATTGCCCTCAATCGTACTTGAGGCGAGTGGCAAAAGTGCTTTTCCCAGTTCCAATTCAAGCACAGAATCAAGTGGAGCTGGTGGGCTTGCGATTTCTTCTTCAGCCTCTTCTTGGTTCGGAATTTCGCTTTCTACTTCGGTTTGCTGCTGTTTGTAACTCGACCAAGAAAGAATCGCCAAAGCAACCGCAAGAATAAGCAGTGGAATCGTAGGCAGAGGCGTAAATGAAAGTGCAACAAGAAATGCTGCAACAAGCCCTATCGCTGCAGGTTGTGCAACAAGTTGTTTTGGAATTTCAACACCAAGGGGTGTTCGATTGCCTGCCCTCGCTACGATTAAGCCCGCTGCAATTGCAATAAGAAAAGAAGGAATTTGGCTCGCAAGACCATCACCAATAGTCAATCGGGTGAACAATTCTGCGGTTTCAATAATTGACCACCCTTTCATGGCAATGCCAACTGCTAGTCCACCAACGATGTTTATCAAAATGATTACTAGACCTGCAATCGCGTCACCCCGCACAAATTTACTCGCGCCATCCATCGCGCCGTAAAAGTCAGCTTCTCGCAAAACCTCGTCTCGCCGTACCGTTGCTTGCTGTTCGTTTATTAATCCTGCAGATAAATCGGCATCAATTGCCATCTGGCGACCTGGCATCGCATCCAAAGTAAAACGGGCGGCTACTTCGCTCATTCTTGTTGCACCTTTTGTCACGACAACAAATTGCACAACTACTAAAATCAAAAATATAATTCCACCGACCACAATATTTGACCCAGCGACAAACGTTCCGAACGCTTCAATAACATGCCCAGCGATTGCATCACCTTCCTCAGGTGTAGGAGTATCTGCAGATAGAATCAGCCGTGTTGAAGCAACGTTTAATACTAATCGACCTAGGGTTGTAATTAATAGCAAGGCTGGAAACACACTGAAATCGAGTGGGCTTTTTGTATAGATAGTCGTTAGTAATATTACAGCAGCAAGCGAAATGTTCGCAGCCAAAAATACATCAAGTATCGTAGGGGGAAGAGGGACGACAAGCACCGCAACAAGACCGAGCAAAAACCCGGGCACAAGCACATGCTTCCGTTTTAAAGCAGAGGCGATTAACGCATCAAATTGAAATCGTACATTATTCATACTGTAACTCTCCTGCTCGCTAGTAACAGCGAGGCAATTTCTCCATGCAACGTTGGTGGGATGCCAAGACCAACATCACTCAACCGCACAATACGATCTGCGAGCGAATTGTCTGTAACCACAGGTGCGCCGTTCGTGCTTTCTGTATATTCTGCAAAATCTTCGCCTTGGTACATATCAATCACTACTGGAAATGACATCGTGATCGCATTCCAACGAATAGCAACCGCAATCGTATCCCCGACAACCACTATCGAAGGTATCGCTTGATCAACACTTTTCTTTGCTAACCATGTTGTTTTTCTACGAAGACCACTCGTGCTCGCGTTCTCTTTGTGCTCATCAATGAGTTCCTGCCTCGTCATTTTCAAATCAGACTTCCATGCGTAGCGTTGCCAGCAAAAATCAGCTATGCCAAGCATAAAAAGAACTGTCAATGCCGCAACGACAACAAGCACCGCAATTGAACCGACTACGCGAACTTGCGTCAAAATATCTGTTTTTGTGCCAAGACTCAGTAATTGTTCTTTGTAATGCAAAAGAACCAGAAGCGAAGCACCAGCGGCGAGCAATAACTTTGTTATCGAAAACAACATTTGCATTTGCCCGCGAGGACCCACTATTTTTCTTGTGCCTGTAAATGCAATTCGAGACAGTTGCGCGGATGCAACGCCTGGCGTAAACAAACCACCGACTTGCACAATGCCAGAAAAAACACCGGCTAATACAAAAACCAAACAAGGGAACAATGCGAGTTCAAATACGCCCCATCCCGCCTGCTCGAGCAGAACCTGCAAAGGCAACTCGGTTCCGGAAAGCTGTGTCATGAGTAGGGCCTTAGAGAATGCAAAGCATTTTGGTATCCAAACAGCAACAACGGCAACACCTACGACAAGAAAAAGGGCCGTTGCCAAATCGCTCGAACGAGCAACATTCCCTTCGTCGCGCGCCTTCTGCAAGCGCTTTACGGTTGGTTCATGTATCGCTGTACCTCGATCAACGCTCATACGCCTGTCCCCGTCGCCCACGTCGAGACCGAACCCACCATGTCCGGCATAAACGTAGAAATCATTGTGCTAATAAAACCAAGCCCAGCAACGAGAATAAGCAAGCCAACTAAAATACGAAGAGGAAGCCCTACGCTAAATATATTTAACTGTGGGATTGAACGAGCAATCATCGCGAGCCCGGCTGTTTGCAACATCAAAATAGCAATCAATGGTAGTGCGACCCGTAATCCAAACTCAAACACAGAGTCCAACATTCCTGTCACTGTCACCACCATGGACTGACTTGCAAGAGTAGCAACGGGCAAATGTGAAAAACTTCCTACGACTGCCATGTAGGTTTGCTCAATTCCCCCAACAACTACAAACCCGACTAATGCAAACAACATAAATCCCCTGCCAAGTTCGTCAGACTCGCTTCCAGTGGATGGGTCAAGCATCGAGGGAAGCGCAATACTCATTTGTTGCCCCATCATCGTTCCGCCTATTTGAATTGCGACGAGCGGCAATGTCATCAAGAAACCAATCACTGCACCAATAGCGAATTCTCCTGCAAGGACTACTCCAATACCAAACAAACTTGTATCCGTAATTGGTGCCTGTGCAGTCATACTCCATGCAGAAAAACCTAGAGTGATAACAATCGCGCCCCTAACAACTTTAGGAATTGCAGGCGAACCAAACACAGGCGAAACTACAGCAAGGCCTGCGATGCGTGCGACAACTGCCAGAAGCGGGAGAAGTGAAATATGTGCAAGTTCGCTCATGCTGTTGCTGAAAACATCTCCGTTGCAAAGGTCATAATCTCCGACAACATCCAACTCATTAAAAACAATATCGCAACAAGCATGGCAAGAAGCCGAGGAACTAAACTCAATGTTTGTTCCTGCACCTGCGTCATTGCCTGCAACAAACTGGTCACTAAACTAACAACAAGACCAATAATCAAAATTGGTGCAGAAACAACAAGTACAACAGTAAATGCTGACCCTAATGCATCCACGAGCATGTCGTTCATACCAATCCGCCTACTGAACAATTGTATATCCACACCACCTGATTCGAAACTGCAACACTCTGCAATAAGTTCCCAGCAACCAAAGACCAACCATCTACAAGAACAAACATCAGAATTTTCAATGGAAGCGAGATAAGAACCGGCGGCAGCATGAGCATGCCCATCGAAACAAGTAAGCCAGAAACGAGCAAGTCAATGACTAAAAATGGAAGATACACTCGGAACCCAATTATGAAAGCGATTTTAAGTTCACTCAAAACATAGGCGGGCAACAAACTCAATGTGTCAACATCCAAACGAGTAAGTTCGGATGGCTTCGATGTGTCAACGCCGCGATAGTTCAACATCATGTAGACCGTCGACCAGTTATCCGCTGATTCAATTTGCGAAAACATAAAAGACCGAAGAGGTGCACGCGTTTTCTCCCAAGCAACTTCACTGCTCGTGATATCGCCATCAATCATCGGCTTAATACCATTTTCATACATTTGCTCGATTGTTGGCGCCATAACTACGACAGAAAGAAGCAAACTCAAGCCGACCAATATTTGCGTCGGCGGAATAATCGGGGAGCCAAGTGCTTGGCGAAGTAACGCAAGCACAACAATAAATCGAGTAAAACAGGTGCAAAGAACCAAAATGGATGGCACGAGCGCGAGTACCGTAAACATAAGCAAAATGTTCACTGTCGACCCAAGTGAACCGTCACTTCCTGGCAACAATGCACCGGCTTGCTCGAGTGCTTCTATTGGGTTCTCAGGCACACCGACCGTGCCGAGAAGGATTAATCCTATATTCATATCGTACACTCCTCTTCTGAGGCATCCAATTCGCACAAAGGAACAAGCGCGCCCTTCACTTGATGGAGCAGAACTTTCTTGCCCCCTATCTGAACTAGCAATAATGCCTGCCGAGGCCCAAGTGCTTTCCTTTCAATGATTTGTATCCTTTTTCCGCTAGCTGAATCATGCGTTGAATTACCCGTAGACTTTCGAACAAACCAGCGAATCCCTAACAAAAGTCCCGCCAAAATCAGCAACACGAAAAAAACGCTCCACAGACCTGAATCCATAGAAAAAACCGTCAACTCGGACGACGGCATTGGCAAAGAAATTGAATCGGTGGCTTCAACTGTGCGCACCGATAGCAAGGCAAAAACACAATTACAACAAATAAGCGCGATTGAGCGCAACTTGGCCATCCTTGGCAACCTATCCTGGGCATCCATGCCCATTCTTGTGCACCCACAATGAATGCATCTAACCCGATATATCGGCAACTTGGATGGCTCTACGTGATTATGATGTACATATGTTGCGCATTACGACGATTTTATTTATTGCACTTGCATCCCAAATGGCAAGTGCCCAAGAAACCTATGTACTGGACGAAAAAACGGACGAATGGATACTTACCAATGCACCTGATCCAGGCACACCTGAAGCGCAACTTGCTAGCGCATCAAAACAACTCGCAGAGGGGCATTACCAAGAGGCCATGCGACTTTCGACCATTTGGATCGAACGCCACAAGCGACATCCACTTATTGGTGAAGCACACCTCATTCATGGCGATGCGTTGTTTGCACAAAAATATTATTACGAATCGCTTTTTGATTATGAAATCGTTGCGCGAGATTATTACGGGACGCAAGCAGCCGTAACCGCAAACGAACGCGAACTTGAAATCGCAACCTTGTTTGCCCATGGAACCCGAAAAATAATTTGGGGCATGCGTATTTCTAATGCAACGGATGAAGCGGAAGAATTGTTCATTCGAATCCAAGAACGATTACCCAGAAGCTTACTCGCAGAAACGGCGGCGCTTGAACTTGCTGATTTGTATTACAGAACAAAGAAAATGAAATTATCAAACGATATGTATCTTATTTTCGTTGAAAACTATCCAACCTCTGCGTTTATAGAAAAAGCAAAAGCACGATTGATTTACACCCGCCTCGCCACGTACCGAGGACCCACATTTGATTCTTCAGGAATCGTTGATGCAAAAAAAGAACTCGACCGCCTCGAGCGACTTGACCCCCGACTAGCAAAAACCATTGAATCTAGTGCGTTAATCACTCGTATTAATGAATCATTAGGGCAAAAAATGCTTCGAACAGCCGCATGGTATATGGAAGTGAACAATCCTATTGCCGCTGAATACACTGTTCGACGCCTTGTAAAGAAATACCCGCAAACAGCCGCATCTATAGANGCGCTTGAACACATTGTCCCAAAGTTTATGCCGNAACTTCCACCAATTGTTAAANATAAAATTGGCGACCTATACGCCATCTATCAAGAACTTTTACTCGGNAAAGTTATCACCACCGTCGAAGTCGAGGAATTAGAATGATCCGCATTTCTCTCGTATGCTTTGCTTGTTGCTTCGCTCTCACGTATTGTGCAAGTGACCCAACTATTGGTTACTCTTCAACTTCGCTTTACGCAAAGCAGTACAAAAGTGTAGCTGTGCCAATTTTCAAGAACGATACCATGCAACGCACTATTGGCTTCATGCTTACCGATGCCGTCATAAAAGAAATCCAAACGCGAACACCATACAACGTTATAGGCGAACAGTTTGCAGACACGCTGTTAACTGGGACGATTAAAAAAGTTGAGCTTGACCAGATCAGCCAATCAAGAACAACCGGTCTCGATAACGAAATGCTCATCAAAGTTACGATCAATTTCGAATGGCTCAATCTCCAAAGCGGTGGGCGTATAGTCGGGCGTGAAAATTTCACAAGCAGCGCCCTTTTTATCCCATCTCAACCCTCTTCAGAGCCGATAGAGGTTGGACAGTTTGCTGTTGTGCAACAGCTTGCTTGTGAAATAGTCGACCAAATGCAAGCATCTTGGTAAAAACCCCAAACAAGGTATAGATACAGGCCCCAATTATGGCAAACCCAACCGGCAATCAGAAAAAACCAGACCCGAAACAAACACCTCAGCAAAAGCCGAAATTTTCGCGAGGCATTCTTAGTTGGATGTTAATTTGTTTTGTCCTCATCATGCTTTGGGGTGCCATCAACGGCACAGGCAGTGGCACAGAACTCACGAGCTGGAACGACTTCATTACACGTGCAAAGTCGCATCAATTCGAAGGCGACAAAGTCACTATTGAAAATACACGAATTGTCGGGACTATCGCAAAAGATACGACTGATCCAGTTGGCGCGATTGATATCCCCGCTGGAACAGAGGTTTATTTTCCAATAGCAGCGGGTGCAGATGATTGGTACAAAGATGAACTGAAGAATGCCGGCATTGACTTTGCGAACAAAAAAGATACCGGATTGTTTATGACCTTCCTCTTAAGTTGGGGACCGATGATCTTCATCCTCTTCCTCATCTTTTTCTTCATTTCCAGATCAGCAAAAGGCGGGGGCGCTGGCGGCATGATCGGCAACTTTGGAAGATCAAAACATAAACTTGCAAACAAAGGCGAGAGCAAAGTCACATTTGAGGACGTTGCAGGCATTGTTGAAGCAAAAGCAGAAGTGCATGAGATCATTGAGTTTTTAAAGAACCCAAAGAAATTTTCACGTTTGGGCGGTCGCATTCCCCGTGGCATCCTACTTGTGGGTTCTCCTGGTTGCGGCAAAACTTTGCTTGCAAAAGCAATTGCCGGCGAAGCAGACGTCCCGTTCTTCACTATTTCCGGTTCTGACTTTGTCGAAATGTTCGTTGGCGTGGGCGCAAGTCGAGTGCGTGACTTATTCAAACAAGCAAAAGAAGCTTCGCCCTGCATTATCTTTCTTGATGAAATTGATGCTGTTGGACGAAAACGAGGAAGCGGATTCTCAAGCGGCGGGCACGACGAACGAGAGCAAACGCTTAATGCAATCCTTGTTGAAATGGATGGTTTTGAGCTAAGTGACCAAGTAATTGTTATGGCCGCTACAAACCGAGCCGATGTGCTTGATCCAGCGCTTACACGTCCGGGACGGTTTGACCGGCAAGTTCAAGTGCCTTTACCTGATGTCGAAGGGCGCAGGGCAATTCTTAGCGTACATGCAAAGAAAGTAAAAATGTCACCGAATATCGACCTGGGACGAGCAGCTCGTGGCACTCCAATGTTTAGCGGTGCTGACCTAGAAGCACTCATTAACGAAGCTGCGATTATCGCAACGCTTGCAGACAAAGATTTTGTGGAGCAACTTGATTTAGACGAAGCGCGAGATAAAATTCGATGGGGACGTGCGAGCAAAAGTCGTAAAGTTGAAGAACTCGAACGTGTTGCAACTGCGTACCACGAAGCCGGACACGCTGTCGTGCAACTTGTTTTGCCACATGCAGACCCAGTACACAAAGTGACCATTATTCCTCGCGGTCAGTCGGGCGGCGCAACATTTAGTTTGCCAGAAAAAGACCGCTACTTTTATAACCGCAAATTCCTTGAGGCATCTATGCGCGTACTCTGCGGGGGACGAATCGCGGAACGTCGCAAAACGAGCGACATTTCAAGTGGTGCTTCGATGGACATCCAAATGGCAACGAGCTACGCACGACACATGATTTTAGACTGGGGCATGTCCGACCGTCTTGGTTTTGTTATGTATTCGCCAGACCCACAACGAGAAGCTATTTTAGCTGACAAAGATTACTCGCCAGACACTGCACGGATTATAGATGAAGAAGTGAAGCGACTTATCGACGCTGCGTATGCTGAAAGTGAGCGGATCATTGATGAGCATTGGGAACAAGTCGTTGCGATTTCTGAAGCACTGCTTGAATACGAAACGCTCCAAGCAGAAGAACTCGAGGAACTCATGAAAGGCGAAAAGATTACACGTTCATCTGTGTCAGATTTACTCGACCAAGAAACAAAAGCACCTACAGAATCAACTAATGATGATGCATCTGCTTCAGACGACGCGGCGCCTTCACCTGCTTGATTGTTCTATAAGACCAAATCAAATCTTTAGAGCTGTGATCTACCTACACACTTGAAGATACCGCTAGTTCCTTGATTTTGCTCAGTGCAAAACCAAAACCACGAGCAGGCATGATTTCTGGTGGCATCGTAAGTTCATTTGGGTCGGTAACTACATCGACGACCACAGGGCCATCCATTTCTAAAGCGCGCTTGATGCCTGCATCAAGATCTGCTGGATCTTCGATGCGAATACCCTTACCACCCATGGCAATTCCACACTCAGCAAAGTTTGGATTTTTCAAATCGATGCCCCAATCTGCATACCCCATCGATTCCATTTCCATTTTGACGAGCCCAAGTTTACTGTTGTTAAAAATAACACATTTGATAGGCAACTCGTAGGTAACAGCAGTTATAAAATCACCCATCAGCATCGAAAATCCGCCATCCCCACATAACGCAACGACTTGCCTTTTTTTATCGAGCGCTTGCGCGCCTAACGCTTGAGGCATCGCATTTGCCATCGAAGCATGATTGAACGACATTAAAAAGTCACGCGTCCCCTTCATGTGAATATGCCTAGCCATCCAGACAGGCAACTCTCCAGTATCCGCAATAAAAACTGCCGAATCTGTCGCATGACGACAAATCGATCTCGCAACAGCTTGCGGTCGAATCGGCGCTTTGCGCCCTGTCGTGTCGCCCTTTTTTACCATCTTCTTTTCATACGATGCTTTTTTCTTTTGCACCTTCGCCAAGTGTGTTCCATCTATTTTCGTCTCAACCAATGGCAATAGCGCTTCTAGGGTTGGGCGTATATGTCCAACGGCACCAATTGCGAGGTCACACCTTCGACCGATGCGTTGTGCAGAAATATCAATTTGAATAATTTTTGCGTTGTCTGGCAAGAATTGTCTATAAGGATAATCCGTACCGAGAAGGACAAGCGTTTCACAATGCCCTACTGCCTCAACGCCACCAGTTGTTCCAAGCAATCCGATGCCGCCTGCCCAATACGGATTGTCTTGATCAATGACTGCTTTCCCTTTGAGCGAATGCACTACAGGCGCTTGCAATTTTTCCGCAAGTGCTAGCACTTCCTTTGTCGAACCCCGAGCGCCCCAACCAACCATCAACGTTACTGTCGATGATTCATTAATGGCTTTTGCAATTTCTTGAAGATGCACTGCCGCAGGAACAACTTCCGAATCAGAAACAAATACTCGGTGCACGCCGGTATCTTTTATTTTTTCTGGACCCACATCTGAAGGAATTGACAAGTGAGAAACACCTGAATTTGCCATCGCCGATTGTGCAGCAAGCACACCAAGCCGTGGCATTTGACATGCACTCATAACCGTTTGGTTGTACACGCAAACATCATCAAAAAGACGATCAAGATTTACCTCTTGATGATAATCGCTTCCTATTTCTGTCCGAGGAACTTGCCCAGTTATTGCTAACATTGGCGCGTGGTCCATTTTCGCATCGTACAAACCGTTGAGCAAATGAATTGCGCCTGGACCAACCGTTCCAGCACAAACACCGAGTTTGCCGTTTAATTTTGCTTGCGCGCCAGCTGCAAACGCTGCTACTTCTTCGTGCCTGACGTGCATCCATTCGAATCTATCGTCCGTCCGAAGCGCATCAGCAAGCGGATTGATTGCATCGCCCATCACTCCCCATACATGCTGCTGTGCAACGGGTGCAATTGAATCAAGAATTGTTTGAAATACAGTACCTTTTGCCATTGGTGGGTCTCCTATTGGAGATGCTACCACAAGAGCTTGCATTACAAGCCAAATTTGGCTGTCACTTTATGAAGAGAAATACCACACACTTCAATAGTTTTAAGCACGCTTGAACTCCCTTAAGAAATAGTCACTGCGATTTTCTTCAGGCCAAGGGCTTTTGTAATTAGACTACAGACAGCTATGTTTGCTTTTCCACTTTCAGGAGGTGCTTGCACGTGAACTTTTAATCGTTCATGAACAACGCCAGAGAGTTCTTTGCGCGATGCATTGGGAACAACCTTTATGTATATTTTTACACCGCTAGAGGCCGCTTCTACTATCGCCATCAAGAATCACCAAAGGTTTTTTTGTTTCGCAAATAGTGATGGTAATGTTGAGCAAAACGGTGTGCTTCGTCGCGAATCGCCTGCACGAGTTTTAGACCTTCATTGTTTCGCCCAAGCTTGATTGGCTCTTCTCTGTTCACTAAGTAAATCAATTCTTCTTTTTTGGCCAAGCTCATGACGAGCGGCGGCTGATTTTCAAGTTGTGCAAATGCTTCCATTGCGGCAGATAACTGTCCCTTCCCACCATCGATAACAACGACATCGGGATACAATTCATTACCTTCACCTGCTTCACGGAACCTTCGAGAAATTACTTCGCGCATAGACATGTAATCATCGTTGGATGCTGTTTTAATTTTGTATCTTCGGTACCCCTCTTTATGTGGGCGGCCATCAACGAAACTTACTTTTGCAGCAACTGTTTCTCCACCCTGTAAGTGTGCGATATCAAACGCCTCAATGAAACGAAAATCATTTGCAGCACCGAGTGCTTTTTGCAAAGCATGCATGCCATCTGCGGGGTCTTGGGCAAAAACCGTAACTTCCGATTGCCACTCCACATCGTTGGATGCTCTTTCATCAAGTTTCACTAACGCTTCGATCTGGTCACGAATCCCTGCGGCTTCTTCGTACGATTTGTTTTTTGAAGCGATATCCATACGTGCACGCAGTTCACGAAGCATCACGCTGCGTTTGGAAATAAGAAATCGAAGGAACCCGTCAACATCTTCACGGTACGCTTCTTTCGAGATTTTGTTTGCACATGGCGCGGAGCATTTATTGATCGCATGCAGCAAGCATGGGCGGAAAAATACATTTGATGTGCTGTCTGCCCGAATGTCCAACGAACATGTCCGAAACTTGTACACTGATTGCAACATATGTATTGAGCGATGCAATGCACCAGAAGATGTAAAAGGGCCAAACAATTTCGCACCCTTAAATTCTGGATCGCTCGGCGAACGTGTAATAAAAATTCCAGGAAAATCATCCTTCATCGTTACAGCTAAATACGGATATGTTTTTCCGTCTAATTGCAATGTGTTGTATTTTGGTCGGTGGTCCTTAATCAACCGTGCTTCCAGCAACAGTGCTTCCCACTCCGTCTCGCACTCAATGGTTTCGATATGATCGATTTCTTGAAGCATGCCTTGCTTCCATGGACCTAAATCAGCTGAAGAGAGAAAATACGATCCAACTCTTTTTTGCAATGAGCTCGCCTTACCTATATAGAGCAAAAAATCATTCTCCATGCGCATCATGTAAACGCCTGGACAATTGGGCAAACTTCGAGCAAAATCTGCAAGTTTTTTTCGTTTTTTTTCCCTTTTAGATGCAATGCAATCGTTATTCATACGCTTTTCTATTCTAACGTCAGATATCTAGAGATATTCCGTTGTTTCACGCCTTAATAACGAGTATAATGAAGTACTTACTGTAACCCCCCCTGGGCTCGTATAGTCCAAAACACACCGATTATTGGAGAATATTACTATGAAATATCTTTTAACCCTTACTGTAATAGCCGTTCTTGGCTTTGCTGTTGTTGGCTGTAACAAGTCGAAAAAAATTAACGCTGCTACAGCTAGCTCATCATGCAGTGCTTCTGCTGATGCGTGCTGCGGATCAGATGCATGCAGCACTGATGTTAAGGCACAACCAGCTGCTGCAGGCGCAAATGATTCATGTTGCCCAAGCATGAAAAAAATGGGAAAAATGACTAAAACTATGCCAGCTGCTGCAGGTGCAAATGATTCATGTTGCCCAAGCATGAAAAAAATGGGGAAAATGACTAAAACTATGCCAGCTGCTGCAGGTGCTAGTGACCCAGCTGGATGTGGTGACATGAAAGATTGCGACAAAATGGGCTGGGACAAAAAAGGTACAATGCCTGTTGGTTGCCCAATGTCCGGCGGTCAGTAAACCATACGGATGATCGACTAACTAAAAAGCCCTGCCTTTAGGCAGGGCTTTTTTTATGGACGTTACAATGCTAGCATGAACGCAACACTCCTACGCAACGGACGAATCATCAACAACGGCCAGGATTTCAGCGGCGATGTACTCCTTTTCAATGGAGTTGTCGCAGAAATAAGCAATACTTCAATCACACAAAATGATTGCACCACCATTGACTGCCAAGGGTGCATCATCTCACCAGGACTCATCGATATTCATGTGCATTTTCGCGAGCCAAGTAGCGGCAAGCACGAAGAAACTACTGAAACTGGTATTGCGTCTGCAGTCAATGGTGGGTTCACTACGGTTTGCACCATGCCCAACACAATACCTGCAATTGACACATCAAAAATGGTCGAGTCTGCGATCAAGCTAGCAAACCAAAATGGGCAATGCCGCGTGTTGCCTACCGCGTGCGCAACTATTGGAAGACAAGGTGAAACCATCGCCCCAATTGACGCCATAGTTTCTGCTGGCGCAATTGCAATAACTGACGACGGAGATGTTGTCGAGAACGACGAAATGATGTCCGCTGTTCTTGCGCATTGCGCTAAAAACAATGTACCGTTTATGCAACACTGCCAAGACCCAAAAACAACTATTGGCGGCGTTATGAACGCGGGGAAAATACAACAAGAACTCGGGCTTGGTCCGTGGCCCCGTTCTGCTGAAGAATCAATAATTGCGCGTGACATTCGTCTGAACAAACCTATTGGAGCTAAATGGCACGCACAACATTTGAGTAGTGGTGGAAGCGTTGACCTTATCCGAAAAGCTAAAGCCAACAATCAACCCATTTCTGGGGAAGCATCCCCGCACCACCTTCTTCTTACAGATGAAGCTTGCCGTGACCTTGGCACGATGGCGAAAATGAATCCTCCGCTTCGTGAGCAGCACGATATCAACCTAATCAAAGAAGGTATCGCTGATGGCACTATTGAAATCCTTGCAACTGATCACGCCCCCCATCCATTACACACTAAAAATATGCCCTTCGATAAGGCCTCATTTGGAATTGTGGGGTTGGACTGCGCCCTAGCGCTGTACGCAAAAGCACTTATAGATGACGGTGTACTTGATTGGGCAAGTATGCTTGCAATGATGACAAGAAACCCAGCTACGCTCATAAACCGACCTGAATTAGGTTCGTTAGCCGTTGGTAATAGGGCTGACATCACCATCATCGATCCGAACCTAACCTGGACTATAGATTCTCAGATTTTTGCCTCGACTGCACGAAATTGCCCCTTTGATGGCTGGAAGGTCAAAGGCAAAGCCATTGCAACTATATATAGTGGCGTCCTCACTTCTCAATGTCTCTCTGACCGTATAAACCATTGCAACACTGCGTAAATTAGTATAAAATCCCATGTTCAGCTCTTTTTTGAGCAACAACTGGTGAGCGAGGTGGGCTCGCTCAACGGTGTAACTTTTCTTTCGTGACCAATAGGTCACAAACCAGAAGCGCCCAAGTGCAAATGTTGCCCACACATTTTGCCGGTGTCGCTGTAAAGGAACGATTCATGAGCGAATCCAAAAATGATATTGTCAGCAATCTACTTGAAGCTGGCATCCATTTCGGCCAACGCCGATCAAACTGGAACCCAAAAATGAAACCGTATATTTGGGGTGTTCGAAACGGTCTTCATATTATTGACATCCGAGAAACTGTTAAAGGTCTACTTCGAGCGAAGAAGTTTATCCAAGACACTGTAGCCGGCGGCAAAGACGTTGTCTTTGTTGGAACAAAACGTCAAGCCCAATCCGCTGTTCAAAAATACGCTGGCGAAGCACAAATGCCGTGGGTGACTGAGCGTTGGCTTGGTGGCACACTAACAAACTTTTCCACAATTCGTTCCCGGCTTAAGCGGTTGAACGAACTTGAACGTCTTGTCGACTCTGGTGAAATTGACACGTACTCGAAAAAGATGACTTCGCAACTCATGCGCGAAAAAGCAAAAATTACACGTAACCTCGATGGCATCCGAAACATGGACAAACTTCCAGGCGCAATGGTCGTCATCGATGCGAATAACGAAACAAACGCTCTTCGCGAAGCAAAAGCACTTCAAATTCCAACCATCGGTCTTGTTGATACTGATGGCGACCCGCAACTTGTTGACCTTCCTATTCCAGGAAACGATGACTCGCTTCGATCTATTGAGGTTGTCATCGCATCACTCATGGAATCAGTCAGCCTTGGGTTGCAAGACAGGCGTGCAAAAGCTGCTGCTGCTGAAAAGAAATCGGAAGACGAAGCACGCTCTGCAGCAGCACAAGAAGAAAACCGACAACGATCAACTCGTGCGGCTTTCAAAGCTGACAACGAAGCTCCTGCTGCTGAAGCAACAGGCACCGCAGCAACTGCTGTCGCAGAAGAAGAAAAACCAGCGAACGACGCTGATAAATCCTAACACCGTAAAACTATTGGAGAAACAACTATGAGTTTTACCGCAAAAGACGTAATGGGCCTCCGCCAAAAAACTGGCCTTGGCATGATGGACTGTAAAAAAGCACTTACCGAAACAAGTGGCGACCCTGTTGCTGCTGAGGAGTGGTTGCGAGAAAAGAAAAAAGGCAAGATGGACACTCGTACAGAGCGTACAACTGGCGAAGGCAAAATCTGTATCGCTTCAAAAGAGTGTTGCGCAGTTATTGTTGAAGTGCGCACCGAAACTGACTTTACCGCTCGTAACGAAAACTTCGTTGAAGCAGTTGAGAATATTGCAGAACTTGCACTAGAAACTGGAGCTGATGGCGAGATTACAGCGAACGACGCCATAACTAAGCTCGTCGATGATCTTCGTATCACAACTGGCGAAAATGCAAACTACTCTCGTGGCTTCAAATACAGTGGCGGAAAATTCGGCGACTACATTCACCACGATGGCAAACGCGCATGTCTTCTTCAATTCGAAGGTGATATGGAAGCAGCAACTGTAAAAGGTATTTGCCAACACATTGTGTTCCATGACCCAATGGGCATTTCTGCTGACGATGTGCCTGCTGATAAGATTGAACAAATCCGAGCAGATGCAATCAAAGAAGCTAAAGACGCCGGCAAGAACGAAGAAATTGCTGAAAAAATGTCTGAAGGCAAAGTACGTAAACACCTTCAAGAACACACACTCCTTGCACAAAAATATGTGCTTGATGAATCAACCACGATTCAAGCGTTACTCGGTGAAGGAACCACAATCACTGCATTTACGCGGTACACCTTGGGTAGTTGAAGTACCTCAAAGATTCACAAAAAGACCTCGCCAACTGGCGAGGTCTTTTTACAATCACTTTTCCTTTTTCAAATTGACCGTCACTTTAGACCGGCTGGTTTTCCGCGCTTACGGGGATCGCATGCTGGTTTCAGGAACCCATTGTCGATTTGAATGGCTTGCACAACGCCAATGTTTGCACGCACCTTTATCGAATAACCAACATCAAGAAGGTACGACTCTACTTCCTTATCACGATATGCTTCTTCAACGTATACATTGTCAGGCAGCCATTGGTGATGTACTCGCCCACGCCCAACTGCCTCGACTGGTTCATCGCCAAACCAAAGGATGTCGAGTAACACTTGTATAACACTGGAAATGATTCTAGGTCCACCCGATGCACCGATGGCTAAAACGGGTACGCCATCTCGTTCCACTATTGTAGGTGACATACTTGAGAGCGGACGTTTTCCGTGCTCAGGTGCGTTTTTCTCAGATTGCCGAAGACCATAGGCATTCGCACCGTTTGGCGAAGAAAAATCATCCATCTCGTTATTCAACATAAAACCAAGCAATGGCGAATATACCAGCGAGCCAAAACTCGTATTAATAGTTTCCGTTGCCGAAACCATCATGCCATCGCTGTCAACAACACAAAGATGACTTGTCCCATTATCGTCTGGCGGTGGGGTCACTGAACCGTATGTAAACGTTTCTTTTGTTTCGCCCTGAACTATCCTCGACGCTAACGTATCGAGATATTCATCCGCAAGCAACGCCTCAACTGGAACATCGACAAAGGCGGAGTCCGCTAAATGCTCAGCACGATCAGCAAACGCGTGCTTCATTGACTCAATCAATACTTGTGAAAACTCTGAAGACTTACCGTGCCTCATGGCATTCACTCGAGAAAGCAGTCCAAAAATCTGTGCTATCGCAACTCCACCACTGCTTGGTGGTGGCATTGACACAAGCGTGTTGCCGTTACCAATGGCAACTTGCAAAGGTGTTTCCCAGCGTGGCTTGTACGCTTTCAAATCATCAAGTGCCAAGTGCCCTTCTGTTGCATCAACAATTAATTGCGCAATTTTACCTTCGTAAAAACCTGCTATTCCGTGTTGTGAAATTTGTTGGAGCGAAAATTCTTGACCGGAATCAGAATTTGTTACTTGATTTGTTATTGATTGCACCGCTTCTGTGTATCTGGCTTTCTGTTCACTTGGCAACATTTCAATGAAACGCATTGCTGATTTTACAGCATTCTCAAATGCGGAATCTAATTCGATTGCACTTCTTGCTAAGCGAATTGCTGGTGCGAGCACTTGCTGGCGGCTGAGTTTGCCGTACCGTTCGTGAGCCAAAAGCAATCCCGCAACTGTTCCAGGCACACCAACTGCTGTTGGTCCAATGCGGCTACTGTGGGTCGTAAAGAATGATTGGTCAACCTTCCTAGGTGCGGTCTCTCGATAATTAAGCGCAACGGGTTCCATGGTTGGTGAATCGATAAGCATAAATCCACCGCCACCAATGCCACAGGAAAAAGGTCTAACAACACTCAGCGCAAAACTTGTAGCTACCGCTGCATCGACAGCATTACCGCCTTGCACAAGAATTTCAACGCCAGCTTGCGATGCCAGGTAGTGATCCGCTGCAACAGCCCCGCCTGTGAATGTTTGTTGTCTTGCAGCACAACCGCATAGGAGCAGGCACAAGAACAGATACTTCAACACGCGGCCAATTCCTTAAGCATTGCCTTTGCTTGTTGCACATCGTGAATCCTATTCTCACCACCTTCGCGTTCAATGACGAGGTTTACACCATCGGGAACACAATGCAAGAATTCCTTCCAAGGTACCTCGCCATCGCCAGCTGGCATTTCCGTTCCCCATGTTCCCGAAACATCTGCAGCTTTTGCATCTTTTATATGTACTTGTTGCACCCAAGGCGAAAGCGTTTTTATCGCTTCAACTGGATCACCCTTGCCGTACAAAATCATATTTGCAGGATCATAATTTACGCCCAAGGAAGGATGCGAAAGTTCCTCAAGAACACTCACTACATTCGATGCACACTCTTGCCCAGTTTCTAGCCCCAGTAAAACTCCGTGTTTTGCAAAAATTTCAGTCAAAACCATTAACCGCTTCAGCATCTTTATTCGTTCTTCGCATTCGTTCTCTGGAATAAACCCTGCGTGGAAAGTTACCAATGGCAACTCCATTTGCTGTGCGATTTCTGCAGCCCTTCTTGCATTAGCTTCCGTAGACGCCCACATTGAGTCTTGCCGCAACCCCCCAGTTCGCGCAATCGTATCCAGTGATGTGTAATCTTCTCCGGAAGCTTCAAGCATCCCGCTTAACACTATAATTCCTGATTCTTGAAGCAAAACACCACAATTTGCCCACGAGGAATCGTGTATCAATGGAAGCAAAGCCAGCTGCACCTTCTTTATCCCGCATGATTTGCACGCAGAAACCAAGTCTTTTGGGGACCGAGGTTTCAAACTCCAACTACATACTGCTAGGTGTCGACTGGTCATGCTTGATAGCATAGAATACGCAGTCAATCTCGGCATGCACCAATGACCACAACTTCGACACAATCTACACCCCCCGATGCTGCTAAAGCAGAATCAGAGATCGATTCCCCTAGTGAGCTTCACCCTGGGCCTGAACCACAAAAACCAGAGTCTGAAGAACAAACCCTCTGGGAACGTTTCGAAGCGTATGTCACTCGACTGAGTACAAAAAATAACTTCTGGCACCGAGTCTGTTCTCTCATTTGGCTCCCCTTTGCTTTTAGAAGTGGCATTTCGATGCGTCGTATCACCCGCGATAAGTTTACAGCGGTGCTTCCATTTAAACGATCGAACAGAAATTTTTATAACGCAATGGCAGGCGCATCCCTTCTCGGAAATAGTGAAGTCGCAGCCGGCATGTTTCTTTTTAAGTACTGCGGAAGTGATTATGCTGTTGTTTGCAAACACATGTCGTATAAATTTCTGCGGCCTTGCTACGGCCCCGCAATATACAATGTGCGTGATGCCAAGCAGGTTACAACTAAGTTGAATGAAGAGTTAAGCACGCAAGGCGAATTCAATATCGATTTAACTTTAGATGTCACACAAACGTTGCACAAAAGAGGCCGCGAAGTCCGAGTAGGAAGATGCGAGATAACATTTCATTGCACTCCGAAATCTATGATTAAGGAACGGGCTGCTCGCCGCAAAGCCCGCGACCTACGGTGAAAGCACTAAAAATGATTGGCTGGGGACTCTACCTCTCATGCAGTTGGACGTGGTGCATTGGGATGTTTTTACCTATCATTCTTATGCACCGATATGGGTGGTTGGGCTTTCTCATCTTTGCAGTCCCCAATGTTCTTGGCTGTGCGGCATTTGGATACGTTGTAAGAACGCCAGAACGATCAAGGGAACTTGTCAAAAAATACAAGACCGCTATTTCACTGTTCGCGATTGTGACAATCGCGTTTCATGCGTTCTTTATTGCGATGCTATCTCTAGTATATTTGAATAATTATGCGTTTTTAGTATCAGTTTGGCTCCCATGTTGTATTCTCGCAATCGGCGCTTGTCTCGTTTTTTTACCCACAAAAGTATGGCCTATCCTCGCCGCTTTTATCTGGTTGTTTTCGGTTATCGCAGGCAGTACATTTTTTCCATTCAATGAAATACCTTCAGGCACTCTTCCATGGCAAGATGCCATCTGGCTTTTGCCAATCACAACCTTTGGTTTCTTTTTATGCCCGTACCTTGACCCAACGTTTCACCGAGCTCTGCAATGTTC
>NZFX01000068.1 GCA_002689385.1 Phycisphaerae bacterium
TCTTCTTCCTGATATAGTCGGTATAATTACCGTAATACTTGGTAACGACTCCATCTTGTAATTCCCAGATTTGATTGACTACTTGGTCCAAAAACCATCTGTCGTGGCTTACTGTTACGATAGCACCGTCATAGTCAGTCAGTGCTTCTTCAAGAGTTTCTTTTGCATCCATGTCCAAGTGGTTTGTAGGTTCATCAAGAAGTAGAAGGTTGTTTTCTTCTAGCAGAATTTTCAGTAAAGCAATTCTTGCTCTTTCCCCACCTGAAAGTTTACCAAGCGGCGTATCTACTTGCTCTTTAGCAAACTGGAAACGCCCTAGTGCGGCACGGATTTCACCATATGACATGTCAGGGCGTAGTAATTCTACTTGCTTCACTGCATTTAGATTGAAGTCTAGAGTTCTGTGGTCTTGGTGGTAGTATCCAATGATTGCACCTGGTGCTAAATCTCTTGATCCAGAATCGATTGTTTCATCTCCTGTAATCATTTTCAGCAAAGTTGTTTTCCCCTGCCCATTTCCACCGACAATACCAATTCTATCACCTTTTGAAATCTCCATATCTTGATTATCCAGAATAGGTCGCTGGAGTCCTTCGAATTTCTTAGATGCTCCTAGGAATTGGATGATGTCGTTACTAGATTTGTCTGCTGCTTCTAAGTTAAATCGCAAACCTTTGCGCTGTTTTGGCTTACGAGCCTTCAGTGCTTTCAGTTCCTGCTGCATTCTCTCAATCATCTTATGTTTTGCTGAAATCGACTTGTCATACTTGTTAGCTGACTTCATTGATCGAAGTGCTGATTGTGTGTGAGAAATTTTCTTCTCCACGTTCTTGATTCTATCATCAAGTGCTGCAAGGAAATTCTCTTTCTGCTTAAGAAACTCTGAATAATTACCCTTATAGTTCCAATTTCGAAGATTATCTACCTCAACAATTCTTGTACATACTTGGTCCAAGAAATATCTGTCGTGGGAAACGATTAATTGAGCACCAACGAAGTCGTTGATGAATTCTTCCAGCCATTCAGTAGTCTGGATATCCAAGTGATTTGTAGGTTCGTCGAGAAATATGACATCAACACCAGCAAGTCCAACCAACTGACGCGCTAAAGCGAGTTTTGCTCTTTCTCCACCAGATAATTTGTTGACAGGCATCTCCATTGGGTGTTGATCTAAGCCGAGTCTTTCTAAGATCGCCTTAGCGATATTAGCTACGTTTCCACCACCTGATGCGCCCAACATAGTTTGTAATTCAGAGTACCGATCCATTACTGGCTGCCAATTACCCTCATAGAATGAGGGATCAACCATCTGTGCCTCTATTTCAGCAATTTCTTCTTCCAATTCTTGAAATTGCCTACCCTTTCGAGATAATTCTGCTTCGATAGTTGAATCTTCATCAATATCTCTAATCTGAGTCAAGTAAGCAATTCTAATTCCAGAAGCGAATTCGATATCGCCTACATCCTGCTTCTGATCCGAAATTGTGTTGAGCAGCGTAGTCTTACCTGCACCATTATGCCCAACGATTCCAATACGATCACCCTCATTGACCATGAGGTTAATGTCCTGTAGAACTGTGACTGGACCGAACGAACGGTCTACACCCTCAACGCGGATGAGTTCACGGGACATGATGCGAGGCGGCTGCCGCTCGCTTATGGACTCACCGTTGGAAAAAGTAAATTGAAATCTATACAAACATAATTTTTGGAGTTATTTTTGTTTAAATTGCTTCGAAATGAAATAAGAATTCCATTTTGTGGAAATTGTAATTCCACCTTCCGGAATTCAATCACTGGATTTCGTCGAATGGCTAGCAATGCTACATTTGACGCAATGAGACAAAAGTAAATAGGTGTAGAAGAATAATGGACACACATGGCGAGCAAAGGTGAGAAAACACGTCCAACCGCAGCAGAATCATTAGTCAAGGCATTTGTTACAGTCCTAGACCACGTAGAAGTGAGAGCACACTTCGACAGAGCATCTATGGAGACGGCAAAGCGTCTAGGTGCTGGTTCGATTACTTACCTTGCTTAAACAAGGAGAAAGGTCATGTCCATTAGCACTATGCGAGGCATGTGGACATAACAGCGATATCTGCGGCAGCTGTGATGTTCATACTTGGTGCAACATCACCAGGTCCATCCTTAGCCGTAGTTCTCCGAAACACCATGATAGGTGGACGGAGTAGAGGACTTGCATGTGCAGTAGGCCATGGAATTGGATTTGGGTTTTATGCAGTAACAGTAGTTTTCGGACTTGTTGCCATAATGGAGAGTAATCCAGATTTGTTTACAATTCTGCAAATCCTAGGAGGGATATTCCTACTGTACTTAGGGATAGAAATTATTCGAAGTGAAGAGAAAGAAATCGAACACTCTGAAGGGAAAAGAGAGGGCTTTATGGAGGGATTCTTCATCGCATTCCTCAATCCAAAGATTGCTGTATTTATGTTAGCAGTTTTATCCAGTGTTCTAGACCCATCGATGTCGAGCGATACTAAATGGATAATTGCAGTAATGGGTATGACGATTGACACTGCTTGGTATGTATTGGTTGCATTGGTTCTATCGAACTCATCAATGCTTACTAAAATAGAGAAAAATCAAAGGATTCTAAATTTGATAACTGGGGTGCTGATGATAGGTTTAGCAATTTGGACCGCCTACAAATTATCAGGCCTATGACACACCAAAACTATTGACATCAAGTGAAACCAGCAGGTTATGCCAGAACTACCAGAAGTAGAAACTGTCCGTACCGGACTTTCTCGTTCATGGATTGGCAAGCGTATAGAAGGTGTAGAATTACGACGTGAAGGTTTGCGATTTCCTTTCCCTGATGGATTGGAAGAACGCTTGACTGGGCAGAAGATCATCGATGTAAGACGTAGAGCAAAATACCTGCTCATAGACCTTGATAATGAAGATATTTTGCTATCGCACCTTGGAATGAGCGGTAAATGGACACTAGATGCTAGTGAATGCGAGGGTAAACACGATCATGTGGTAATCTATCTTGATGACGGAAGTATGTCGGTATACAATGATCCGAGAAGATTTGGAGTGCTAGATATTTACCGAGGGAAATCTCACAAACTACTGGACCACTTGGGTCCTGAACCATTAGAGGACTGGACTGCTAAGGACTTGTATGAGAAATTACAACGAAGAAAAAGTCCAATCAAAATCTGTATCCTAGACCAAAAAGTAGTCGTTGGCGTTGGTAATATCTATGCGTGTGAAGCTCTAAACCGAAGCCACATATCTCCTACACGTAAATCGAATAAAGTCACAAAGAAAGAGTGCCAAGTTCTTGTAAATGAAATCAAAGTGATACTAGCAGAAGCGATTCAAGCGGGTGGTTCTACCCTCAGAGACTTTGCAGGAGTGGACGGCACTCTCGGTTATTTCCCTCATCAATTCAGAGTCTATGACAAAGAAGGTTCTGAATGTGAATGCGGTGGAACTGTAGAGAGGTTAGTCCAAGGAGGGCGCTCGACTTTCTGGTGTTCTTCTTGTCAAAAATAATCAGTAATTATCGAGTACTGTTCTAACATCTTCAACAAATAAATCGATGGGAAAGTCATAATCAGACCACACAACTCGTCCCTTCAAATTTGTATCTAGGATATAGGTTGGAGAAGGATGAGCAACAGTATATCCCTCATCAGAATCATCTTCTTCTTCGAGTGGGAATACTCCATAATTTTCGTAAACAGGATCTAGTGATTCCTTTGAACCTGTAAGATGAGGCCAGTCATACCCCCTTTCTTCAGTCCAGTTTCTTAATTCAGAAGGTGAATCATGTCGCCAATCGACTGTTACGGAAACAATACTAATTTTTGCTAATTCCTCATCTGTGAGTGTATCTTGAACCATCTTGATATTCTGGCTGGTAACAGGGCAAGTATTGTCACAACGAGTGAACATGAATACTAAAATAACCACTTTGCCCTCTTGATCACTCAAATTCCATAGTGGTCCTTGAGCATCTTCCAGTGTAAATTGGTGAGTCTCACTTCCACCAAGATCACGCCCATTGTAAGAGATCTCTTCTTCTTCATCGTCAGACATACATCCTGGCAATAGGATAATCAGAGACAGAATAAGTGCTGTCAGTCTCATTTCATCACCCCAGGTCAATTACCGTACGNAAATCTTCCATGAACAAGTCGATAGGCCAATCATATTCAATCCAAACTACTCGACCTTTTAGATCGGTGTCCAAAATGTAAACCGGTTGCAGATGTACCTCTTGATATGCTTCTTCATCGTATGGCACAATATCATACTCGGAGTAGGTATTTCTGATTTGGTCTGAATTCCAATCGGTCAGATGTGGCCACTCATATCCCTTATTATTAGACCAATTTTTCAGCACATCTGGTGAATCATGTCTCCAATCAATCGTTACGGAAATGAACGAAACCTGTTCAAGTTCCTTCTCAGTCAATTGTGATTTAACTTCTTTCAAATTCTGTGAAATCAGCAAACACACATCATCGCATCTGGTATAAATAAAGGCTAATATCACTACTTTGCCCTCTTCATCATCAAGTGAAAATTTTGATTGGTTTTGATCACTCAATGTAAATTCATACACATTCATTTCATCGAGATCTTCGCCATGGAACTCAGGACCTTCTTCAGCAGAAAAACATCCTGGCATAAAAAGTATCAAACAAGCTAGCAATGCTCGTATTTTCATACTTCATCACTTCAGTATTCTCTCCACCCATTACCGCAGTCTTTGCAAGTAAGCATACGAGTTTCTGGTTCATCTGAAGAACGAGTTTGCTCTAGATAGGAATAGACTTCAACACAATCGCACTTCGGACACATGTAATCTCCTACAGTCAAGACTCCTTTCATTTCGTCGGAGTCTTTGATGACTTCGTAAGTACGAGTTTCTGCTTTTGTAGAAGATCTGGTTTTGGAAAGGTCAACTTCTTTACCATCAGCGCCCTTTACCTTCACATTTGCAGGACCTTGATATCCGCATTTGTAGTTTGTACAATTTATGTCTCCTGAGGGAGTAGGGAATGCCAAGGTACCGCATTCTGGGCAGAACATAAGAACAGGTGAAGGATTATACATATCAATATTTGTGATGAACCATCAGCAATTCATTCATCAAGGAGGGGCTCCTGGCTAACCATATGTGGCTGTGGTATGACTGGAGAGCCGCTGCTGTTTCAGATTCTAATGGAAACATCATAGATGTAGAGGAGTGGAACGGTTGGAAAGATACTGATGCTGTATGCTCACGCTTAGATATGATTGCACATGAGGCTTTGACTCCGGAAGCAGAGCGACTATCGGAAAGGTTTCCTGGAGCGAAAATACTGCTTCACGGAGATGAAGAACTCCCGAATGCAAATTGGCCAATTCCCTCGCCGGAAGCCCTAGATTGCCTAGATAGAGCGGCTATTTTACTTTCTAAGAGAGGCGTTGATGCTGCGGCAGGTGATCCTGATAGACGCCTAGAACATATTCTCAGAGCATCTGATGAATTGCGGGCATCTTTTGTCACAATTGAAGGAAGACTTGTAGAATGGGTAGGGCTATTCCTTCCAGAAGCAAGGTTCGAACGTGACAGAAGTGGCCTCGCTAGAAAGGTAATTAATACAAAAAACCTAGAAGAATTAGCAGACGTACTTGGCATAGGAATTCCTCCAGTAGGGCCTACTGATGCTGAATGGGACAGTCTTCATGACTGGGCTCAAAGTGTCTGGGAAATTAAAAACCGTTTAGAAAAAATGGAAGATGTAGTCAGAGAACTTGCTTCGGAACACCTACCTTCTCTATCAGCTCTTCTAGGACCTATATTGGCAGCTAGACTTTGTGTTGAAGCGCATGGTCGTGCTAGGCTAGCTAGGCTACCTGCTGGAACTATGCAGATTCTTGGTGCTGAGAAAGCGTTCTTCAATCACTTGAAAACAGGTGCTCCATCTCCTAAACACGGGCATATTTTCATGCACCCATGGATTTCTCGTTCACCACGCTGGGTAAGAGGTAAAATTGCTAGAACTGTTGCTGCTAAAGCAACAATTGCAGTTCGATGTGACGCATATGGTGGAGATTTATGGAGTCAAGAAGCATTAGATGCAGTCGCTGCTAGAGTGGAAACGATTCGCAGTGAAAATTCAACTCCTCCTCAGAGGTGATTATGTTGGGGAAAAAGCGTCGCCTATCATGGGCTGTCATGATTGATGGCAGGTCTATTTGGACGCTGAATGCTGTCCCCAAACACTCACAATATGGAGAATCTCTTCGTAGATTCAAAGGAACTGAATACCGACGATGGGATCCGACTAGATCAAAATTAGGAGCTGCACTTTCAAGAGCAAGGCAGACACAATATGATTTGCTACCTCAAGAAGGAGACACCTGTCTATACCTCGGAGCAGGCCATGGAACTTCACTATCGCACCTTCATGACCAAGTTTGTGGAGCAAATAACGAAAAGAGTGGAAGAATAATTGCCGTCGACCTTTCTCCTCGATGTCTAAGGGATTTAGTTCATCTCTCAAAAATACGGCCAGGGCTAGTACCTGTTCTTGGCGATGCCAGGAAACATTCTACATGGGGAGTAATGGTTTCAACCAAGGTCGATTGGTTATTACAAGATGTCAGTCAAGCGGGCCAAGCTGAAATTTTCATCAATGCAGTGAAACGATTTCTTAAACCAGAAGGCAAAGGATTGCTATCCCTAAAAGCAGCATCTGAAAGATACTCAGATACTGATGAGCGTGAGGTATTCGATCAAATTCGAATACAACTCGAAGATGCCGGATTAACTGTGGAAGAACAAATCGACCTACACGGATTAGAAGACAATCATTGCCTGTACTATGTTACCAATTAAGGTAATCAGAAGTCGCCTTCGACTCTAGGTGCTAGGAAATACTCGACGTGTCCTGCGCCATCTGAAAAGTCAAATGTCAATTTAAGTGGGAGGTTTTCACCAAATCTTAGATTGACATTTTCGATGCCATGGAAAATTTTAGCCATTGGAGTCAGATAGGTCAATGAGTATTGTGAGCGAGCAGCATCGCTGCAATCAATCGCAGTTAATTCATCCTTGGAGAATTCTACATTTACTTCATCGGTTGAACCTTTTACATTAACTGCAAAAGAAGAATCGGTTATTGAAAGATTGACTAAATCTCCAGCCATCTTTGCAGCTCTTAGTGCCTGAGCAAGTTCGGAACCTGCGATTGTAACTCCGCATGGAAGATCAATTGCTGGTTCTTTCGGTGGATTCAATGTAGAATTGTCGAGTGGTCTAAGATTCAAATCGATTCGTCCGATGTTGATTGTTGCTTGACCAGATTCGTCATTGTATGCCAGTTCTACCATGTCGCCGGCTCCTGCAATGCCAACAATTTCTTTCAGTTTCCTCATTTCAAGGCCTAACTTTGTCTCGTCAACTTCCCAGCCATCGAATGCTGCACTGTCCACTTCCATCTTAATCATGGCAACATGAGAAGGGTCAACAACCCTAACAGATAATCCATTTTCTCCGAAGTCTAGTCTTGCCTCCTCAACTACGACTCCGAGTGTATCAACAATCGTTCGCATGAGTTCTTGACGGGCTGTGACGTTCAACATGAGAGCACCCCTATACATCGTTTGCTTCTTTGGAGGCTTATGAACCTTCTAATCAGCAAGGGGTCTCAAACGCGCGCCTTTACGGTAAATTTCTATTCGCGCAAAATATGAGATGGGTTCATCAAGGTGTGTGAGATGGCAGGTATATGGCAGATGTACCACCACTGCTCAAGGAAGACGGCGAGCCCTTCAAAGTGGCAGTATTGATTCCGACAATCAATAATGCAGACGAGCTAGATATTGTTCTAGGTAGATTGGCAAAACAAACCTATACCGACTTTGAAATTGTAATTTCTGATTCTAAATCAAAAGATCATACTAAGGAAGTTTGTGACAAATATGGAGTCACTTGGATAGACGATCCTTCTCGAAATCGTGCAAATGCATGCAATTATGCATTGGAAAGAATGGACCATGACCTAGTATTATTCACAGATGATGATACTATTCCACCCCTCGACTGGGTAGAGAAATTAGTCCGCTGGTTCAAAGACCCAGAGGTCGGAGCTGTAGGCGGTCCTAATTTTGCACCAGATGAAGATCCATTTGGTGCCAAGTGTGCCGACGTAGCATTCTGTACTAAGTTCATGACCGCAGGTACACGATATGGCGCTCAGCCAAAGGGCAAATTAGTCCCAATCACTCACAATCCAGGAG
>NZFX01000069.1 GCA_002689385.1 Phycisphaerae bacterium
CGTAATTCGTGGCCGAGCCATCACCGTAGTATCTACAACTTGATCAAGCACTTTCAAAAATGCACCGACATGGTCTTTGATAATCCCCGCTTTTAACCCTCCTGAAAATAATGCTGAATCAGTTCCACCAACACTAGATGAAACACCCTCTATGTTTCTGTCTTTAAACGCACCAGTTATCACATTCTGTGCTGCTGCAAGTGGACCATTAACAATTCCGCCAATTTGAATATTTGATAAAGCCGTAAAGTCAACTCCAAATTCATTGTCTTCCGTCACTTTAGTCTGCACCACGGTTGCTTCTACAACGACTTGCGTTGGCGGTGTATCAAGCTCCTTCAGCAACAATGCAATTGTTTCGAGGTTCTCTGGATAGTCATTAATAACCAATTTACTTGACCAAGCGTAACTGTCTCCGCCGCCATCTTTCAACGATGGTTGGTACCCAGCTTCTACATCGCCTCGAAATGCAGCTTTGCCTTCTTCCGACAAAAGTGGCTTTACAAACTCATCTGCATCGCCTGCGGATAAATATTGCAATTCAAAAATGCGACTTTCTGTTTTCCGTCTTGCTTTTTCAATGGTATCGAGTTCTTCAAGTGTATAAACATACACAAAATTTCCCTCTTCAATATAGCCAAAACTATTTACACGAAGCACTGCCTCGAGTGCCTCGCTAAATGTAACGTCATACAGATTTGCAGAAACAGCTCCGGTAACATTGTTCGATGCAATGATGTTTTTACGGCTTTGAATAGCAAGCATTTCAAGCACTTGCACAACTTCCGTTTCATTGACAACAAGGTCAACCGTGCCGAATTTGTCCATGACGATTTCTTCACCAGAATCCTGCGCGAATGAGGCTGCGGCCAGAGTCAGAAGAGTTAGTACAAGTACATAGTGGGAATGTTTCACGGGGGCGTCTCCATAAACACGCACCCGTCGCCAGTTAGTTAGTGGCGAAGGGGCGCTATTGTCAATTCATATCGGCGCTCTCCAGCCGAAATGATGACCGAACGCCCAGATAACTCCGTAAGGCGCAGAGGAATTGGAACATTCTGCGCAACCACAACATCACCTTTTTGAACTACTCGGCCGTTGATCATTGCCATCTCGCCCATTATCGCCTCGAGTTCAAGCCCGTCAACTAGTGCTTGCTCCGACTTTATTGTGTTGTTTCCATACTGAAACGTTGTATTATCGGTCCCTACAACAATCTCTGGATAGGCAAACGCATTGATTGTAAATGGATTCTTTATAGGCTTTGATTCAAGCACAACAGGCACCGAAACTTTATCGGAACTTGCAAGAATAACAGAGACTGTTTCAGCCACAGTTTCTGCAACAGCCGTTCGTGGTGGCCGCGCAATAACAATAATTCTCGCCCAAAGAAGCAAACCAACAAACAGCAGCGTGCAGAACAAACTAAAACGTCTGCTGTCAGCGGTTAATCGTCGCCAAATCATCTTCATTTTCTTATTCATTGGTGATAATCTCCATTGTCATACATAGCATGCAGTCCGATTGATGCCTCGAGCACTGGTACCTCACTTGCGCCTTCAGAATTGATTGTTGAAATACGTAAAGAGGAAACTCGGATGAGTCTATTCATCGATTCAACATTTTGAACCACTGAAAAGATTGCGTCAAAATCAGCATGCAATGTAACCGCGAGTGGCTGAATTGCAAAACTATTTTCTTGCTGCAACTTGGAGGCCGTTGCACCAGCTGTAAAACTTTGGTCCAAAACATGGAGTCCATCTACTTCTAAAGAAAGCGCTTTTACAATTTGCGCAGTATCTGGCGAAGCAGGCACGAGTTTACAGTCAAATGCAACTTGCGATTCCATAAGAAGCAAATCTTCATGCATTTGCTCAACTTCAATTTGCCGACGTTCCAGCTGCGCAATTCGTGCCTCTAGTTCAATGGCGCTCTTTGTTGCGTGTTGCGAGCTTTGATAATTAGGCCAGATGAAAAAACAAACAAATAGCACTGTTAAAACAAATGCTCCAAACAACATCCATCGTTCTTTTGATGCGGTCATTCTGCACCTCCTGCCATAGCTATGCGGGAAACTTCCCAGTCGTTTTCTAAATCGATTAGAAAACTAACTCTAAATGATCGTGCGCGAATGCCGCGAACAATTTTTGATTTACTAAAATCCATGCTAACTGAACCAAATGGCTCCTGGTTTTGCAAAAGCGAAACCAGCGTTGCAATAGTTTCGTCTGATGATGCAAATCCGGCTATTCGGCCAATGATGCCTTTCCCGTCCTCAGTTTCCACGATATCGAGCGCTATATCTTCAAGCGTCATCGAAGGTGGAAGCATGTTTGTCAACGTTGCGACAATATCTCCCATCGCAAAGACAACTTTTTCATCGTTGTACCTGACGATAAATGCTTCTAATCGAGCTTTAGATAATTCCAGTGAAGTTGCGTCAATTTCTAATTCAAGTGCGCTGTTTGCTCTTGATTGCGCAACAACAAGATGTTCAACTGCAGAATTCATCGATAGACGTGAATGTGTTGCTACTGCGGCAACAACGCAAAGAGTCGCAATGATTGCAACAGCAACTCGGTTGCTTCGCGCTTTGTTTTTGCTTCGTTCGACATACTGTTCCGGCAATAAATTCATGCTGCTTCCTTTATTGTTACGTCACTTCCACGTCGCTTCCTTCGTTGTGATAAGCAAGCTAAACTTGCGCCAAGCGCTACGTGCCATCCACCAATGCTTATTACTTCTTCCGGCAAGGTGTGTACATGTGATATTGCATTGTCACTAACTACCTTTTGTGAACACGCATCACTAAGTGCTTTTGCTAAGTATGGATTCCATCCAGCGCTGCCTGTCACGATCAGTTTTGTTGAAAGAGGTCCACGGTTTGTCACGCCATAGTGGCGAATGCATTTCATCGCGTCTGTAGCTATAGCTTCGTGATTCGCACGAGTTGCGTCACGAACAGCCTTGCTTACATCATCTTCAATATCATTCACTTTACTATTTTCAAGCATACGTTTTGCTTGTTCTTTTGTAACTTGAGTGTGAGAGGCTACAGAATCAATTAACTGCAAGCCGTTATGTTTCAAATGTTTATAAAACACGAGCGAGTCCCCAGCGAGCACCATGAATGACGAGTCATGCATACCAAAATCAAACACTGCTCGTACAATCTCGCCATCACTTTGTCGTCGATGCAACATACTTAACGTTCGAGCTGCAGAGATGCAACTTGGCTCAATAACAGTCGGGCGCATACCAGCTGCATATAGTGGGTCGAGTAATTCAGTGAGCATCGTTTGTTCTATTGCGATTGCGAGTACGTCTCCTCCTGATCCGACTGGAATTGCATCCATCTGTAATGAATTTCGCTCAACACCAAGTCGATCTGCCATTTCCCACGATGCCGCTTCTTTCAATTCAGACGTTTGCATATTCGGCAATCGGAGGACTTGATGCTGGGCAACTGATGGCGGAATCGATATAACACATTCTGAACCTAGCATGGATGATTGGTTCAAAAATGAGCGCCAACATTCTGCAGTAAGGCACCGCGGGTTCTGCTCAATGTGTGCCACTTGTGGATGAGAATACATCCCATTTTTCCACGAACACTGACCAATGACAACACCACCATCATGCAATGCTATTCCAATATGGCCTTTCGCATTTTTTGTTTTTAAAAACATTAAGAACCACCGCCAATTTTTGCAACTGTCAGCTTCCCCGTTAGCGGGGCGAGTTGCACTTGCCAAATGTGATCACTGCTATGAAGTTCAAAGCTTCCACCTGTTGATGGAGATCCGTCAGGCGCAACTATTCCGCCTGTTTGATCAAAAATAATGCTTGTAGTGCTTGCATCAAAAAGCGCAGAAGTGATGGACATGTTTTTATAACGTGTGTCTTGTGCAAAATCGATGAACGAAGTTTGGCCTTGCCCTTGTGATTCTGAGGCATCATCTGCGTACTCGGCTGTGCCAGCGCTGTACGAAGTTGCGAGTTGGCTTGCATCAAGTACTTCAACGCACCACCCACTTCCATCTGCAAAGAAATGTATTCGTCTATATTCCTGCTGAGCCACCGCATCCATTTGTGCGGCGAGTATATCTGTCACAATATGTCGGGTAGCGGATTGGCCAGAAACTGAAGCCCCAGAGCTTGCGCTTGGAATGAGTACCAGTGCTGCAATGGAAAGGATGCTAATGGTTGTAAGGAGTTCAATGAACGTCCAACCCTTTCGATGTGCATTATGCTGAAATGTTGTTCGTATCGTGTTCATGCTAAAAGCCCCTCGTAGGGCAATGGGATGCATCGGACCAATTCCTACCCAACACAAGCCCGATCATTCATTTCTTGCTCACCTCGACTATACACAGCTGTTATCGGACTACAGATTAATTCCCCAGAGATATTATTTAGACAATAACTTGCGTAACTCGAGTACTAACAGTGGCATATGTGTCCTGTAGATAGAAAATAAAGTCTCTGAGGAGTAAAAAAATAAAAAAACGGATCCAGATGACCTCCATCATCTTGGATCCGTTTGGGTTTCGTCACTGCCCGAGGCGGCAGGGAATGTTTTATTCTGAGAATTCGGCGCCATCAGCACTGACTGCATAGAGGCCTTTGGTGGTGTTTGTTGCACTTTTGTCACGCCAAACCCAACCAACACCAGCAGCTGCAGAACCTGCAACAGTTGCTGACGAAGTCAAAGGATTGCTAGGATTACTCATAAGATAATTGCCATCGATCATATCCGTCCAACCAGTGCCTGTAAGGTCTGGGTCACCTGAATTTTGTGCTCTATAGAGTTCAATTTGCCCACGGAGAGTTTGTAGTTGACTACGAACTGCGGCGTCATTTGCATCATCAGCTGCATTGGAAAATTGTGGCACAACAACGGCGGCAAGAATACCCAGAATGACAACGACGATCAGGATTTCAATCAGTGTAAATCCGCGTCGAATGATGTTTGTGTTTGTTTTGGTGAGTGTGTTCATACGTTTGTTCCCTAAGTAAGCAATCAGACATGGATTGCGTGGGGGGTTGGGTGACTTGAACGAAATCACGGCGATCTCGAACCTCGGGTTTCCTGCTGCCGTCCTAGCTCGCGGGAGTACAACACTTGTTCGCTTTGAGCCATGCTCTTCCTGATGGCTAAAGGCGATGTTGCTTATCTAATATCGGGACACGGATGCCTCAAGATGAGGCAATAGTGAATGGCAAAAAAGAGAAGTAGTCATAACCCATATTCCTTTCCTATTTTCTCAATTGTGTACACTTTGCACATGTCTAATTTACGAATACGCCCATTCCATGCCGTACACCCCACTACTTCAGATGCTACTCGCGTAGCGTCAGCCCCATACGACGTAGTCAATCGCGCAGAAGCTAAAGACATTGGCCAAGCGAATGAAGATAGTTTCATGCATGTTGTCCGGTCAGAAATCGACCTGGCAGATGAAGTCCCACCCTATGACGGCTCAGTCTATTTGAAAGCAAAAGAAAACTATGAGCGACTAAGAGAAATTGGCGCACTCGTAAAAGACAAACAACCTTCGCTCTACTTATATAGACAATGCATGGGCGACCATCATCAAGTTGGGCTCGTTGCTTGCTGCCACGTTGATGACTATAACAACAACCTCATTCGCAAACATGAAAAAACAAGACAGATAAAGGAAGACGATCGTACCAACCACGTCCTCGGAATCAACGCAAACTCTGGGCCAGTGTTCCTTACCTATCGCGGGACTACAGCTATTGACGAAATCATCGTTGAAGAAATGAACAAACGACCCATGTTCCACTTCAAAGCAGAAGATGGCGTCACACATACAGGATGGCGCATTGAAAACGAAGAAGCACTGCTTGAAGCGAGCAATGAAATTAATCTTGCATACGTTGCTGATGGGCACCACCGCAGCGCAAGCGCTGCGCGCGCCGCGGCTGCATTACAAGCAAAAAATCCAGACCACGACGGAAGCGAAGAGTACAACTGGTTCCTTACCGTTCTGTTCCCTGCAAACCAGCTGCATGTGTTGCCATACAACCGCATCGTTTTTGACTTACATGGAAATACACCAGAAGAATTTTTAATAAAGGCTCAATCTGTTTGTACCGTAGAAAAAACAGACAACCCTTCGCCTAGTGAATCAGGTGCTTGCTGTGTGTACTTAGGCAAAGCGCAAGGCTGGCACAAACTTGTCTTCAAAGACATCGTCCAGGACGACCCAATTGCATCGCTTGATGTTGATTTACTCCAGCAACGCATTCTTACACCTCTACTGGGAATCGGTGACCCAAGGAGCGACACACGTATTGATTTTGTCGGAGGGATTCGAGGAACTGACGAACTAGAAAGCCGAGTGGACGAAGGAAACGCTTCTATTGCGTTCTCCATGTACCACACGACAATCGAGCAACTACTGAATGTTGCAGACGCAGGCCTTATCATGCCGCCGAAGTCGACTTGGTTTGAACCAAAATTGCGCAGTGGACTGTTTGTTCACGAACTAACTTAGTGGTTCGCGGCAAACGTTTCAATAAACTCGGCGAATCGTGCGCATCCTTCTTCAGGAAATGCATTGTAAATGGAAGCGCGCAAGCCACCCAAGTCTCGATGCCCCTTTAAACCAGACATGCCNTGCTTTGTTGCCTCTTCTATAAACAAAGCATCGAGTTCANGCGATTTTGTTTTAAACGCAATATTCATTCTTGACCTACNACATTCCCTCGCAAATGTGGTGTAAAAATCTTTATTNGCATCCAANGCATGGTAAATCAACCCTGCTTTNTGTTCATTNTTTTTCTCGATTAAATCGAGCCCACCCTCACTCAATATCCATTTAAAAACTTTACCCATTAAGTAAATACCAAATGTTGGCGGCGTGTTTAAACGCGAACCCTTTTTTGCAATTGCGCTGTAATTCAACATCATTGGCAATGCATCGGGGCATTTTTCAAGCATTGACTTACGAACAATAACTAGCACTGTTCCAGACGGGCCAAGGTTCTTTTGCGCCCCTGCATACACCATGTCAAACTTGGACCAATCAACTGGTCTAGAGAAAATATCCGAACTCATATCACATATCACTGGCGCATCACTCGCTGGTACGTCGACAAACCTTGTTCCATAAATAGTATTATTTGTACAATAGTGCATAAAGGCAGCGTTATCGACGGAATCAATCTCATCATTGGATGGGCAATGATCATATTTACACTTCGAACCATCAAAAGCGATATGCACGTTACCTATTTTTGCAGCTTCTTTTTGTGCCTTATTCGTCCACACGCCTGTATCTAGGTAGTTCGCAGTTTCGCCTTCGCCGAGGAAGTTCATAGCAACCATGGCAAATTGCAACGTTGCACCGCCCTGTAAAAATAGTATTTCGAAATCATCTGGAATATTGCCCACTGCTCGGCAATCGGCGACAGCCTCTGCGAGAATTTTATCAAAAACAGGGCCACGATGGCTATGTTCACAAATGCCAGTGCCACTTCCATCTATGTTCCAAATGTCGTTCTGTGCTTGATACAAAACAGATTCAGGCAACATTGCAGGGCCTGCGGAGAAATTTAAAATACGATCAGTTGGTGTAGTACTCATTTAATATTCTTTACTCTGTAATGGTTGAAACTGAGACAGACAACACGTTGTCGTTGCCATTGATTTTTTCTATTTGTTCAGCACTTGGTATTTCACCAAGTTGAATTCGAGCACATGCTGCATGCGCACCTTCATACATAATGTTTTCCATCTCTTCTACATTCACGCCGGCATGACTCATCAACTCGAATACATGCGCGAGCACACCTGGAAGGTTTCTGTGCCGAACACACAGCATCGCTTTTGCAGGAGTTGATTTCGCGCGGTTTACGCAATTGGGAACATCGCCATTTTCAATATAGGAAGTGATCACTCGCACAGCTTCATGTGCAATTGCATCCTGCGCTTGCGATGTTGATGCGCCGACATGATGGGTGCCAATAACTGAAGGGTGTTTGAAAATCGCAGGAGAAAACTCGGATTTTCCAGAGGTTGGCTCATTTTGATACACATCAAGACCTACTAAAAGATTTTTTTGTTCTACCGCTTTAGCAAGCGCTTGTTCATCCACTACTTTGCCTCGACTTGTATTTACAAACGTTGCTCCAACTTTCATGGATAAAAGGAACGCTTCATTTATACAGTTTTCAGTCTTTGGTGTCGCCGCAAGGTGCACTGAAACAACATCTGATATCTTCGCAAGGTCCAGCAAATTTTCACAACGACTAATCCCAAGGTCACTTGCGCGTTCATCAGTTAATGACCGTGACCACGCAACAACATTCATGCCGAATGCTTTACCACGTTTCGCAACTTCAGCACCAATCCCGCCAAGGCCAATAATGCCTAGCGTTCTTCCATGAAGACCAAGCGCCTTGGAGTATTCTTTTTTATCCCATTTTCCATTTTTCAAATCTGAGACTTGGTGAGGAACGCGCCTGTCGCACGACAATATCAAGGCCCAAGTTAGCTCTGCGACTGCAACCGAATTTTTGTTTGGACAGTTCGCTACAAATACACCACTTGCGGATGCTGAAGCAACGTCAATCGTGTCGTACCCAGCGCCCGCGCGAACGATTAGACTTAACCTACCCGCTGCTGAAAGCATTTCTTTTGAAACTTTTGTCGATCGAACTACAAGTACGTCTGGATTTACTTTTGCAAGTGCGTCAACAAGCGCGGCATCTTTTAGCGCTGGGTCAAGTACAACTTTACACCCTAATTTTTCAAGTGCGTAAAGCCCTTGCTCGCGAAATGAATCCGCAAGAAGTATCACCGCCGATGAAGCATTCGAAGGATCATCGTGTATTGCACATTCCATAATTTGATTAGCCATCCCCGTATTTTACCAATTCAGGAGGACTTCATCACATCGAGCAACGCATGGGTTGCATCATACATTAAGTCCACAATATCATCGAAGCCCTCTTCGCCACCGTAATAGGGGTCTGGCACTTCTACAATTGAACTGTGCCCAATAAAAGGCAAAAACAATTTTGTTTTATCTGGATTTCCGCCCATTGCCAGTACCGCTTGCATGTTGTCCTTGTCCATACAAAATATCCAGTCAAATCTCGTAAAGTCCTCTGCGCATACTTGCCGTGCGCTACCTGTGATTTCAAGATTGCGTTTTTTTGCTGATGCCTGCATTCTTCGGTCAGGATTTTTGCCTGTGTGCCAATTGCCTGTTCCGGCAGATTCAATGATAAATGCTGCCTGTTTCCCTGCTTTTTTGACCGCAAGCCGAAAGAAACACTCCGCAGCAGGCGACCGACAGATATTGCCCATACATACAAACAATACCGATGTTTGTTTTATACTCATGCTGTTTCGTGTTTCCGTGCTGCCAGAAGAGCAATACAACTAATGCCTCCAAAAATAATAATCGCTGTAAGATAAATGACCCAGGAATGAATCGCTTCTGTAATGTGTGCGTAGGCAAGTGTCACACCTAAAATACAAAAAACAAATGATATTCCATAGAGGAAAAGAACCGCCAACTTGACACTTCCAAGTTTGCGATTGATGATATGGTGGATATGATTTGAGTCCGCTTCGGACATTGCCTTACCCGCAAGTTTTCTTCTGATAATTGCAAGCAATGTATCTAGTATTGGCAACGCAAAAACAATCAATCCCGCGATAACAATATAGGTTTGTCCCTGCTCGCCAAGCATCAACACCATAACAATGCAAAGATATCCAAGTAGCAAACTGCCTGCATCTCCAAGAAAAATAGTTGCAGGGTTAAAGTTATAGACCAAGAAACCAAGCACAGCACCGAGCACCGCCATCCCTAGAACTATGTTCGCGCCAATTAACGTAATGCCATCACCGCGATTGTTTAAAAACATATTTTGCGAGAGATGTTCCTCGATGCTACTCACATTACTTTGCGTCATATGTAAAGCGATTGTTATGCTGATTGCAAGCAACCCTATACAAGTAATTGCCACAGTTCCAGAAAGCAAACCGTCTAATCCATCGAGCAAGTTTGCTGCATTGCATGCACCCAATATAAAAATCACAATGATGATTACACCTGTAATCATTGTCAATGTAATTGGGTCTGGCATAAAAGCACCGGCTTCTATGATTGGGTAGTTACATACTGATTCAGAAATACCAAGCACGCCTCGCATAAATCCTTCAGCAACCCTAGTACCAACACCTTGCTGTGCCATTGCTGCTGCTGCTACAAGTTGGCCTGCTACTTTCCACCAGGGGTCGAAATATTCAAATATGTCATCCATTAGACCAGTGAGTCCAATTGCAAACATGCCCACAAGTATGACCAATGGAAATGGTTGAAAAACAGGCGGACTAGCTAGGTAAAAATAACTCGTAATGATGCCCGCAAATACTGCGATAAACACTGCAACACCACCCAAGTAAGCAATCGGCTTTGTGTGCATTTTTCTTGCTTCATCCGGGCGATCGACAACGCCTGTTTTTCTTGCAACAAAACGCATTATTGGAGTAAATACCAGGGCAACAACAAATGCAACTGCTAGCACGGGCCAATAGTGTCCAACAAACGTAAACCACCCCAGCGGTTCTGTACTTTCTGAGGCTATTACTAGAAACATATATATTTATTCGTCTTCTTCTTCCAATTCAGAGTATGAAACCATTGCAAGGTAGTTCTTACGGAAATAACCACCAACTGTGCCAACAGCTGCATTCAACATGACACCAAGAATTTCAGCTCGACTTTCGCCAAGTTCTCGAAGTACGCGCGCGACTAATCCACGCTCGTCACGATCACTGTGTACCACAAGTGCCAAAGCATCAACAAGGTTCGCAAGAAGCAAAGCATCACCTGCAACAATAGATGGCGGAGCATCAATCAGCACGAGGTCGTACGAATCCCGCAGTTCAGCCAAAATTGATTTCATTTTTTCGCTGCCCAGCCTTTGAGAGATTCGGTTCGCCGGAGTGCCCGCTGAAATCACATCTACACCAGATTCTGTCGTTTGCACGCAGCCCGCAATACTTGCACTTCCTACGAGTAAATCTGCTACTCCGCTTGCAACATCATCGAACTCAAACATAGACGCAAGGCAGGGGCGGCGGAAGTTGCAATCAAGCACAACGGTTTTACAACCTGAAAGCTGTGATGCAATTGCAAAATTCCCAACAATTGTAGTCGTTCCTGCTTCGGGCGCTGCAGATAAAAGCAAAAGTGTTTGATGCGCAGACTGCTGCAAAGATCTATTAATGCCCGCCCATGCTTGGCGACATGACTCAGCAAAAACACCATCACTACTATGTAACAATGCCAATTCTGGAGTTTCAAGTCCAGAAGGATCTTCATGAATATCAGGTAATACTCCCGCAACTTTCGCGCCAGGAATAATGAATACATCACTCGCACTACGGATTTTATGGTCAGTTAACTCACGCAAAAAGATGATGCCGACAAATGCGCCAATCGCAAGAACTATTCCAGCTGGAAGCATTATTTCCAATTTAGGGAATGATTTTTCGCGTGGCTCAAGCGCAGGCGTCAAACGACGGACCCGGCTTGCATCAACACGCAACTGCATAAGCTTCAAACTCGAAATCAACCGTTGATTTTCATCGCGTTGAAGTTCCAGTTGTTTTCTGGTTTGCTCCATCCCTTCGAACTGCGACTGGTTAGCCGCCAAGTCACGAAGTGCGGCATCTTTTACTTCAATCTCTGACTCTGTTCGCTCAAGTGCTGCTGTAATTTGCTCCTTCGAAGAATCTGCTTCGCGCATTTGAGCTGTCAAGTTGCGCCGAATAATAGTCTCAATTTTTGATTCTATTTGGTCTTTCGTCGCCTTTACAGTAATCTCAGCGTCTTTAATTTGTGGGTGTGATGGATCAAGGCGGTCGCGCAGGGCTCGAAGGTTCGCTTCAAGCGATTCAAGAATCTGTACTTGGCGCGAAATGATGGGGTCTTTTTCAGCGAGTAGCCGATCTTCCATCGTCGATTCCATTGTCCCGTCAAGTTTTGCAGCAATCTGCAGATACCGTTGCTGGAGGGTTATAAGAGCTTGCCTGTTTTCAATTGCATTTTCAGTCAAGCGCTGAATTTCAACCATCGTTGCGGAGAAGCGCGCGTCATCGAGTGTTGTGATGCCCTTTTTTTGAATAAAAGCCTGCAAGTCATCGTTCAAATCTTGCAATTTAAACCGAATATGGCGTCCTTGATCTTCAAACAATTCAGCATTGGAACGGAAACTTTCTTCATCAAGCTCCGTCGTCCGCCGCATGTACGCCTTTGCAATTGCGTTAAGCATTATTGGAACGTCTGTCGCTACGTGCGCAGACCAACCAACGCCATACAAATTAGTGCCCCGCTTAATAATCGTACGAAGCTCTTCGAGCAATTCGTCAACGGCATCATCTACAAGGACGACATTTGCATCAACATCCCAAAACTGTTTGATCCAGTCGGTACCCTCAATAGTTCTGTCAGAAACCGCTTCAGTCAAAATTGAACGTTCCTTAATCATAAAGATTTGCGTTGCTGCAACTCGTTCCACCATTTTGTCACTAATTGTGTCTGTCGTTGCAATGTCGGTTGCGTTCCCGAGGCCAGGACGAACTTCAAACATTACATCGCCGGAATAAAGTGGGTACACCCTTGCAAACACAAAAAATGCCGCAGCGCCAAGGATGGCCCCAACAATTGCCCAGATTGGAATGCCTTTCCAATATCTACGCAACACCCGAATGGGGTCAATTGCTCTGCCCTTCGGCATTGGTCGGTTTGGGGAACCTATTTTGTTTGATTGTGGTGCTGGCATATCTGTGTTATTCCGTCATTTATTCTGCGTACTGCGAATATCGTCCTGAAGGGCCTTAATACTATTCTTTGAATAGGCATCTTCCGCAAGTTCCTGTGCGATACGCAAGTTGTCAAGTGCCTTTTCAAAGTCGCCTTCGCCACTAAGTACCTGTGATAAATGAACATACGCACCCATAGTCTCGCCCATTTTTAGTGACCGTTGCAAATATTCTTTCCCTTTTTCTTTGCGATCGGCTTTGTAGTAGCTCCAGCCTAGTGCATCAAGCACTTCAGGCATTCTTGGTGATACGCTTCGTGCTTTTTCTGCAAAAACGATTCCCCGCCCTGGTTGGCCTAAACTGTCTGCATACAATATAGCTAGGCGCGCCATTGCTTTTGCGTTCGTAGGGTCAAGCACGAGCAAGTACTCTAACATCTCTGCTGCTTGTTCAAAATCACCGACTCGCGCATGCAACTCGGAGACTGTATCAATCACAGACGGACTTCTAGGGGCTATTTTCGCGGCTTCCTGAGCAAGCTTTAATCCTTCTTCTGGCCGGTCCATATACACACCCACAACATACGCATAGTTGTTTCGAACCAGAGCAGAATTTTGTTCATCTAACAGCTGCTTAAATACAACACGACTTTCTTCGTACAGCCCTGCTTCTACAAGTGAACCGCCCTTCATGTTGAGTAAGTTCAATTTTGTTTGCGAGTCAATTCCCGCAAAATCGACGGCTTCGTCAATAAGTTCAACAACTTTTTCGATGTGCTCGATGCCTGATGCTTTGTAGTAATTCGCTAAACCGTAGGACTGACTTGGATTCAACTTGTTCGATGTAAGCCCCATCACAAACCGCTCTCCTTCTTCGGCATTGGTTTTAAACAATTCGTGAAGATCAATGAACCAATCTGTAATTCCCATTGGAGGAATCCAGCCGCGATCGATGGCTTTTGAGTAGCCGTCCCATGACTGCTGCATAGCTTGCAATGCTTTTCTTCGATTACCTAAGTTTGCCAACGCCTTTGCTTCGATAGATTTAGCAACAGGGTGCATTTTTGAAACTTCGCTTTGCGCCATGGCAACGAGTGCCCCGTCAGGCATCTTCTGCTCTGTTCTTGTCAAACTATTTATTTGATGCAGTAACCCTACTGATGGATTACGTTGAATCGCTTCGAGATACACTTTGGCAGCTTCGCCGCGATCATCGCTCGTACGCAAATACAAATCACCTAACTGTGCGTACCAAATGCTGGCGGATGGATCAATAGCCATGCCTTCTTCAGCTGTAGAAATTGCTCTTTTAGGATTATCAAGGTCAAGGTACAATTCAATTAAACGCTGTCTTGCATCGTTTGATTTTGGTGTATCTGCAAGATATTTCGCAAGTAAATCTGCCGATCTTTCAAGTTGACCATCTGCTTGCAACACATCTGCACGCACAATTGCGAACTGCTCGAGCTCTTCACCTTTTCTGGATCCTTCGTCTGCTACGACCAATGCCTCTTGAAGCAATGCCTTGTCCTGTGTCAGGCGATACTCGTTTAACAAACTTTTACAAAGACGAAAATAAGGATTCAGATTTCCTGGATCTTCTTCAATCGCCACCCGCAAGGCCTTCCTGAATTTGTCAAGTGCAACAACCGCTTGCTCAATGTTTCCTTGAGCGAGCAAATTAGAACTTTTGATTCTACTAATTGATGCTTGCAACATCGCTGCTGCATACTTATTGTTTGTTGTCGAGAAATTTTCCAAAGCACGTTCTGCTTCTTCAAACTGACCCGACATTGCAAGCGACTCTATACGCCTCGATTGCAACACAATGCTCCCCGTCGCAGCGACTGGCTTTTCTAGATACTCTGCCGCTTTTTCATGTTCATTCGTTAAAAAATACATCGAACCAAGTGCGGCATCAATTTCAAACTGATCGCTTTGCTTGTCAACAGCAGATTCTAACAGTGATATTGATTGAGGAATACGCTCTGCACGCCTGAAAAAATCTGCTGCAGCAATAACTGTCATCGTGTACTCTTCAGTGTCTTTTCGGCTGTCGATAAATCTATCCCATACAATTGACGCATCAGATAACCGACCTCTATCACGCAATACATTGGAATGCAACAGGCAAATACCCACTACTGGATCAACCTCAATTGAAAGACCCTCAAGAATTTGACTAGACCATTCATCCCATTGTTTTTTCGCAGACGCAAGCTCTGCTTGCTGGTCACTCTGCTCCATTTGGCTCCAAGCGCGTGATGGAATAACTCTCGTGCCATCTGGACGCAAGAGCAATGTCGGATCAGGCTCGACATTTGTATAAAAATCTACTAACTGAATTGCATTTTTCCTGTCTTTTGGACGCAACAGGTATCGCTCTTGCCTATAGGAAAGAACTTTACTCATGGAACCGAATTGCGATTCTACATCGAGCCAAACTTCTAGTATCTGCTTGTCCGATGGGTGTTGTTCTCGCGCCAAACGTACCACTCTAAGTATTCGATTTGAATCTGCATTTGTGGTAAACATCGAGCTCACATAACTTCGTATATGTGTTTTGGACTTGGGATCAATTCGATATGCTTCTTCATTTGCAAGAAGAGCGTCCTTTTCGTTTTCCATTGCAGAGTGAACTAAACCCAAAGTACTCCAGCCCATAGCCGAAAAAGGCATTTGCTCTGTCATTACTTTTGCAGACGCAAGGGCCAGCTCCCATTCTGATGTCTGCAGAGCTAGATTGCCTTCTGATTTTGCTTTTTCAGCTGCAAACAAATGAAGACTCACTTTCATCCCCGCTAACTCCATCGTATCGGAAGACAATGCTTCATATTCACCAGCGAGTTGGTGCGCGAGTTCTACATCTTTATCGATCATCGCTTGATTGAATCTCAACAATGTGATCTGCGAAAGGTTTACTCCAAGGTTCTCTGCAATCTCTTGATATTTTTTGCTTTGCTCAAACGCTTTCTTTGAAATATCAGCAGCTTTTTTCGATTCTTCCTCGTCGCCTGCCTTACGCCAACGCGATGCTAAGTTTCCTTGTTCTATACCCATGGCAAACAAATCCAAAGCGATTTTTTCTGCCTTCTCTCCTTCTGAAAGTTTGCCTGCCTGAACTATCCCAATCGCAGCATCTACTCTATCTTCGCTTTGCATTGCAATCAGTTCATTTTTTAATTGTTGGGAATCAGGGTTTAACTCGATTGCAAGTTCACGAAATGCAACTGCGTTCTCCGTATCACCTTTAATCATATAAAGAGTTGAAACTGCCGCGCACAATCGCCAATTTGGAGGCTGTGTTTCTTCAATAGATGCAAGCAACAATTCAATTGCTTCTTGACTATTGCCTAATGTGAATAATCGCTCCGCCGATGCAATCGTAGCAAGCGTCTCATTTGTAAAGACTGTGTCCTTATCTGAGGAATCGCGCATCGCGAGAACGTCAAGCAGCTCCGCAACTTGTTCTACTTCCCGTGCTCCTTTGGGCAGTGTAGAGAGTGTGTTTCGAGCTGCCGAAAAGTCATTCATCTGGATTTCTAACCGCGCCTTCATAAGATAATTTGCAAGGTTTCCAGGTTCTATGGCAATCGCTTCTTGCAATCTATTTGCAGCTAAACCCTTTGAGCCAGTTTCACCTAATGCTATTGCAACAAATCGATAGTGCTGTGCAGTTGGCTCAGGCGACCTTGCAATCACTTCTTCTAGGTTGTTTGCAGCAGCGACATAATCGAGTTCTGCGAGTGCAATAATGCCATCTGCATTTAAAAGCAACAAGTTCTTGGCATTGTTTGAAACAAAATCTGCGAGGACTTCTCTATCTCGTTTTGCTTCTTCTATAAAATCCGATCGTTCTTCTGCATCTTCAGCTGCTAATGCTTGTTGTACAGCTAACTCAATGAGAAATTTAGCCGCGGGTGCTCGCAAGGAAAACTGCTCAATCGCTTCGAAGCTCACGGTTTGCTGAGGAGAATCAACAATTATCTGTGTTTGTTCACTAGCTTCATCGAACAACTGCTCTTGGTTTAACACAGATGCTAACAAATATCTGCGGTTGTAGTCTTTTGGATATTGCGAGATATGTTTTTGCAATAACTCGACTGCAATACCTGCGCCCTCTTCTGTTGCTTTCAGCAGCAAACTGACTATCTCTGGCGTTCTGTCAGAATGTTTCATTGGATCAAAAATTGATACTAAAACGTCCTGTACTTCAAGAACGGCCAGCTCAGCAGCATCTATTTGTTCTTGTGAAACGGACTCTCTGTTTGCAAGCCGCTTCTGCTTGAGTTGCCCACGTCGCAGTAGCATTTCTCTGAAAAATGTAGTTATAACATCGAAACTATCTGGCGCTACTTCGCGTGCTTTTTTCATTGTTTCATCTGCTAGAAGACGATTTGCGATAGATTGTTTTGTTTGCCCGTCAATATCCAAACGATAATAAAGTGCCATTCTGCCGTGTGCGAGGGCAGCCCAAGCAACGGCATTGCCCGGGTCACTTTCTAGAACAAGTTCTAGCTCATCTTCGCCGGGAAAGCGGACATGCCCCTCGCTATCGTAGGTTTCTGTGAGCGTAGCATCATTAATTCGAAGGGATGAAATCCCAAGATACAACTGAAGTTCATGCCTTCTTGGATCATCCAAAGCAATTCGACCTAAACCATTTTCAGCAACCGCCTGAAGTCGTTTCCAATAATTTACGTTGCCTGATTTACGTGCCGCCTTGTGCATCTCATCTGCAACTGCAAGATGTGAATTTATATCCTTTGGGTTATATCGAGCTTTATGAAGAAGTGTAGTAATGTAACTATCATAAAAAGCCGCTGCTTCCTCTTGTGTCATAGGCGTTATCTTCAACAA
>NZFX01000070.1 GCA_002689385.1 Phycisphaerae bacterium
ACCGGCGCAATTGCCGTGGTGCTTGTTGCGCTTGTTGCCACGCACGGTATTGAATATATGTTCGCCGCGATTGTTCTTATGGGTGTGTTGCAAGTTCTCGCGGGCGTATTGCATCTCGGCAAATTTATCCGCATGGTTCCCCATCCAGTAATGCTTGGTTTTGTCAATGGTCTTGCCATTGTTATTTTTATAGCCCAACTCGGACAATTCAAAACAGCTGATGCCGATGGTGTTATGCAATGGATGCAGGGCGGACAGTTGTACACCATGCTCGCCCTTGTTGCCGCAACCATGGCTGTTATCTTTTTCCTACCAAAACTGACAAAAGCGGTTCCGGCATCACTGGCGGCAATCATTGGCATCACCGTTGTTGCAATGGTTTTCGGTTTAGATGCGCTAACAATTGTGGATTTTCTTCGGTCAATGACCGGCGACAGCGAAGCAACGTTGCATGGCGGGTTCCCCGAATTTGCCATTCCAATGGTTCCTTTTACATTTGAAACCTTGCGAATTGTATTTCCATATGCAGTTGTTCTTGCGGCCGTTGGTTTGATTGAATCCCTCCTAACACTGACACTCGTGGATGAACTTACAGACACGCGGGGTCGTGGAAACAAAGAATGTGTTGCACAAGGTGCTGCGAATTTGACTTGCGGTTTCTTTGGTGGCATGGGTGGTTGCGCGATGATCGGGCAGTCAATGATTAACATAAACTCAGGTGGTCGTGGCCGAGCATCTGGGGTAACGGCGGCACTTGTCTTGCTCGCATTTGTGTTGTTTGCCTCTGGACTTATTGAAATGGTTCCAGTTGCGGCACTTGTCGGCGTCATGTTTATGGTGGTCCTTGGAACATTCGAATGGTCGAGTTTTCGTGTATTGCACAAGGTTCCAATATCGGACGCATTCGTTATCGTCTTGGTTTCCGCAGTGACCGTTTTTACAGATCTTGCGGTCGCGGTTTTTGTTGGCGTCATTGTTTCCGCACTCGTTTTTGCTTGGAAACACGCACAGGTTATTCACGCTGCGACAGAGATTGACGATCGAGGCTCAAAGATTTACACGTTGCATGGCCCGCTTTTCTTTGGTTCAATCAAAAGTTTCTTAGATTTGTTTGAGCCGACAAATGATCCAGATGATGTTGTGGTTGAATTTCAACATACGCGTGTGTCAGATCATTCAGCCATTGAAGCAATCGATACACTTGCAGAGCGCTATGAGCGCTTGGGCAAAAAACTGCATCTTCGCCACCTCAGCGCGGACTGCCAACAGTTGTTACGCAAAGCTGGAAGCATGGTTGAAGTGAATGTCATCGAAGACCCGCATTACCACGTTGCAGACGATGCCCTCGCCTAATTAACGACCCGCGGGATTGTTTATCTGACAAGTTTGACATTAAGTACCCTTTTTGGGGTAATCAACATAATTTTTGGCCAACGAGCAAGGCGAGTTCGATGGACTGTTCATAATTCAACCGAGGGTCGACGAGCGTTTCATATGCATCGCCTAAACCAGATTCGTCTAGACCACGCGCGCCACCAGTACATTCCGTAACGTTTTGTCCGCAAACTTCTACGTGGACACCGCCAAGGTTGGACTCCAAATTTTTGTGAATGTCAATTGATTGTTCAAGTTCGGAAAGAATGGAATCGAAGTTACGCGTTTTAATACCGCGCTCTGTCTTCTTTGTGTTGCCGTGCATCGGGTCGCTAATAAACAGAACTTGTTTGCCCGTGGCTTTGACTGCTTCGATAAGTTTCGGTAATGCATCCCCAACTTGGTCTGCGCCGAATCGATGAATTAATGTGAGACGGCCGGGTTCGTTGTTCGGGTGCAGTGCATCGAGAAGTTGCTCAATGTCAACATCATGTGTGCCGATCTTAACAGCGATAGGATTTGCAATGCCTTTGAAGAATTCGATATGTCCACCGTCTGGGTCAGTTGTTCGCGCGCCAATCCATGGGAAGTGACAAGATAAGTTGTACCAACCGTCGCGTCTTGGCACTTGCCTAGTTTGCGCTTGTTCGTAATGTAAGTGCAATCCCTCGTGGCTTGTGAAAAACTCAACACGATTAATTGCACCAACCGCTTCACCCGCGAGCGTTTCCATAAAGCGCAAACTTTCTGCGATCGATGCAACAATAGCTTGGTACTCACTTGCTTTTGGCGAGTGCTCTACAAAACCAAGGTCCCAATATTCTGGGTGATGTAAATCCGCAAACCCGCCATCAATAAGTGCGCGAACGAAATTGATTGTCATCGCGCTTCGTTCAAACCCACGAAGTAAACGGTTTGGATTTGGTGTTCGGGCAATCGTAGAAAATTCAATGTCGTTGACTAAGTCGCCTCGGTAGCTTGGCATCGTTATGCCGTCGATTGTTTCTAGATCGCTAGAGCGTGGCTTTGCGTACTGTCCTGCGAGTCGTCCAACACGAATGACTCTTCGTTTGGTGGAATGCACTAAGACGAGAGACATTTGTAAGAGGACTTTAAGTTGACCGGTAATTCTTTCAGGCGTGCAATCAGCGAAGCGCTCTGCACAATCACCCGCCTGCAGCAAAAAACGTTTGCCGTTTGCGGCATCGGCTAACTGCGATTTAAGGTTTTCAATTTCCCAAGACGAGACGAGCGGGGGGAGCTGCGCAAGCGCTTTGACTGTGGCATCAAGGTTGGCAGAGTCGGGATAATTGGGCTGTTGCGCCGTTTTTTTACTTTGCCAGGATGTTGGTTGCCAGTGTGTCATTCGTGATAATGCGGGCGAGAGGACTCGAACCTCCACGGGTGTTACCCCACCAGAACCTAAATCTGGCGCGTCTGCCAATTTCGCCACGCCCGCTTAGTGGTGCAGAGCGGATATGATACATGCGTACTCTCTTTCCCAAAGACTTTTTTATGATGAATTTTGCAACAACTTCACTTATGCCGTTACTTGCCCGAATTGTTATTGGGGTCGCTATGCTGACCTCTGGATGGGTAAACTGCTTTGGGCAGATAGAAATCAGGCCAGCGATTGCGCAGGGGCTTCGGGAAATGGAAATAGTCGTCCATACACCTGCGGCTACTGAAGATAATACCAGTGAAGGCACTCAAGAAGATTCCACGGAAGCCGGTGCCGCCACAGAAGAGCATGCAAAGAGCGCACCAATAGCAAAAAATGAAACGACAAGAGGGGTGAATAGGATCGTTTGGCTTGTGCACGAACAATGGCCCACGCTTGGTGGATGGGGCAAGTTCCTCGCATGGTCTGCAGCAGTTGCGCAGTTAGTTGCTGGAATTGTATTGCTGGTCGGCTTGTTTACGAGATTGGCAGCCCTCGCGATTGTTGTTGCGACTGCTATGGCAGTTTATATTGTTGCTGGAACCATGCATGGGATGTTCTTAATGAATCCATTTGATTGGCCGCTGGATTCGCACCAATTTTTACAACTGTTTGCAGGTGTCGGCTTGTGCACGCTCTCACTTGGATTAGTGTTTAGCGGTGCTGGTGGATTCTCTATTGATGCGATGCATGCCAAAAACGCCACAGTGAAAAATAATCCCACGAAAAAAGGCAACGAGTAAGCGGTTTTTGCAAATTGTCGTGTAGTCTGTACGCACGCAAATGCATAACACTCCGCATACAAAACAAGACCTAAGTGGTCCAATTGCTTGGGCTCTTTCTATTGGCGCACATATTGGGGTTGGCCTGCTAGCATTTTTTATCACTTGGTCTGTCATTCGTGATGATGAAGATCCGCCCCAAGCGGTAACGGCAACTTGGCACGAGCAGCCAATAATGGAAAATGCAATTGTTCCCCTTGCGCTTCCACCTGAGCCCGAACAGGCAGTTGAACCCGAAGTCGAAAATCCAGAGCTCACAGAAGAAGAGGTTGTTGTTCCAAAAGAGCCACTTTTGCCAGCGGCTGATGATGGGTTAGCAGTAATGCATGAGATTATACAAACCGGGGAAGTACCAGAACAAGCTGTGCGAAACCCAATAACGCAAGTAAAGTTTATGGGGCTCGATGCCGTTGCAGCAAAGCGCATTGTGTACGTTGTTGATGCGTCGGGTTCTATGTTGTTGCACTTGACCACGGTTTTAGATGAACTTGAGCGATCGCTTCAAACGTTGCACCCCAAGCAAGAATTTGGCATCGTGTTTTTTCAACAAAAGAAAGCAATAGCCGTTCCTCCAAAAGGCGCACTGGTTTTAGCGAATGCAACAAACATTACAAACGCGATGCGGTGGATAGAAACAAGTGAGAAAGTTATTCCTTCTGGCGGGAGCAATCCAGTGGTTGCTTTAAAATCAGCGATGCGATTAAAACCGGATGTTATATATTTACTAAGTGAAAACATAACTGGCGCAGGGCGGTATGAGGTGCCCGCGGATGAGTTGCTGCATGCAATTGATACATTGAATCCCGTAGACAAACGAAACGGGCTTCGGAGAGTACAGATAAACTGCATTCAATACCTTTCGCAGGATGCAACGGACACAATGCGAAGGATTGCAGAAATACATGGTGGTGAAAATGCTTACACGTTCATCGAGCGTGGTAGAGTAGGAAGGTAAGGAGAAACGGCATGGAAGCCAAACGGAAATATATACAATTTGGTGTTCTCTTAGTTGCACTCACGACAACAACAACGTTTGCCCAGAGTGGTGACCATAGTTTCGGTGAGGCATTTTTTGTGTCACGAAGAAATGATGGCTCTATTGAACTTATTGGCAGTGCTGTGACGTGGCTCCTTTTGTGTATGTCAATGTGTGGCATCGGACTCATGGTGCACTTGTCGCTTGCGAATAGAAGGCCTACGGTGTTGCCAGATGAACTTGTAAAAACAATTCGTGCAAATATTAAGAAGAAAAAGTTCCAAGCGGCAATCGACGTCGCTTCGCAAAACGACAGTTATCTCGGAAGAATTTTGGTGTCTGCATTTCGCGAAGCAAAATTTGGTTTTCCTGCAATGATGCGTGCACTCGAACAAACAGCGGATGAACTTGCAACGAAACGATTACGCCGTATCGAATTGCTTAATGTCCTTGGGCAGGTAAGCCCGATGATTGGCTTGTTCGGCACGGTCTACGGTATGATTTTGGCTTTTGGCGCGATAGTCTCAGCAGGTGGAAGTGCCGACCCAGTTGCCCTTGCTGGTGGAATTGGCACTGCCCTCACGACGACATTTTGGGGACTTGTAGTGGCAATTCCAGCGCTTGCAGGGTACGCAATTATTCGAAACAAAATCGATGAACTTACAGTTGAAGCGACAATCGAGGCCGAAGATATACTCAACAGTTTTAGGCCACGGCCCAAGCCCCAGCAAACTCCTAAGAGTACAGATGTTGCGAACACGGCGCCAACTCTCGAGGCGGTGTAATGGAATGGCGAGGCAAACCATCTTCTTCGATTAATGCAAACCTGACGCCAATGATTGACGTGACATTTTTATTGATTGTGTTTTTCGTGGTTGTTTCACAAATAGTTGATCGAGATGCTGTTTCGATGGACTTGCCTTCGCCAGAAAACGCAGCTGCTTCTGTGGCTGAAATGCAAGAGCGCGTGGTGGTGAATATTGTTCCATCGGATGGAGGCGCTGTGCAACGCGTTGTTGTGGGTCGGCATGAGATATCAATCGATTCTCTTGATGAACTCACTGCAATCGTAAAAACCAGACTGCAAGGAGGTGCGAGTGAAGTGTATTTGCGCGCCGATCGCGCGACGAGATACATGGTTATTCACAAAGCGATTGAAGCTATTCGTAAAGTTGGAACTACACCAAGGTTGCAACTTGTTATCGATGGTGACAATGAATGATCATTAAGCGAAGAAAAAAATCATCGATGGGGTTGAATCTTACTTCTATGATAGATGTTGTTTTTTTATTGCTTATTTATTTTATGGTTGCAACAGAGTTTAAAATCGCAGAAGAATCGTTCCCAATGGACTTGCCTGCTCCAAAAAACGGACAGTCACACATGTTAGACAATGAACCGCTTGTAATCCACGTAGACTCGTCTGGCGAAGGGCCACATGATTTGCGAATTCAACTTGAAGGTCCCTGGGGCAAAATTGAGAATACACGTGCGCTGACAAAATTTTTGCGAATGAGCAAAATTGACGAGTTTCATGTAACGGGTTATTTTCTGCAGACCCACCCAGTTCTTGTGACTCCAACTGAAAATGCAAGATGGGAGCACGCACTTGCTGTGTACAACGCCGCCGCGCTTGCGCAGTACACGAATATTACACTTGCAGAGCCGGTTACGAAGCTCGACGTTTTGCAATAGGTGTTCCTTCTTGCATTCGTTCGCGAAGTTGCCGCAGGGAGCTAATTTCAATTTGGCGAACACGTTCTCGGGTCAATCCAATGACAACGCCAATTTCTTTGAGCGTTAATGGGTCTTGCCCTTCGAGCCCAAAACGTAAACGTAACACGCGCGCTTCTCTATGGTCGAGTTGGCTTAGGAAGCCCATGATGTCCTTGAGAGTTTCTCGATGTTCCACTTGTTCATCGGGGCGACGATTCTTTTGGTCCTCAAAAACTTCTGATAGTGACATAGGTTCGCCGCTTAAAGTGCGTGGTTTTCTACCGGAACAGACCCGCATGGCTCGCCTGACTGCGTTTAACTTTTTAAGGGTGATATCCATATCATCTGCAACAGCTTGATTTGAGGGCGAGTGCCCTGCATGTTCGTGTAAACGGTTTGAAGTTTCCCTGTATCGGTTTATCAAGTCCACCATGTATGCTGGGATGTGCAGAGGTTGCGTAGCATTTGTCAGCATTCGCTTTATAGATTGTTTGATCCACCAAGATGCGTACGTTGAAAACCGTGCACCGTGTGCTGGATCAAAGCCCTCAACTGCGCGAATGAGCCCAACATTGCCTTCTTCGATTAAATCGCCAAGTGCAAGGCCGCGGCCTAAATATCGTTTTCCAATTGAAACAACGAGTCGCAGATTCGCTCGAATCATGTGTTCTTTTGCTGAGGCATCGCTGTCATTTATAATGCGCCACCCAAGCATCTTTTCCTCTTCTGGTGTGAGAAGAGGTACTTCATTAATCTGATGTAAATATAATTCAAGGTTCACACTGATCTCCTAATTGCATAACTTCTAAAGCCCAATTGAAGATTCGGCGTATTTGGCGTACGAATTAACCTTGGTGAGGAATTGATTTAGGCATTCGCCTGCATAATCGGTGCAGACAGCAACTCTGGTGGGCACAATGGGTAAGATGTACCAAGTATGCTGAATGATGACATTTCTAAGATATTGAATACATGGCCGTACGAAGCGGGAAGACTAAATGTTCGGATTGTCGAGGCAGAGGATGGCCGAGAGTTGCTTCAATTACGCATTGAGTTGGGGATGATTCAAATGGAAATGTCGGGGCGCCCAGATGGCCTTTCGCAAGAGGGTTTTCCTTCGCTGCTTGCTTTGTTTGATGAGCGAGGAACGCACAGTGGACTTGAGCCAGATACATGCAGACGACTGCGCGAAGAAGGTGTGCAACGATCACATCGTTCGGCTGCATTGTTTGCGATGAGTCGCTGGGAGGAGACAATTCGGGATTGCAATGAAAATTTAGAGCTGTTTGATTTGTGTAAATACCATGCAAATGATGAACAAGATCGACGAGCTCTGGAGCAATTCCGTGGAGCGGTTATTGCATTGCGCGCCCGTGCTGCTGCGGAGTGGGCTGTAGAAAAAGACAATATCTCTATGGCGATGAGCACACTTGACCAGGGTTTGGAGGAGTTGCGGGTCGCCTTGGGCGATGATTGGGAGCAATCAAATGAGACGCATCTTCTTCGAGGGATGAAAGAAGCACTGGTCCCAAAGTTACCAACTTCAGAACGAGCAGACCTGCGAGAGCGGCTTGCAAATGCAATTGAAAATGAGAATTATGAACTTGCCGCCATTCTCCGAGACGAAATCCGCCTCCTGCGTGATGGCTAATGTAACTGTTCGGCGAACGCGCCCNTGCGCACTCGCCCGCCNATTAAACCACCTAAAACGTGCAATAAAGGTCNCTGAGAAATAGGTCTCTGAGAAATAAAACGTGCTAAAATTGTGGTAAGTGGCTGTGTGTCAANTGGTTAACGTTGTAAANTTTGAGATCAAAAAAGGCAAATGGCCAATGCAATAATTGCTTTGTTGACAAAGGGTTGCAGTGTTTTNCAGCCAAAACATTCCTCAGAGGAATGTATNAGAGGGANATATTGGTTTATGCTTTATAGAACGGAAGTGGGACGATGGTGGCAGCCAGGTTTTTTTTGCCGAAATCGAGTTCGACTGTTTCACCGTCGAAGTCATCAGGTATGTATGCCATTGCAATGGCGTACCCAAAGGTAGGGCTCAAGCAACCGCTCGTGACCTCGCCAATCACTGAACCCTCAGACAATACGTGCATATGCTGCCGCGGGCTGCGTTTACCCTCAAGCGTAAGCCCAACGAGTTTTTTGCCTGAGCCATTTTCAGCGATAGAAAGCAATGCGTTTTGTCCAATAAAGGGTTCTGCCTCGTTTTCGCCGACGCCTTTATCGAGTTTGACAGCGAATGCTAGCCCTGCAGAGAGTGGGTCGATTTCTTCAGTTAACTCATGCCCGTACAGCGGCATGCCTGCCTCAAGACGCAGAGAATCGCGTGCAGCAAGCCCTGTTGGCTTGATAATGGCCATATTGGCATCTTCACCCATGTTTTTCAAGAGCATTTCGATGCCCTTTGCAGCAAACTTCGCTGGAAGGATGACCTCTACGCCATCTTCGCCGGTGTACCCAGTTCGGGAAATCATTATTTTTGTGATAAGGAGATTTTTCATTAGGAACCGGTATCGCTTAAGTTCAGGTACTTCTTTTGAGACTATGCCCAGTAACTCCATTACTTTCGGCCCCTGGAGTGCAATCATCGCTGTTGCCTCCGTCTCGTCTTTGAGTTTGAAACTGAACTCGCCACGATGTTCTTCAATATGGTTGAGGATTTTTGCTCTATTTGCACCATTGCAGACCATTAGATAGTCGTTGTCCTTGTTTTTATAGACCAGCACGTCGTCCCTACAACCGCCGTGAGCATTGCAAATGATGGAATATCGAATTTGGCCATCCTGCATTCCATGAATCTGCCGAGTGCAAAGTCGGTCAAGAATTTTGCATGCATCTTTACCGGTGAATTTGAGCCGCCCCATGTGCGAGACGTCAAAAAGGCCGCCGCTGGTTCGTACTTGTTTGTGTTCTTCCATGATCGATCGGTACATCAATGGCATATCCCAACCGGCAAAATCAACCATTTTGGCGCCATTTTCAACGTGGTAACTATGGAAGGGAGTAGTAGCAAGAGTTTGTGTATTTGTCATAGTAAAAGTCAACCTTTAGTAGTGGGGAGGTGTATTGTACTTCGCTTTGCTCAGGCGGTTGTTAGGGGCTGTTTTGGCGGGTATCCTGCCCACACAGATGCGTAGTATTACATTTATTTTTTTCTGTCTTTTGGCCATGTTTAGCCTATCTGGATCATTGCACGCGTCATCAAGTTTTGAAGATCGCATGATTTCTTCAATTGCATTTGAGGGCCTTGATCGTGTGACCCAGCAGCGCGTTTTGAACGTGATAAATACAGCGGTTGGGCAGCCATACGAAGCGAGCCGAGTGGAGTCTGATGTACATACCCTGACACACCTTGGGGAGTTTAAATATATTTCTGCAGATGTTGTATTGCAAGAAGATGGCACAGTACACCTTTTTTATACGTTTCGCGAGCAGCAAATTATTACGGAAGTTTCGGTTGTTGGTAATACACTTCTTGGTGACATGCAGATACTGGCAGTGGTGCCTGTTGTGCCCGGCTTAGGCCGCGACGAGGATGCTATTGATCGCGGACGCCGCGCGATAATGAAACTTTATCAAGACCAAGGTAATTACCTTGTTGAAGTTTTTTCTGAGGTAGTCGAGTACGGGAAAGACGTTGATGAATTCACCGGCCTACGTATCGATGAATCCGCTGTGCTCATTTACAAAATTATGGAAGGGCCGCGTGTACGGGTAAATGGCTTGTCCTTTTTTGGAAATCAATCTTTTTCAGACAAGGAGTTATCCGCTGAGATTGATACCCAAACACTTATTCCTTTTTTACGCCGTGGTGAGTTAAACGAAGAAATGCTCGAGCAAGACGTCGCATCGCTTACTCGTTTTTATATGAACCGTGGATTTCAAGAAGCTCGCGTTTCCTACACAGATCCTTTAAGCCCAAATGATAAAGAAGCATCAGTTGTTTTTGTAATTGATGAAGGCCCACAATATTCGCTCGGTGGAATTACAGCAGAATTTACAACGGTGGATGGACTAGCCCCAGTATTCACAACGGAACAATTGCAAGGTTTGATTCCAATGAAAGAAGGCGATGTCTTTCGACAAATCGATGTAAATGCTGCGGTGCAAGCGATCAATAAAGCGTATGGCGTGCTCGGTCGTATCGTCAACATTGACCCGCGGCAACAAGCAGTTACCAGGGCGAGAAAATCTATGTACGGTAGGGGGAGCTCTATCGAACAAGAAGTAGCAAGCGCAGTGCCGTACCACGCGGAACCAGGCGTAACTATAGACATAGTCTTTATGATCGATGAGGGAGCGCCAACACACGTTGGGCTGATCGAGATCAAGGGGAATACTATTACGAAGGACAAGGTGATTCGAGGCCGGCTTGGCTTGAAACCGGGGTATCCGTTTGATATCCAAGAAGCATCACGCTCAGAAAACCGCCTCATGCGTACGCAATTGTTTCGAAAAGTAACAATGACTATTCAGCCGGAAGACCCTGAGACTCCGAGCATACGCGATTTGCTTGTTGAGGTTGATGAACGGCAAACAGGCTCTGTGAACTTTGGCGTATTGGCAGGCAGCGACTCTGGATTTAGCGGAACTATTTCCCTGACGCAATCAAACTTTGATGTGACTGATTGGCCAGAAAGTTGGTCGGAGTTCTGGCAACGAAAAGCATTTGTAGGCGCAGGCCAACAATTTTCATTAGCGTTTCAGCCAGGCGATGAAGTTTTTAACTACGAGATAAGTTTGTCTGACCCACGTTTTCTTGATACTGATTACAACGTTGGTGGCCGTGCTGGATTTAATCGTCGGGAGTTTTCAGACTATACGCAAGAAAGCACTTTTAGTAAGGTAAGTGTTGGGCGCCGATTTGGAGATATTTGGTATGGCAATGTATTTTTTACAGCTGACCGAATAAAAATTACAGACATAGACGATGATGTGCCACAGGAAATATATGCTGATCGTGGGCCCGCAATGCTTGATGGGCTTGGTTTTTCTGTTACTCGTAACACGTTTAAGCCCTCCGCATCGCCGTCTTCTGGTTCACGCTTCAATATGAACCTTCAACAGTTTGGTGCAACTGGCGGTGATTACGATTTCACAAAAACGGAGTTTAAATACACAACGTATTTTGCAATAAACCGCGATTTTCTCGAGCGTGTTTCGACGCTTCGGCTTGACGCGAAGATTGGTTATATTTTCGGAGGCACATCGCCGACATATCGAAAATTCTACATGGGTGGCCGAAATTTCCGAGGGTTTGATTTTAGAACAATCTCGCCACAAGGCACACCGCGTGTCCCTGGCGGAGATCCAAATGTTTCCATTGGCGGCGATTGGGAAATCTTTCTTAGCGCACAATACGAGTTTCCGGTCATTGACAGATTTCTTTCAGCAGTCGTGTTTTGTGACAGCGGCACGGTGACTGATACCCCAGGCATTGATGAATATCGAGTCAGCGTGGGCGTAGGCGCACGTTTGCACATTCCCCAACTTGGCCAAGCACCACTAGCATTTGATTTTGGCTTTCCTCTAGTAAAACAGGAAAGCGACAAAAAGAAAGTGTTCAGCTTCAGTGTTCAACTTCCCTTTTAACACAACTGTTACAAAACTATGTATCCAATAAGGAAAACAACAATGCGTACTTCAACAACATTACAAAAAATGACATGGCTGTTTGCGATAACGACAGTTGCCGCAGTTGGGGCTGGCTATGCAGCGGTTGCCGCATCGAGTCGTCTTCGTTCTCCAACAGTTGTGGTTACATTTAATATCGAAAAGGTGACAGCTGATCTGACAGAACGTGCAGATGCGGAAGTCAAGCTTCGCGACCTGATCATGGATATCGAAGAAGAAAAGCAAGCTAAGTTCAAAAAAATCGAAGAAGTGACTACTGCGATTGAGTCAGCGTCTGATGCAGATCGCGCACTTATGGAAGAGCAAATAGATCAACTAAAGTTGTCTGCTTTAAGTTTCCAACGATTTTCATTATCTCAAATCGACGTTGAACGTTCACTCATGTTTCGTGATCTGTACCAAAAAATTAAAGCGGCAGTTGGCGAAGTTGCTGTCGAGAATGGCTATGACCTCGTGCTTATAAGTGACGATAATCGCGAGATAATCGTCAACCCTAACATGCAAGTAAAACGAGAATTCCAAGTTCGTGAACAAATTGAAGTCAAACGAATTATGTTTGCCAGTAGTCAAATTGATATTACCGAACAAATAGTGACACACATGAACCTAGAATGGGAAAAGCACTCTGACTGAGTGTGCAAAGGATTGAAATGAAACACATTGGACACAAACAAATAAACCTACTCGCTATTGTTGGGCTTCTTGTCATTGGATCTATGGCATGGCAAACGCACGCACTTCGCCGTTTGGCCCCAGCGACCCCCGCCGTACTCGTTACGGTTGATTTTGGGCGAGTTTTTAACTCCCTTGAAGAACGTAGTTATGAACAAGAGAGGGCGCAAGCAACTATTAATAAAATTGATGAAGAACTTGTGAAACGGCGCAAGCATATTGAAGACTACGAGCAAGAGTTAGAACTGTATCAAGCCGGCTCTGACAAATGGGACAAACTTATTCGCCAACAACAGTTAGAGCTTATGGAATACGAATCGCTCAGTGAGTACAGAAACATGCGAGCATCCCGTGAAGAATCAAAAGGGTTGCGGCGAATCTATAAAAACATCCGCAAAGCTTCTGCTGAACTAGCGAAGCAAAACGGTTGGGATTATATTTTTATCAACGACCTCATTGCACCGCTCCCAGAAGGTGATGATGTAGATATGGATTCAGTCATCAGTGCCCGTCGCATGTTGTATGCCAATACAAACATGGACGTGACCGACGCATTAGTTGAATTCATGAACGCTTCTTTTGACGAGATGGCAGTTCGCTAAGTTTTACTATGGTTTCTTTGCAACATACCGCTGCGTCCATTGCGAAAGCCATACATGCAAAGGTGGAAGGACCATCTGACATCGTTTGCTCTGGTGTTGCTTCTCTTGAAGAGGCCACATCGGGTGACTTGACCTTCATGGTTAATGCGAAGTACACCAAAAAATGGAAAGCATCCAATGCAACCATCGGGATAGTTCCTTTTGGGGTTAAGGTGCCAAACCATGATGCCACAAGTAGAACATTACTCTGGGTAAAGGACGCAGATATTGCAATAGCGCATGTCCTTGGACTTTTTCAAGCAGAACCAGACCAGCCAGAAGTGGGCGTGCACGCATCCGTTTGTATTTCACCTTCAGCGACTATTGGTAAAGATGTCCGAATTGGCCCCTTTGTAATCATCGAAAAAGACGCAGTTGTAGGAGATGGTGCCTGTTTGCACGGCAATGTCCGGCTTGGACGTGGGGCATCTGTTGGCGCAAATACTACTCTGCACGCAGGAGTTGCTATTGGGCATGATTGTATTGTTGGGGATGACTGTCTGTTTCATGCTGGGGTCATCATTGGCGCGGACGGATTTGGCTATTGCCCAAATGAAGACACAACGCATCTCATGAAAATTCCCCACATTGGCAACGTTCGAATAGGTGACCACGTTGAACTGGGTGCGAATACATGCGTTGACCGTGGAAAATTTTCAGCAACAACAATTGGCACCGGCACAAAAATGGATAATTTGGTGCAGGTTGGCCATAACTGCACAATTGGTCAAAACTGCGTTTTTTCAGCGACAACAGCTATTGGGGGCTCAGTAACAATAGGAAACTGGGTGCAAATTGGCGGAAATGTAGGAATTGCTCCGCATGTCATTATCGGCGATGGTGTAAAACTTGGGGCAAAAAGTGCCGTAATGCACGATATACCCGCAGGCGAGTCTTGGATTGGGTTGCCAGCGGCACCACTTCAAAACAGTTTGCGGCAATGGTCTGCGGTGCGTAAACTGCCCAAAATGCTCGCTAAACTGAAGCAGTTTGATTTAGAATAAATACACAAAAGTAATGACAAAAGTATCCAGCCCAACCCAACTAGAAGACGTCACTGGGGCGACTTCAACCATGCAACAAACTGTTGCACGGCCAGTCACTGTTAGTGGCAAAGGACTGCTGCTCGGGAAGAATGCTGATCTGGTTATTGCACCAGCTCCTGCGGGCGAAGGCATAGTATTTCAACGAACCGACATTGAGCCGAACGTGCAAATACCAGCAATTGTTGCCAACACCACGAATCGTGCACGAAGGACAACACTCAGCAGCGGCGACGTAACCATTGAAACAGTCGAGCATCTGATGTCAGCTCTAGCGGGTCTGGGCATTGACAATGCAGTCATTCGCCTCGATGGCCCTGAAGTGCCATGTGGCGATGGTTCAGCCATGCCGTTTGTCGAACAAATTTTGCAAGCGGGTACGGTTGAACAAGATTTGCCAAGGCGTATTATGAAAGTGCACTCGCCGATTTGCTTGCAAGATGGCGAGGCTATGATTGCAGCATTTCCAACCGAGCAGCCAGGTATGCAAGTTGTCTACGACCTAGATTACGGCGACGCATCATGGCGAATCGCACAGCAGACGCAAACATGGAACAGCGCAAACAGAACATATGCAACGGATGTTGCACCTGCACGAACATTTAGTTTACAAGAAGAAGCGCAAGCCCTGCAATCCCAAGGGATGTGCACACACTTGTCTCCATCCGAAATGCTTGTCATCGGAGAAGATGGACCAATTGATAATGCATTCCGTTTCGATAACGAACCAGTTCGGCATAAAATTTTGGATATTATCGGTGACCTGTACCTTGCGGGCTCGTTCATACAAGGGCGAATAGTTGCAAGTAAATCAGGGCATGCCCTCAACAGGCAATTATGCAAAGCAATCATCGAACAGGACAAAGTGGCCAAGCGAGACACGCTGATTTCAGATGGTGCGGTGATGGATGTTCGTGAAATTCAACGCATAATGCCCCATCGCTACCCAATGCTTCTCGTCGACCGAGTTGTTTCGATGGAAGGCGATGAACGCGCAACGGGTGTCAAAAACGTAACGATTAACGAGCCATTTTTCGAAGGTCATTACCCGGGCACACCAATTATGCCCGGGGTACTCATTGTTGAAGCAATGGCGCAACTTGGCGGTCTATTGATGAGCCGAAAATTGGAACATACCGGTAAATTAGCGGTTTTACTGAGTTTGGATAAAGTGAAACTACGTCACCCTGTCACACCAGGCGACCAGTTGATTCTTGAAGCAGTCACGATTCGCGCCGGTGTTCGCACCGCAGCATTGCAATGCAAGGCATTTGTTGGTTCGAGACTCGCCGCAGAGGCGCAAATTCGGTTTATGATGGTGGATGCTGAGCAAGATTAACCAATGCATATTCACCCTACAGCACTCATCGACGCCACGGCAACCATTGCAGAAGATGCAACGGTGGGCCCGTTTTGCGTTGTTGGCCCGCGAGTCACGATTGGTTCGGGCACGCGGTTGCTCGACCACGTTACGGTTCAAAGCGATACGACAATTGGGATTGATAATGTCCTCTACCCATTTAGTGTGGTTGGCGGAGACCCGCAAGATTTGAAATTCAATGGGGAAATCACTACGCTGACCGTTGGTGATCGAAACCAAATTCGCGAGCATGTCACAATCCACAGAGGGACAGGTGCCGGCGGAGGGGTAACTTCGATTGGGAACGACAACCTTTTTATGGTCGCGTCGCACGTGGCACACGATTGCATACTCGGCAGTAATCTCGTTATTGCCAATCAAGTAATGCTTGCTGGGCATATTACTGTTGAAGATTGCGCGACTATCGGCGGTGGTGCAGGGATTAATCAGTTTGCCAGAATTGGCAGATGCTCCTATGTTGGCGGACTTGCCCGAATTACTCGCGATGTTCCACCGTACATGATTGTTGAAGGTACACCAGCCGAAGTTCGTGCCGTGAATGTCGTTGCAATGGCAAGGCGCGGATATGAAGACGTACAGATCGCCGCGATGAAAGAGGCACACCGACGGTTATTCCGTGATAACGGTGGTGCGCTCGCGCAAAAAATGGAAGAGCTCCTAGCGGAACTTGGCGAACACGCGCACGTGCAACATCTCTGCGAGGCAATGACTGCTGCAGCGGCGGGTAAGCACGGCCGGTCTAACGAAAAAGTAGCTACTTCCTAGTTTAGCCCTTTCTCAGCTTAGTCATCGTCATCACCAAACAAATAGTTTTCAAATGCATCGTCGTCATCGTCGATGACTTCACCATCTTCCTTTGAAGGGTCGTCCTCTTTATCTTCATCATCGCCGTCCTCAAGATCAGGGTCAATTTCGATTTTAGGTGCATCCTCATCTTCGTTGTGCTCTGAATCCCAGTCTTCCATCATGGCGCTAGTTACCATTGGGAGCAACGTGCTACCGGATGCAGAGTGCATGGAGAAATCATTAGAATTAAAGGCAAAGCCTGTATGTTGTTCAAAATTAGAAGCTTGAATAGTCATGAAAACATCCTTGTAAGTAAACCTATGGGGTATTGGTATCGAAAATAGGCATGTTGTCAAGATATTGGGACCGATAATTCGCCTCTTTTTTTAAAAAAAAGAGATTGTTGAAAAGTACATTCAAACAACGTGGTTATCGGGTCGATGCTCAATTTGGGGGAACATCCCTTCGAGCAACAGAGTACTAGTAAAGAACAATGGCTTACCAAGCAATACATCCCTTCCAAAAAAATATCGCACTCAAGCAACGCGCTGAACGCGTGACGTGGTTACTTGGTGGCGTGGTTCTTTTAAGTTTAGCCGACTTGTTTCTGACGCTCACCTATTTGACTACTGTTGGCATGAGCGAAGGCAATCCAATTGCCCACTGGCTTCTTGAAACGACAGATTCCGTTTGGCCACTTGCAGTATATAAGGTTTTTACGGTCGCTGTTTGTGTCACGTTGCTGTATCGCAATCGAGACAAACGACAAAGCGAACTTGCATCTTGGTGCGCCGTGTTGATATTGGTCACGTTAAGTATCTGGTGGAATCAATATTCCCATTACCAGCCAATGTTGCCATATGCCGAAGACCACATTGTTATGGTTGGCGATACCTTTACGCAGCCGTTTGAAAAAACATCAGAAGTTCTTGCAATTCAATAGAACATCAGTAACAACAGCATAAATTTTGAGTCTGGGTTTGGTACAGTATCGGTATGCTAAAACTATGTATTTTTCTGTTCGTTGGTTTTTGTGTTGTTGGGTGCGGTGTTCGAAAACCAATGGCGCAGTTTCAGCAAGCAACAATCGCGCAATCAACACCCGAAGCATTTTCGCTTGCTGTTGCCTTTGAAGTATTTAACACAAACGACGAGCCGCTCCAGTTAATGATGTATGACTATGTAGTCAAAGCAAACGGTGTGGTTGTTTATGAAGGCTTCGCTTCTGCTGAACAATCAGTTCCTCGTGAATCCTCTGTGGTAAACGCCATTCCCATTGTTTTTCGTAGGGAGTCCATCGTAGGTAAAGAGCAAGTTGCATGGAACTTGCAGGGCACGCTTGGTTTTATTCCTCCAAAAGCAATATCAGAGACGTTGCTTGATATAGGCATTTGGAAGCCAATGACTTCGATTCGTGCGCATGGGCTTGTCCAAGTCCCCGATTTTGACGACTAACTCGTACAGACAGCCGAATAATCGGAACGATTGTTTCAGTTGCCACGTGAGCAATACTTCGCATAAAGAAGCATAATTACGCATCCGATTGTAGTTGCATGGATATTGATTTTATTCTTGCGACTGCCCAAGCAAGGGGTGCTTCCGATATACACCTTGTGTCAGGAGAGCCGCCAATCATTCGTGTTGACACAGGGCTCGTCTCACTCGATCAACCTGTACTTGAAGTAGTTGAAATGCAAAAGCATATCTCTGTGATGCTAAGTGAGCAACAGATAAAAACTTTACAAGAACAGCAAGATGTTGATCTTTCTTGGGCAACGCAGACGTGCCGTTACCGAGTAAACGTGCACTTGCAACGCGGGATGCCTGCAATTGCAATGCGCACAGTTAAAACAAACATACCACCACTTGAAACATTGAATCTTCCGCCAGCAATAGCGCCACTTGCAGAATTGCCCCGAGGACTCGTGCTCGTTACGGGCGACACAGGTTCAGGGAAATCAACAACATTAGCTTCTTTGCTCGAGCGTATAAACACGTCGAAGCATCGGCACATCATTACACTTGAAGATCCAGTGGAATACATGTTTGATTCAAAGGGCTGCCTTGTTGAACAACGAGAACTTGGACGAGATATGCCTAGTTTTGCTTCAGGTTTAAAACATGCGCTACGCCAAGATCCAGACATTATCCTTGTTGGCGAAATGCGCGATTTGGAGACAACTTCGCTAGCAATTTCTGCAGCTGAAACGGGCCACCTTGTTCTTTCAACGCTTCATACCGTGAATGCTTCTCAAACAGTAGAACGCATAGTGGATATGTATCCAGCAAACCAACAGTCACAAGTTCGTTCAATGCTTGCGAATACGTTAAAGGCAGTTATCTCGCAAACGTTGCTCCCGAAAATTGGAGGCGGCATGGTTCCAGCAGTTGAAATATTACTCTGCGATCCAGCGGTAAGAAACATTATTCGCGAAGCACGCACATTTGAGATTGCAAATGTTATTGAAACAAACAGCCGTAAGGGCATGGTTGCACGAGACGCATCTATCGCAACACTTGTGTTTAATGGCCTTGTTGAAAAAGAAATCGCTATCGCTAACTCCACAGACCCTCAGAGATTACAAATGACCCTCGCTGCTTAAGGAAAATACAATGCCAACATACCGCTATGAATTGCAACAAGAAAGCGGAGATCTGTTGGTCGGCCAGTTAGCTGCACAGTCAGCTTCTGGCGCTGCTCACGCATTGAAAGACAGAGGCGGTCGGATTGTACGACTGGTTCCTATGCAGGTCTCGGAAATTTCAGCGTTGAAACGATTCTGGGCTTTCATGAATGCTGGCAGTGGTCCTTCTAAACGAGATGTTCTTGATTTTACGACGCAGTTAGCAGTAATGGTGCGAGCGGGAATAAGCCTTCGGGTTGCCATCGGTGGAATCTGTGAGCACGTAGAAAACCAAAAATTTAAAGTTACTCTTACATCAATCATCGAAGACATTGAATCAGGTTGTACTTTTTCAGATTCAATTGCTAAGTACCCAAAATTGTTTTCGCCTTTGTATGTAAACATGGTTAGGGCAAGTGAACTGTCAGGTTCTTTTGGCCATATGCTCGATCGAATTGCAAAAATTATTGCTCGACAAATTGAAACTCAAAAGATGATCATTGGCGCAAGTATTTATCCAGGTGTCATTGGCGGTCTTGCGACAGTTGTGACTATTTTTCTATTGACATTCGTGCTGCCACGCTTTGCAGGTGTATTTGCGGGCAAGGAAGACATTCTTCCATGGCCAACAATTTTTCTTATGGCATTAAGTGCTTGGATGGTGATTTACTGGTGGACAGTTCCAATTGCCATTACGTGTATTGCTACATCATTAATGTTTGCCTCGAGGACAGAGCGGGGCGGTATCATTATTGACAAAGTTAAATTGCGAGTTCCCGTAGTTCGAAAAATGTTACGCGCTTTATATATAATACGTTCACTTCAAACCCTTGGCGAGTTAGTAAATGCCGGCGTGCCTATGCTTGATGCGCTTGAAGTTACTGGAAATATTTCTGGCAACAGGCAGTACAAAACTTTATGGTCAGATGTAGGTGAGGGCGTAAAGGATGGTCGCAGAATAAACGAAGTGCTTGTGGAAACTACGTTACTGCCAAAGCCAGTTGTGCAAATGATTTCAGCAGGCGAAGAATCAGGAAAGCTTGGGGATGTCCTCGAAGAGATTTCAGAATACTACGACCGAGTTTTACGCGATGCAGTTAAAACATTTACGAGTCTGCTCGAGCCAGCAATGATTGTCTTTATGGGAGGGATTGTCGGGTTCATTGCTATGGCAATCATTCTTCCTATCTTTAAAATGAGCGCGGTGGTTTCAGGATGAATCGCCGAACGTACTCAAGGCGAGGTTTTTGGATTGTTGAATCGGCAGTAGCGATTGCAGTCATTGGGATTGGTGTAGTGTCACTTGTAGGCTCCCAGCAAGTATGGCACATTCAAGCAGTTGCGTCAGAAGAAATTGCCACAGGGATGCGTCTCGCTTCTGAAATCAGGGAACTTTCTCTGTTGCTCTCGGCGACCGATCCAATCACAGGAAGTACGACTTGGGGAACTGAAATTGGCGAAGTACTGCCTTTTGACGCAGATGATTTAGATGATTTGGATTCCGCAGTTTTTTCGCAGATCAGTGGAAATGGTCCAATTGATGCAACAGGAACTATTATTGTAGGCATGCAAGGTTGGGAACAACGCATTGCCGTACAAAGTGTGGACCCCTTTGATATTACACAAATTGTCGCGGCCGGTACTTCAGAAACCGTGCGCATTGAAGTTACTGTCTTTCATAATGGACAAGAAATTACGAGGTTGCCATGGATTGCACCAAGATGAAACAAATTCATAGAAGACGAGGTTGGGCGACTGTCCCAGGACTACTTATGTTAACGGTTATTGCTTCTATCACTGCGGGCATGGCAAGCATGTCATTCACAAATGTGCGAAGCGCACAAGCAATGGTCGGTATTGCAATGGCTCAATCTGCAGCAGAATCAGGTCTTTCGTTTGGAAGCATTCGCCTTTTAAATGAAGTGAATAGATTTATCATAGACCGTGGAGTTATTGATTCTGATCTTGCAGAAAAAATATGGAAAGGGACGTGGACTTCTGCTGATGGGATTATCACTGTATTGCCACCTTCGGGATACGCCGTTGCTGTGCCAACAGGTTCTGGTGTTGTGTACTGTTTGAAAGATGTGTTTGAACAAGTCGATTCGCATTGGATTGAGGTACATGCCAGCGACTCTTTATTGCCAATGCTTTCAAGCAGTGACTATGTGCTTAATCTAAAGCCAGTTTCGATTGATGCAAGTGAGGGAACGTATTTTCGTTTGCAATACAAACTCATTGAAAATACCACTCGGATATTGATTACGAGTGTAGGTGAGCATAATGGAATTGCGAGAACTATCTCAATGGAATTTGATTTGGATAAACGAATTGATTATGCACTGGTTGCGATGTCGCGCGTTATGCTCGGAAGGAACGTGCTCGTTGAAGGGCCTATCGGCACTCGTTTCGGTACTGAATCTGGTGAGTTGAATGCAAACTTTGGTGTTCCGCTGGTAATGCGAAGCGATTTTGCAGGCATTGACCCGGTTGTGCTTGATACAGATATTGCTGCATTCGCAGCAGCGGTACTTGCACATGACGTGGATGGCGACAATCGCTTACGTCCATCGCATTCAACAGAAGGGTCTGCTTTAAGCGGAGCGTTGATTGATTATGATGGAGATCAATATGTGACTGAAATGGATTTGTTTCTCTCGCGGTACGATATTGATGGGGATATTCAAGTGGTCTACGATTCTGTGCAAGCGTCTACTTCTGGACATACTGGTTTGATAAATGAGTTTACGCAAGATATGCAGTTAGCGAACTTGATTGATAACGCAAAAAGTGACCGAAACGGTGACGGTGTAATCGACTCGGTTGACACAGAGCTTGGATGGAATGATGGCATTATTGACGGGCGTGATAGGTATGCGAAAATAGATGGTAGTGTTGGGTTTGCTGTTGATGTAGCCGATTGGGAAGCAGCAAGTGGCGGTGTTTGGCAAGAAGATGTGCAAGGCACGATTGTTCCAGATTTCGCATCAACCGCTTCCCGGTTTCAACTGCCTGAGGACAGACTCGCGGAGTTAACAACCTCGATGTTTACCGATTCGCAGACATGGTTTGAAACAGAATCGCTTACTGGCATTTCGTTTGGTGACCCAACTAACGGACAGGTGCAATCTAATCTAACTGCCGGCTCTGGTATCTACACACCAGCAGGTCAAAATGGTTGGGAAAGTATCCCATTTGAAGCAGAAGGCGCATACGATTGGTACGAACGACCAGTGTATAAAAATATGTCGTTTAATAATGTCAGAATTCCCGTAGGTACAAATGCAGTTTTTGAAAACTGCACATTTGTTGGCGTTACTTGGGTTGAAACTACAGAAGACGTGAGCGATCCAAATTGGAACTTCGCGGGGTCGATGGAACCAGATGGCGTGGGCGGTTTCACAGAACAGTTTGTTGGACTGACCGCAGAAACAAGCGGCACGCCTTACGCAAGCACGCGCGAACTTTCAAACAACATTCGGTTTCATGATTGTACTTTTTTAGGATCCATTGCTGCGGATGTTCCATCTGAATTTACACATTGGCGAAATAAAATCCAAGTGACCGGCGAGTCGCGTTTTTTCCTTGACCCAGATGACCCAGATGTTTCAGCACAGTCGGACGGTGTAATGTTGCAGGCGATTTTGAATTCTATTGACCCACAAGATAGAGAGCAAATGGCAAGGAGTTCTGTGCTCATGCCTGGATGGTCTGTTGAAATTGGCACATTTCAAAATAATGAATCGGTTGGCGTGAAGCTCACTGGAACAATAGTGAGTGGTTTGCTTGATTTACGTGGCGTGGTTGATGTGCATGGTGCAATTTTGTCTACGTATCACCCAGTTGAAGGCGAAGGCGCACTTTTTTATGGCGGCGAAGCGGACGCATTTAACACAACGCTCGGATATTTTGGCCCAGAAGATGGCGATGAAGAAGGTATCGACGATAGTTTGAAAGCATTCGTTGGGTATGGGCGCGTCTCACTTCGCGCGAACCCTGATGCACCGATGCCCGATGGTGTTCCATGGCCAATTACGATTGTTCCAGATGGCGGGACATACAGGGAAGGCACATAAATGCGTAAAGGTTTTACTGTTATTGAACTGCTTATTGGTATGGCAATTTCTGCTGTGTTGCTTAGCGGTCTGTTTGCTGCGATTCAGTCATCAGTGAATGCGTATGAACGTTCGTCTGCTGATGGTGTGAACAGATTAACTTCGCGATTACTTGTTGAGCGAATTGCGTTGCTTGTTCGCACTGGGGTTTCTTTTGGCCCTTTGCCTTCTAATGCAACAATAAATAATTTATCAAGTGATACGCTTGAAATTACTACTCGTAGTGGTCAGCAGATTACGGTCACTTGGAATAGTATTGATGAAACATTAGAGATGGATGTTGACGGCGTAAGTTCAACAGTTTTAGGTGGGGTAACACAAGATGTTGGCGGTGTTCCAATCTCGCCATTTCTTCTGCAGTTTGAACATGGGACATCTTTGCAGCGGGTCACAATAAATTTAGCAGTCGTTCCTGACCCAGGGCAGGCCACCGCTATGGATGGCACTGCCGACACACTCCGGCTTTCCGCGTCGGTAATACCCCGCGCCCAGCTGTACTAATAAAGTAACTGTCACTTTGAAAAATTAAAAGTGCTCGGTAGTGGAGGTGTGCTTATTTTTTAGAGTTTGACGCGGTTGGCAAGTTTATACGCCGTAAGGGAGTCTTTGGCTTCAGCGATAACGCGAGCAATGGGCTCGGTGTTGCTTGGGCGAACATGCAGCCATCCCTCGTCGAAATCGATCCGCAACCCATCGCTGTCGTCGAGTTTTTCGCTGGCATAATTTGTTTTGAGACGCGCAATCTCCCCGTCGATAGCAGGAATACCACCGAGTTCAGCCAAGTCAATTGTTCGTTTAATCATTTCGTACTTTGGAATACTGTTCACGATCGTAGAAAGTTTTTCGTTCCGTTTTCGCATGAGGTCAAGAATAAGCGCCATTCCAGAAAGACTATCTCGCACCCAACATACTTTCGGAAAGATAACCCCGCCGTTTCCTTCTCCGCCGATGACACAATTGTGCTCCTTCATAACTCCCGCAACGTTGGCTTCGCCAACAGCACTTCTGTACGAGGTGCAATCAAATTCTTTTGCTATATCGTCAATCATTCGGCTAGTTGACAAATTTGTCGCGCAGGAGTTATTTTTGTTTTTCGATAGCCAATGCATTGATGCAAGCACAAGAGTGTATTCTTCGCCGAAGTAGCGTCCGTTTTCATCAACAACAGCAAGCCGGTCCGCATCAGGGTCTTGCGCGAACCCAATATCGGCATCGAATTTATCTACTGCTTCGCAAAGGGCCGTAAGATTTTCTTCTTTAGGCTCGGGCGCATGGGCAAAGTTGCCGGTTGGTTCTCCATTTAAATGTAATATGTCGCAACCCAGTAACTCTAAAATTTTGTATCCAGCTTCACATCCAGCACCATTTATAGAATCCAGGACAACTCGAAATCGTTTTTCGCTAATTGGTTCTGGGTTTATTATTCCGAGTACTTTAGCTATGTGCGTGTCATGTCCATGCGAATTCAATGTGAGCGTTCCGCCCGATTTTTTAGGCAATGAAACATTCTCTTTAAATCGCCGAATGATTTCTTCCGCTTCTTCCTTGGAAGGAGCAAGCCCGTCGCCATCAAGGCATTTCAGCCCATTCCAAGGTGTTGAATTGTGCGACGCAGTCACGATGATGCCACCATCCGCTTTGAGCGCATGGATCATGACGCCAGCGGTGGGTGTTGCAACGACTCCAAGGTCTGTAACCGAACAACCAACTTCAACGAACGCGTCTGCTGCAGATTGTTGCAGCTCTGGTCCGCTTGGTCGACTGTCTCGTGCAACGCAAAGTGATGGTGTTCTACCAAGCTTATCGTGTAAAAAAGAAGCGAATGCATGCGCGTAAGCATGCGCAACTTCGTTTGTCATTGTTTCGCCAACGATTCCTCGGGCGCCAGATACAGAAAGCATGAGTGGGGCGTTTGTCATAGTCGATAAGTTGCAATGCAGTTGGGGGCTTCGGTGAGCATGATGGAAAGTACACGAGCTGGAGATGGTACCCGTTTTATCAGTTCAGTTGCAATGTACTTAGCGACAATTTCAGTTGAAGGGTTCATTCCATTTAACACGTCATTTGTGTTTAGATCTGTTCCTTCAAGTGTTGCGAGAACTGCCTGTAACGATGCTTCAAGTTGCAAAAAGTCAACAACGAGGCCGTCATCATCAAGCATTTCATTTCCAACAACTGCGGTAACCTGCCAATCGTGTTCGTGTGGAGTTTCGTCTACGCCAGAAATGGTAACTGCGTGTACTGCAATAAATGACCCCGCAACAGAAACTTCAAACATCAGTCGCTTTCCACTCTTCTTTTACTTGCCAAGAGTATGGGTCTTTACTGCAATCAATATCTAGTGAGAAGAATCCTCCGCGGTGCTGTTTGACGAGTGGCCAAATAATATCTCGGTCAGTGTGTGGAATGTCCTTCGATTCTACAGCATCAACTGCGACCCATTCGAGGGTGCCCTCGTTAATTTCCATGGATGTAATTTCTGAAATGCTTACTGGTCGTGTTACTTCATACAGAAAAATCAACCAGTGCGTCTTTCCCGCAAAAGCAGTTTCTGCAAGCATGCCTGAGAGTCGAATGTCGCAATCTTCAACAACGACTCCTGATTCTTCGTGGATTTCGCGAATTGCGCATGCGTGTGGACTTTCACCTACGGAGGCCTCTAGCTTTCCACCAATAGGTGAATATTTATTTTTGTTGGGCTCTTTGTTTCTGTGAAGCAGGAGCAGGCGGTCGTCCTCATCATAAAGATAACAGAGGACAGCGATTTTATACGGTAAGTCAGCGATGGAGTAGGAATCAGGCATGTTGAGCTTTTTCTATAGAAGTTTTCATTTCAGCAACCGATTGACGCATGCCGGTAAATATGCTTCGGCTAACGATGGAGTGTCCAATGTGTAATTCAGTTATCCCCTTGATGCTTGCGATTCCGCTTACGTTATGGTGCGTAAGGCCGTGCCCCGCGTTGCACTGCATGCCAAGCGAACACACATGTGCAACCGCATGTGAAATTTGTTGCATTGATTCAAGAACAGCGTCACAATCAAGTGAAAAACCATTCTTTATGACTGCTTCTGCATATGGCCCAGTATGAATTTCGCAAACAGTGAAACCGCACGCTTTAGCAGCTTCAATTTGCGCTTCATCAGCATCTATGAAAGCACTAACTGGCATGCCATTTTCTTTGACCGTCGAAATAAAATCATGCAATCGGCTGGCGTCTTCGATAACGTTTAAACCACCTTCGGTTGTAATCTCGTTTCGTCCTTCGGGGACGACCATCACCATGTCTGGCTTAGTTTTGCATGCGAGCGCAAGCATTTCAGGAGTTGCAGCAAGTTCAAGATTCAACGGCACTTCGACGTGTTTCTTCAGCGCGTATAAATCAGAATCTTGCATATGCCGGCGATCTTCGCGAATATGCAGTGTTATCCCGTCGGCGCCACCCAATACGGCTTCGTCAGAAGCAAGTACAGGGTCTGGCTCCACTGTCATTCGTGCTTGGCGCACTGTCGCGACATGGTCAATATTGACACAAAGTTTAATCATGGTAATGCTTCCATATGTATTGGTGGCGAGTATACTCCCACAGAGCCGATATGCGGTCGTAAGAGAGCCACTTAGATGTCAGAGTTTGAAAAAAAATTAGCACAATTATCTGCAGATCTGAACACCCAAGGTGACAGAGTCTCTGACCAGTTGCTTCGTGCAGTTGAGTCTAGTTTTGATGGTGATATAGATTCTGCAAAAGTAGTGGTACAGAGCGATGGTGCAATCGATAAAGTTGATGTTGAAATTGAACGCGCGTGCATTGGATTGCTCCGGCTTGGTGCCAAAGACGAGCACAGCATTCGCAGTGTTTTGACAATTGTAAAAGTTAACAATGAACTTGAACGTATCGCGGATTGCGCCGTGATTGTTGCTGAATCAGCTATACACCACAAAAACTTAATTGCGAGCGCACCTCCTACGTTCAGAGTGATGGCCAACAGTGTAATCGGGATGGCGCGTGACACGAATGCCGCACTTGCAGGGACCGATACTGATATGGCGCTTCGAGTGCTATCCTTTGACGACACAGTCGACAGATTCCGAAAAGAAATTGTAATGGATGTTCAGCATCGAACGAGTACCGGAGCACTTGAGCCCCTGGCTGCGTTTGAACTGCTTGCTGTGACGCGAGCTATGGAACGTGTTGCAGATCATTGTACGAATATATGTGAGCAAGTTATTTATCTTGATACCGGGAAGATTGTTCGCCACCTACCTGAAGGTTGGACAGCACCGGAAAGCCCATCGTTTTGACTTCCCTTCCGAGCAAGTTACAAGAACAGCTTTCGGACTGTAGGCAAGAGCACCTCTTGAAGTTTTGGGATGTTCTTTCCGCCGATGAACAAAAATTTTTTGCACTGCAACTTTCGTCGATTGATTTCGAGTTGTTTCTTCGTTTGCGCGAACAAAAAGCATCCGCGAGTGACAAATTAATTGCACCATGCGATGTTGTTCAACTTGACGATGCGTTCCAAAGCAAAGGGGTAGCATCGATACAGAACGGTGAACTCGGTGTACTCACGGTTGCTGGGGGCCAGGGAACTCGATTAGGATGGAGTGGTCCAAAAGGCACCTTTCCGGCAACTCCCGTAACAGGCAAATCGCTCTTTCAGATCATTGCAGAGCAAATTGTATTTGCTTCAAAAAAATATTCAGTAGTTATTCCGTGGTATATCATGACGAGTAACGAGAATGACGAAGCAACGCGATCTTTTTTACTGGACAATAATTGTTTTGGTTTAAAACGAACAGACATTTTTATCTTTACGCAGAATGAAATCCCTGCGGTTGATGCTGAAGGCAACATGTTGCTTGCGACAAAAAACAGCGTCGCTATGAATCCAGATGGTCATGGCGGCGTGGTTTCTGCATTGAAACAAAGTGGTGGTCTAGAAGAAATGTCGATAAGAGGAATCAAACACCTGTCGTATGTACAGGTAGACAACCCGCTTGCGAATGTAATTGACCCAGATTTTATTGGCTTGCATTTGAGCGATAAATCATCCCAAGAAGCATCAAGCAAATGCGTTCCAAAGATAACACCAGAAGAACGAGTAGGTGTTTTCTGCAATGTTGCAGGGAACATTGAAGTCGTGGAATATATCGATTTGCCAGCAGACAAAGCAAATCAAGTACATGCTGACGGCGAACTCTTGTACGGTGCGGGTTCTATTGCGGTGCATTTGTTTGCGGTAGATTTTTTGCATCGAATAGCGGATGATTTGCCGTGGCATCTTGCACACAAAAAAGTCCAACATGTACATGCAGAGACAGGCGATCTTGTTTCACCTCCTGAACCAAACGCGTACAAGTTTGAAAAGTTTGTGTTTGATGTTCTGCCGATGGCAAAGAGCTCATTAGTTGTCGCAACAAAAAGAGAAGACGAATTTGCGCCAATTAAAAATGCAACTGGTCAAGATTCCAGAACAACGAGCCACCAGTTACAACAAGCACGTGCGTTACGGTGGTTGTGCGAACGCGGAGTGGATGTTGAAGAGGGCGCGAAAGTAGAAATTAGCCCATTGTCAGGCATGAGTGCAAAAGACTTGGATGCGAGTGTATTGCCAACTTCTATTGCTTCAGACGAGGTAGTGGTTATCTGAAATGGAAGCTTGGATTAACGATCTTATGGGGATGGTTGATCCAGTATGGGGACCGTGGTTTATTTTTGGCTTGCTTCTTTTATCTGGAGTCGGGATTCCACTTGGGGAAGACATTATTATCATTCCAGCGGGCATGCTTGTGCAACAAGGGATGCTTCCACTTTGGCCAACGCTTATGGCGGCTTATTTTGGGGTTATCTGTGGGGATATTTTATGGTTTACTGTTTGCTCTAAACTTGGTGCGCGCATTGTGCATAAGAAATGGTTTAAGCGATTGGTGCACCCAAAAAGAATGCTTCAGGTGAAATATCAGTTCGATGTTCGTGGCGCTTGGGTGATTGTGCTCGCTCGATTTATTCCTGCGAGCAGGACAACAACAATAACGGTTGCTGGAATGATGCACATGAGCTATTGGAAGTTCATCCTTGCAACGACTAGTTGCGTTTTGCTTACTGCGCCGATGCAACTTTTTGCGGGCTGGTGGATTGCAGAAAGTCTGCAAGCTAAATCAACGGTGGAGCTTGTTATTCGCTTGACTGGTCTAGTGATGGTGGTGGTCGCTGCGGTTTGGGTCTACAGGTTGTGGTCGAATCATAAAAAAGGCGGGACGCAACCACCTCGTGCAAAAGCTTCTTGGCTTCGATATTTCCCTCGCAGGAAAAAGTAAGAGAGGTTTGCTCTCACCTAGGTTATACTAACGAGCATGAGAACAGTAATAACAGGTCAAATCGGAATGGACAAGAAGTCCTACTTGCAAGAAGTAGAACGTCTTGGTGGAGAACGCGGTGGCAACATCAAGTTATTTAATGTTGGGCAGATGATGTATTCGGAAGGTCCTGATATTCGGGAAGGTCGAATTCTTGACCTTCCTTTAAGTCGCCTGCATTCATTGCGCCGTTCGGCAATCAAAGACATTGTTTCCTCATCGACGCCGTTTGACGATCATCCTAATGTAGTGATGAATACACACGCGACATTTAGGTGGCGCCATGGTTTATTCCCGGCATTTGACTTTGACCAGATGGACGACTTTAATCCTAACTTATTTATTTGTCTTGTCGATAACATTGAGGTCGTTCACGATCGATTGCACGCGGAGCACGATATCGATGCAACGTTAAAAGACTGCATGGTTTGGCGAGAGGAAGAAATTCTTGCAACCGAACTCATGGCGCAAGCGTGTGGTTGTCGAAATTCATTTTACGTACTGAGTCGTGGCCGACATCAAGATACAACTGAAACATGTTACCGGTTGATTGCACGAAACAATTTGAAAAAAGTCTACCCAAGTTTTCCTATGAGCCACGTTGTAGACATGCCAGATATTCTTGAAGAGATTGATCAGTTCCGCGCAGCGCTTGCCGAACACTTTATCTCGTTCGACCCTGCTGATGTGGATGAGAAACTTCTCCTTGACCGCGGAATTGAAGCGGCAAAACAAGGAAAGGATTGGATTGAAGTTGAGGCACATGCTTTTGGCGGTAAGCAGGGCGGCGACCCAATGCGAGTCTCTGTTCGAGAGATATTAGATATTGCTGGCGATATCGATGGCCAAATTTATATGCGTGACTTTAGACTGATTGACCAGTCAGACATGATTGTTTCATTGGTACCTGAACTTCCTGGCGGAATTCCTGGACTCTCAAGTGGCGTAGAGCGTGAGCTGCAACATGCTTGGGAACATACCAAGGAAGTGTATGTTGTTTGGAAACCAGCCAAACCACCGTCACCGTTCATTACAGAGACTGCAACAAAAATATTTGCTTCGGTTGATGAAGCGTTGGCTTATTTTTCTGAGCAAGGTTTCTTTGAAATGGCTAACTTGTTTGGCGAATGATTTTCGAACGCTACCCATTCGAGCGATAGCCCTTGGGCAGCCATAGTCTTACCAGCACGTTTTCGATCACATGAATTGATGATTTCAGGAATAGAATCGGGCGTGATATAGCCACGGCCTACTTCAAGGAGCGTGCCTGCCATGATGCGCACCATATTCCAGAGAAAGCCAGTACCTGCAATATCAATAGCTATTCGCCAATCATCCAAAGAAGAAACTTCGCACTGGTCAACTTGACGAACGGTCGTTTTTCTGCCGTGGTTTAATTTTGTAAAACCAGCGAAGTCATGCTCGCCGAGAAAATGAGATGCCGCTTCTTGCATCTTTTCAACATCTAACGCGTACGTTGTAAACGCGGTGTATTTTCTATCAAAAAGTGGCTTGCGTAACGGGTTGCTGCAGCCATGTGCGAGCATATATCGATACCCCTTACTGGTGCAATGAGTTATTGGGTTGAATCTACTGTGCACAATGTCGACGTGTAGAACCTGCACATCATCTGGAAGCCAGGAATTGAATCCAAGCACGAGCTTGTCGGGTGGGATTTCATTTGCAGCGTCAAAGGTGACAACCTGGCCATTAGCATGCACGCCAGCGTCCGTTCTCGATGCACCTGTGAGGATTACAGGTGCTCGCATAACTTTGATGACTGCTTTTTCAAGCACATCTTGGACTGTGCGTAGATAGGTCCTTTCTGGGTGCACTTGCTTCTGCCAACCATGAAAATCAGTCCCGTCATACGCTACTATCATTCTATACCGCATCACCGTATTTTAGAGGGGGTCTGACCTCAGGGGTCAGACCCCACTAGAATATCGAGGTATGACACAAATATTAATAGTTGGACCACATCCTGATGACCAAGAACTTGGCATGGGGGGCACAATAGCCAAGTTCGTGCAGCAGGGGCACGATGTACTTTTGCTTGATATGACCAGCGGAGAACCGACGCCGCACGGCTCCCCCGAAATCCGAGCGAAGGAATCGGAAGCCGCTGGAGCAATTCTAGGCGTGAAGCGCACATCTGTGAACCTGCCAAATCGATATGTGGAACATTCAATACCAGCGCGCCACGCGGTTGCCGCTGTAATCCGGGAGCATCAAGCCGAGATTGTGTTCACGCCTTACTTTGAAGATGCACACCCAGATCATATAGCCACAACAAAGATTGTCGAGGATGCTCGGTTTGACGCAAAGTTAACCAAAATCGATCTAGCGGGGGAACCCATATATCCAAAGTGGCTCTTTTATTATTACTGCACACATCTTCGAGTTGTTCCAAACCCAAGTTTTCTAATTGACACAACCGGGTTCGCCAAGCAGAAACGCGATGCTATTGTTGCTTACGAATCGCAATTTGTTGTTCCAGAAAACAATAGGCCAATTGTTGATTGGGTAGAAGCCCAAGACAACTATTTTGGTGGTCGACTCCGCACAGAAACAGCGGAACCATTTTATTCAAGGGAACCAATCGGTCTTGGCACGCTTGACGGTCTTATTTAGTTGCCTGTGGAACCGAAACCACCTTCGCCGCGAAGGGTTTCGTCGAGTTCTTCTACAATTTCGAATGTTGCTTGGATCACTGGTGCAATAATCATTTGCGCGATACGCATGTTTGTTTCAACAACAAACGGTTGTTTCCCATGGTTGATAAGAGGTACGCAGCATTCGCCGCGATAATCTGCATCAATAGTGCCTGGCGCATTTGGAAGTGTAATGCCAAACTTCGAGGCGATTCCGCTTCTTGGCCTGACCTGCGCTTCGTAATGATCGGGCAATGCCATGGCGAAACCAAGCGGTATCATTGCGATTTCTCCTACAGAAATCGTAATCGGTTCTTCGTTGGCAGAATATAAATCCATCCCTGCTGCAAGTTTTGATTGGTAAGAAGGGACGGTAGCTGTTTCTCGAAGTTGTTTATATTTCACTTGGACTTGGTGCATATGAACATTGTAATTCCTCTTGTCGTATATGATGCGGGAGATGGAGCATCAATCAATACCAACTTGGGCAGCTCACCGAAGATTGTATGAATGGGTGCTTGGGTTTTCGAAAACGCCACTGGCACCGGTAGTTTTGCTCGTCATAGCATTTATCGAAGCGTTCATGCCATTTGTACCACCAGATGCGTTGCTTATTCCCATGTGCTTAGAAAATCGAAAACGATCAGCGCTGTTTGCAACTATAGCTATCGTTGGAAGCGTCGCGGGAGCAATGATTGGGTATTTTGTTATTGCGTCATTCATCGCAAGTGGAACAGAGTGGGCATTCGGCGCCGAAACTATTGAGCACATTGTTTCTGAGTTTGATCAACGAGGCACGTCCTACGTGTTTATTGCAGCACTTACACCAGTGCCATTTTTCGCGTTAACGACTGCCGCAGGCGTAGCCAACTTGAATATCGGGATGTTTATTGCTGCATGCGTGATTGGGCGTTCGCTGCGTTACGGAATTGAAGCTGGCATTGTGTACATGGTTGGACCAGCCGCAAAAACGTTCATCGAAAAATGGTTCAACCTTGTAACGATTGTCGTTTGCGTTCTAGTCATTATTGGCTGGGCACTGACTAAGCTGTTGTAACGCAATCAATCTACCCGCGGTAGATTAACTGCGCAGAATTGTGCAACGCATTCAAGGGCATATAAAAACATTTAACCACCGATTCGGCTCATAGTTTTTTCTGGCCGTTTGAAATCATCTCGATCCATGCCGTGACCAGCCGATTTTTGCCAGAGGGCATCTCGGAAAAACTGTCTCAATGCATCATCGCTCGCACTGTTTCGAAGGAGTGGTCGAATGCTCCATTCCTCGTCGCTGAATAAGCAAGGCCTGAGGGTTCCATCTGCCATCATGCGCATTCGGTCGCACGCACCACAAAATGCTTCGGACACCGATGCAATAAAACCTATTCTGCCACCGCCTTTTGTGAATCGATAATTCATTGATGTGCTTGTTTTTGCATCGACTTCGCGTATAACATCGTGTTTTGTTTTTATGCGTTCTAGCAACTCGTTTGCACTTACAACATGCCGTTTTTCCCAGCGTTTGCCTGCATCGAGCGGCATAAACTCAATCATGCGCATATCTATTTCGTGTTCTTGAGCAAAATCAGCAAAGTCAATAGCCTCATCGTCATTCACGCCTCGAATCACGACAGCATTAACTTTAACAGGAGTAAGCCCAGCATCCCGAAGCGCATCGATTGATTCGATAACGGTATTAAGCGAAGTCTTCGAACGTGTAATTGCATCTTTACGTTCGGGCCGTAGTGTGTCTAAACTTACAGTAACTCGGTTTAGACCAAGTTTTTTCCAGCGCGTTGCCCATTGTTTTTTAATATTGGAACCATTTGTTGTCAGTGCGATATCTTTTAATCCAAGTTTACCGACTTGTTCGAGTAGTTCATCAAGATGCGGATAAAGCGTCGGCTCGCCGCCAGTGATTCGCAACTTATTCATGCCCAACGATATGGCAACTTTGATAACGCGTACGTATTCATCAAGTGTTAGGAGTTGCATTTTTGGAATGTACTTCACATCTGGCTCCATACAATAGACACATCGGAAATTGCATCGGTCAGTAATCGAAAGCCGTAAATCGCGAATTTGGCGTCCATGTGCGTCAAATAGTTTTCCTTCCTGCGTAGCGTGTGCTGGCGCAGGAGCGGGCTTGTCGGTGTTTAGGATGTGTAGTGGGATGTTCAAGGGGTGCATGATACATTGAAAACTTTTTAACAAAAAAAGGAAGTTGTTCAAGAAAGCAGAAAATGTTGCGATATGCTCCCAAACTATGAAGCAACTAATTGGATTACTACTATCAACAACGGCATCCTGTGGAACTTGGCTTGTGCCAGAGGATTGCCAAACGATTCAGGGTGCCATTGACGAAGCCGTTAACAGTGATTAAATCATTGTTGGGCAGGGCATCTGGAAAGAACAAATAGATTTTGCAGGCAAATCCTTCCTGATTCGCAGTGAAATGGGCGCAGAAGCGACGGTCATTGATGCGGGTCAGCGGAGGACGGCTGTACGCTGTGAAGGTGGAGAGGGTGTTATCGTGGAGGGATTTACAATGCGAAACGGCAAGGCACAGTTGGGTGGCGGCGTGTACATAGTTAATGCTTCACCAATATTTAGACTCTGCATGATTGATTTTAACTCCGCAATAAAAGGCGGCGGGGTGTATGTTCGACATGGCAATCCCGTTTTTGATCAGTGTTTGTTCTCGTTCAATACAGCACAAGAAGGCGATGGCATTTGGGCAAA
>NZFX01000071.1 GCA_002689385.1 Phycisphaerae bacterium
GTTGGTATTGCGTTTTTGTGGATTTGCTGGGGAACATGTTCATCCCAAGCCACAAGTATTTGCGTTAACTGTTTGTTTGTTTTTTTAAGCGATTTTCGAAACGCAAGAATAGTTGAAGCAATACTTGTGTCTCTATGGTTGGGTTTTCTCCAAGACCGTATTTGTTCAAGTTGATCAGTTAATCGTGCCATAGCTCATATCGTACTCTGATGTGTTTGTTTTTCTAGTAATAAATCGCAAACTACTGAAGGTAATAAACTCCCCTGCTCCGTGCAGTAATCTGCTTGTGCTGTTATTGTTTCGACTTATGACAGCAATACACCTCAAAGGATTAACAAAAAAGTTTGGCGAAACTACTGCCGTAAACGGCATAGACTTAAACATCGAGGCTGGTGATTTATTTTTTCTACTTGGCCCTTCGGGTTGCGGTAAAACCACCCTTCTTAGAATGCTCGCTGGTTTTATTGAACCAACGGCAGGTTGTGTTTATTTTGGCGAAAAAGAGGTTACACATACACCTCCAAATAAGAGGAATACTGGCATGGTCTTTCAAAGCTATGCGCTTTGGCCACACATGTCAGTCGTAGAAAACGTTGCGTATGGGCTGAAAATCCGTAAGATTGCGCCCGACGAACGGTTAAAACAGGCCTTGCACGCTCTAGAAGTAGTACAAATGAGGCATTTGGCCAACAGAAAGCCGAATGAATTGTCTGGCGGTCAACAGCAACGCGTTGCACTTGCGCGTGCAATAGTTGTGGAACCGGACGTCCTTTTGTTGGATGAGCCCCTCTCTAACTTAGACGCAAAGCTCCGGCTTGAGATGCGCTGCGAGATTAGGCGTATTTGCACAACCCTCGGAATAACAACTGTTTACGTTACACATGACCAAAAGGAAGCACTCTCCATTGCAGATAAAATGGCTATTTTGAAGGACGGTCAAGTACATCAAGTTGGAACTCCAAGTGAAATTTATCGCCGCCCTAATTCAACATTTGTTGCCGAGTTTATTGGTGAAACAAACTTTGTACCTGCATCTGTTGTCCAGGGTGGTCTTGAAACGCCGCTTGGAATTCTTGCTTGCAGTGCTACTATTGAGGCCTCCACATCAACTTGTTCCTTGCGCCCAGAAGCGCTCACTGTTCACGATTCCCCTGTTACTACAAATGGTTTTTCTGGAACCTGCGTTGAAACCATCTATTTAGGCGAAGTTGCACAACACCAGGTTAAAATGACTGAAGACCTTATTCTTCGAGTAACAGAAGTGAACCCCAGCCACCAAGGAAAATTAGGTGACACAATGCATCTCTCAATTGACCCAAGAGATGTCGTCCCGTTAACAAAATAGCCGTACTTACGCGAAAAACATTCTAAATCCGCTTAAATTTCGCAATCATGCGTAGTCTTTGGGTCAATCTATGTGTTATCGGACTCTTTATTTTGTTTTTTCTTTTGCTTTTTCGCCTCTTTGGGGTTGATGTTCCACGTGGAACATGGGATAACGTGTTTCTTGATCGACACAACGAATGTTCCGCGTGGAACATTCTGGGTTGATTGTGTTCTTGTGTTTCGGTTAAAGGAGTAACCAGTATGGCTGTACCAGGGAAAAAACCAAAAGAGAAAAAACGCCGGCTTGGCAAGGGCTTAGAAAGCTTGCTTTCCAAAGCGGTAGAAGTTACAGCGCCCGAACCAGCCAGCGCGGACACTATTCCTGCCCAGGCAGAAGTAGTCAGTAAAGAAACTCCTGCCGAGGCGGCATCTGCTGGTCTTGTGTATCTACATGTGGAGAATATCCGGCCCAATGCGCGACAGCCTAGACAGGTGTTTGATGATGAGGCATTGACCGCATTAGCAGACTCAATAAAAACTGCTGGTCTTATGCAACCCATTGTTGTGCGACCCTCAGCATCGAGCGGAGAATATGAACTCGTTGCTGGCGAGCGCCGATGGCGCGCAGCGCAGATTGCAGGACTGAAACAAATTCCATCGATAGTAAAGGAGATAGATGACAAAACTTCAGCTGAGTGGGCGCTGGTTGAAAACCTTCAGAGGGAGGATCTGAATCCAATCGACAGGGCAGAGGCCTTCGACAGACTAGTTGTAGATTTCAATGCAACACAGAAAGAAATCGCTACACAGCTTGGAATCAACCGGTCAAGTGTTGCTAACTTCTTGCGATTAAACGACTTAGAGCCAACCGTAAAGGATGCGGTGCGCGACGGTCGTCTTTCGATGGGTCATGCGAAGGTGCTATTAGGGATTCCAGATGTTTCTACAACAAAAGCGATCGCACGTAGATGTGCTCAGGAGCAATGGTCAGTGCGCGAGCTCGAAACACAGCTTAAGAAACTTGGGCAAGTGAAATCTGGTAAACAAACTGCTGACCCTTCAGCACTAACAATGTACATGCGTAATCTAGCTGAGCAACTCGGAGAACACTTGGGTACCAAAGTGAGTATCTCGGCAGGCAAAAAGAAGGGGAGCGGAAAGTTAAATATTGATTTCTACTCAAATGACCAGTTCGAGGGCATTTTAGATCAACTAAAGTTTAAACCTAAATCGTGACAAGTTTGCAGTTTTAGGAAACTCCCCGCAAGATATACACGATGAGAGGGCATGCAAACAGACATGCCCTCTCATTTTTTATTAAACCTACCGTCTGCCGCTACCGCGAAAAATGCTGAAACATGGAGCAAACGTGCATTCCAACGAGTCCTCGCTAGCTGGGCACAAGACCTTCTTGAAAAAGAACGAGGCGATCGGCGCAACAGTCAATTCCCCATCCAGAAAAAAGCAGCATAGGTGCAAATTCCCACTCTATATATTTGATGTTATCGGACGTGTTTCAATTGACCACGCAGTCCCTTTGCGGTGGACCCTTCGGTACAAAGTATCGCGCTCGACTGGAGTACATCCAGCATCTCGAATTGCTCGTTTTAAATCTTCTGTCGTACATTCTTGATGCGTCGTTTCGGTCGTAACTTTTGTAATGTCGTACCACACAACTGTTCCATCAATATCGTTGGCACCACACTGCAACATGTGTTGCGCCATTTGAATTGTTTGCATAATCCAAAAAGCTTTTATATGTGGAACATTATCAAGCATCAATCTTGAAACAGCAATTGTTCTTAAATTTTCTACGCCGCTAGGTCCGGGCAAGTGCGCAAGTTCGCTTACGCCCGGAATGAATGGCAGGGGAATCATGGTTTGAAATCTACCGTCAGTACTACTTTGCTCTGCACGATCCTGTTCTTCGCGTAACACCATCATGTGCTTAATACGGTCGGCTCGACTTTCGACGTGACCATACAACATTGTAGCGTTTGAATTAATTCCTAACTCATGCGCACAACGGTGGACATCAAGCCATTTCTCGCCGCCTATTTTTCCTTTAAACACTTCGTCGTGCACACGTTCGTCAAACACTTCTGCACCGCCTCCTGGCAATGAACCTAAACCGCTTGCAATTAAATCCTCTAAAACAGAGGAAATTCCTGCTTTTCCGTCACGTCCACGTTTTGATATTTTTGCAAAGTGAACAATTTCAACTGCAGTAAATGCTTTAAGATGAATATCAGGAGCAATTGCACGGATGGTTTGCAACATGTCGGTGTAGTATTCGAATGGCAACCATGGGTGTAAGCCGCCAACAATATGTATTTCAGTCGCACCAGACTCGAGTGCTGTATGCGCTTCTTTTTCTATATCATCAAGTGAGTGCTGATATGCGCCTTCTTGATTTTTCTTTCTGTGGAAATCGCAAAATTTACAACTAAGCGCGCAAACGTTTGAATAATTAATGTGCCTGTTAATGTTGTAGTATGCAATGTCACCATGCATTCGCTTCCGCACGGAATCTGCAAGTGAACACACTGTCCACAAGTCTTGCGTCTCGAATAATAACATTCCATCTTCTTTTGTGAGGCGTTGCTGATTTGCAACCTTCTCAACAATGGACTCTAGGGACGTATCGTTTAATTGAATTTGTAGAGTGTCTGACATAGAGCGACACATCGTACTACACATTTCAATTTTAATACTATTGCGAACTTAGATAATCTATACGGTTTGGCTTTTGCTATAACTGACCTACATACTTTATTTTCGAAACTAGATTCCAAACATCACCGATAGCGTATACATGATGAATTTAACCCCAGATGGCAGTTTGCAACACAACGGATATGTATTCATTACTGACCCATTGCAATTATCCAAAGAGGAGTCGCTTCCATTTCCGGCACATGCTGCTGCTCGTCTTGCCGAACAACGTAGCAAGCGATATGACGAAGTTTTTTTAGCACTTGAAGATGTTGAAAAACAACTTCGTGCTGCCGCATCGATAATGGGCATGATTCCTGAATCTAATGATGCCCATTCTTTTACACTTGCTGCCTAGACCTCCATGAAATTTCCTCTGTGCCCCACATAATGACGACTAAAGGGCCATTAAAGTGGATATCACTTTGAAAAATTACAGGTGCGTTGATGCATTAGGCAAGACGCCAAAGGTTGTTTTATTGTTCAGCAAGGACAATTTTTAGGACCAGTAAGGCCAATTTCTGCCGGCGGTAAGGCTCATCTTCAAGAAATCGAACGCCATCTGTTGACATAGGAGTGAATTGGCCAGTGAATGTCGCCCTGGGCTGGCTTTGCAGCGCAAAGCCATCGACTTCATTATGAACTAAGGAATCTGACTCAACGGGGCTGGCAAGCGTATCCAACTGTCCAAGCATTTCTGATTGAATCGCCCCAATGCTGTACACCGTCCCAGCAGGGACGGTTGGAATTGATCCCCATCGAGTATCGATATAGGTTGGGTTTTTGAAAACCGCATACAAGCCACCTGACCTTCGAACATAGACGCCGTCTTGACCCGCCACTCTATACAGTTGTTCAAAAGATTGGTCCTGCCGTAAATCAACCGGGGCTGAACGAAAAGAGCTACTAAGGGCACCGCGATCTTCAACGCCCGCTTCAACTGGAATCAACTCAAGCGAGGTTGAGGGTTGCCAAACAACAACAAAATAAGCAATGAAACATATCATTGAAGAGTGGTAAAACATAGTGAATTCAGTATAGTCCACTTCATGGCTAAAGTACTTTCTATTAACGTATCACCAGGGGGAATTCCAAAACTTCCTGTGGGTTCATGTGCATTAACCGTCAATGGTTTTGAGGGTGATGGACGAGATCATGATAAACATAGAACCCCAGACCGAGCTGTCAGCTTGATTGATCAAGAAATCCTTGATCAGTTAACCGCAGAAGGGTATGAAGTGCCGTGGGGTGCTGTTGGTGAAAATTTAACAGTCAAGCAACTCGACGTGCAATCGCTTGAGCCCAATGACCGTCTCGTTTTTTCTGGAGGTGCTGTCATCGAACTCTTCGAAGGGCGACGTCCATGTTTTGTTCTTGACCCACTTGGCGTAAACCTCAAAAAAGATATTGTTGGTCGTTGTGGTTACTTGGCGCGAGTGCTCACTGAAGGCGTGATCACAACGGGCGAAACCATCGAAGTGCAAAAAGCCGATACGTAATGTGGCAACATACTGTTGCAATTCTTATTGGGGGGCAAAGCAAACGCATGGGGTCACCGAAACACCGAGTTAAACTTTCTAATGGACGCACAATGCTCGAGATGATGTTGCTTTTTGCAAATTCGTTTGCAAACCACACAGTCATTCTTGGTGGTGACATTGAAGGTCAGCATTGCATACATGATTTACGAAAACAACTCGGCCCAGTAGGCGGTATTGAAGCGTTGTTGCATTCAAACATAGACACGAACTATCTTGTTGTTGGTTGTGACATGCCAGCCATTTCTGAAAAAGAAATCCAGCCATTACTGAACAGCACTAATAATGCAGTGTTTTCATTTGGAAACAGACTTATTGGCCTTCCATTGCGCATTAATAACGCAGCACGTGCAACGTGTACCGCGTATCTTGATTCTGGAGGCCGTTCTATCAAAGGCCTCGTTTCGGAAATTCCGCACGAAACTATTGTGCTAACCGAAGATCAATCAATCACGCTACAAAGTGTGAACTGCAGAGAGGATCTCGACTCGCTCACCTTTGAATAACGGTGTGCGAGATTCAATATCAACAGATGTAGAAAGTATTTGATTCACTTCTGGATAATACATTGCGCAGTTTCCTTTTGTTATATCAATGCAACGTACAACAACGCGCATATCCCCAGATGGGCCCCGCACAATAACTTCATCGTTTTGCTTAACTCCGAGATCTTGCGCGTCTTCTTCATGCATCATGACAATGTCTCGGCGAGTCTGTCCCCGATAAATATCCTGTTCTTCATACACCACTGTATTAAACTGCCCCTCGCTTCGTATTGTCATTAGACTAAACAAACCATCATTCGGTAATTCTTGTAGCTCGATTCGATGTGCTTTTGCTTTACCGTTAGGTGTTGAGAACAGGGGAGTATGGAATGTCCGTCCTGCTATCTGATGTTCACGAGTTGCATCGAAACCTTGCAAGCAAGTGGCTATCAAGGCACGAATTGAATCGTTGTCTTTGTACGGTTCCCAATCAATTTTCCCAACGCCTTTTTTTGCAAGAGAAACTATGACTTCTATCTCGCTCTTAGGTCCACTGTGCCGCGGCGAACCACCTGAACTTCGTCGAACATAGTTGAACATCGATTCTTGCGTGGTTACTTGAGGTTCTTCATCTCGAGCAAGAACCGGAAAGATGATCGTTTGAGCACCTCTTCCAATAAAGTGCCCTTGGTTTAAGGTCGTTGAAAGATATGCCACTTGGTTTACCTGTGACATTGCTTCCATAGCAAACCGAGTATCTGGGTTTGAGCCAGCCAAGTTACCGCCCAAACATAAAACTAAATCTACGTCCCCGCCGTGCGCTGCTTTCATACCCGCCATCGTGTCAAAACCGCTAGTTGTTGGCAAGGTGATACCAAGTTCCTTTTCAATTGCACGAGCCATCTCGCCCTTAAGGGTTGGAACTACGCCAACCGATCCCATGCCTTGGACATTGGAATGTCCGCGAAGTGGCAATAATCCAGCACCTTCTTTGCCTAGCATCCCGCGCGCCATCGCAACGTTAGCAATCATGCGCACGCTATCCACTCCACCCTTTACATGTGTTATCCCCATTGCCCAACAAAAGATTGCGTTCTTAGATGCTTTATACATTCTTGAAATGTGCGCAATTGTTTCAAGTGGAACTCCGCTTTGCGCTTCAATTTTCGCCCATGTGTTTTCGTTGGCTTGTGCGAGTACTTCATAAAACCCTTCGACATGGGTTTGCACAAATGTTTTATCTATACCTTCGTTTTCTATTAGCCACTTAATAACACCAAGCAATAAAAAAGCATCACCCCCAATATGTGGTTGAACATAAACATCTGCTATTTTTGAGCCGAACAGTAAACTTCTCCAATCACTTGGAACGTTAAAGTTACACAGCCCTTTTTCTCGTAGTGGATTTATAACAATAACTTTTCCGCCGCGGCGGCGAAGGTCAATTAACGATTTCAATAACCGCGGGTGATTCGAAGCTGGATTACACCCAATAAGAAAAATCAAATCGCATTTTTCTAAATCATCTAAAACAACCGTAGCTGTTCCAGAACCTGTGACGCTTGATAATCCTACACCGCTAGCTTGGTGGCAATAATAAGAACAATTATTTATGTTGTTAGTTCCACGTATTCGTGCGAGTAATTGCAGCATAAAGCCAGCCTCGTTACTTGAACGGCCGCTGAAATAATAAAATGATTTGTTCGGTTCAACTTCTTTTATGGATATTGAAACTTTTTGAATTGCTTCTTCCCAATCAATTGGCTTGTAGTGTAAATCCAAAGGTCCAGCAATCACAGGAAAAGTTAGTCGACCACATGATTCTAACTCGCGAGGAGTCATTGCTGATAACTGAGCAATCGTATATGTTTCAAAAAACTCTGGCGTAATTGCTCCTTGCATATCCGCAACCATCGCTTGCACTGATTTTTTGCAGAACTCCAAATGCGAACCACGCTCGTTCACCATGCCGCCTTTTTGGCCGCCCATGCCAAGGGCACATGTTTTGCATGCGTTCTTCGTGCGCATCGCTCGTATAAGCGCACGAATACCTCCGGCATTTCGTGCGTTTTTTAGTACATACGCAATGGAATGGAAGCCACCAAGCGCCATGAATTATGCGTGGTTATCAAGTTCTTCTGAAACTGTTTTCATAAGCTTTGCCATCATGTCTGCAGAAAAGTCAAAACGTAAACCAGCACCTTCGAACAATTCTGGCAAAGTTTTACTCGAGCCAAGGGATAACCCGTTTTTATAGTCTTCGAGAGCTTGTTTTGGGTTCTCTCTGTATTTCAACCACATCTGCAGTGCGCCCAACTGTGCAATTCCGTATTCAACATAATAAAACGGCACTTCAAACGGATGCAATTGCCTATGCCAAACTGCTTCTTGTTCTGCTTCGAGTCCAGACCAATCGACTCCTCCGCCAAAACGTTTGCCAAGATCAAGCCACTGCGCCGTTCGCTCTTCCTGTGAGTGTTCGGGGTTTAGGTAAATCCAATGTTGGAATGCATCTATTGTTGCAACCCAAGGCAGCACGCTTACGATGCCCTCAAGATGTTTACGAATAGCGCGTTTAATTTCATCTTCTGAATAAAACTCATCAAGAAACGGGTATGCAAGAGATTCCATGCTCATCGATGCAACTTCTGCAAATTCAAGTGGAGCACTTCGGTACCAAACTAAGTCGTCATGACGACAGAGCATGTAATGAAAAGCGTGTCCGGCTTCGTGGACCATGGTATCCAAATCGCGAGGCAAACATGCAGCATTCATAAAAATAAATGGTTTGCGCTGACGATCGCGGCTTGCTTGATATCCGCCAGGTGCTTTTCCCTTACGAGAGTCAAGGTCGAGTGAGACTCCGCCATCTCGCATAGTGTCGAACATGTCGCCAAGTCCTGCGCCCATTCGGTGAAAGAGCTTCGATGTTTTTTCAATCAAATCATCTGCAGAGTCAAATGGTTTTAGTGGTGCGTTACCGTGAGGGTCAACCGAAAGATCCCATGGTCGCAATGTGTCAACGCCGAGTGCTTCTTTTCGTTCCCACGCAAGTTTTCGTACAATCGGCATACACTCTTTTTCTATGGCCTCGTGGAATGCGATGCAATCGTCCGGTGTGTAATCGAAACGATGCTTCACTGCGAACATATACCCTCGGTATTCTTCGAAGCCAGCGTTGTTTGCTGTTTTATTTCGATTCACAACCATTTTGTCAAAAATGCCATCTATAGTTGCACGGTCTTGCAATCGTCTTTCTGCAACCGCGCGCCATGAAGCCTCGCGAACACTTCTGTCTTGGTCTTGCTGGTATACACCCATTTGTGGCATGGTTCGTGCTTCGCCATCAAAGTCAACCATCATCGCGCCGCAAAGTTCTGCATACTCTTGGCCCAATTTGGTATCTTCCGTTTGCAGGGGAACATTTTCTTCGCGAAAGATTTCAACATCCGCAAACCAGTCACGAAGCAAAACGCTATATCGGTCTTTATCTAAATCGCCAACGTGTTCACAACGTACAACTTTTTTGTTCAGTTCAAAGCCTACTTTTTTCAGTTCAGGTTCAACCGTTTCTACGAATGCTAAAAATGCATTTTTGATAGATTCATCTTCCGTACTGCAAGTCATTGCAATGTATAAATTAGAGCCCGCTTCTGCTGCTGCTGCGTCAAGTTCACTTCGGTCAAGTAAAAATTTCTCGATGCATCCAGAACATTTAAATGTACGGTCGAGAAGCTGTTGGTAGTAAGGTTGTATATTTTCCCACTTTGTTGCATCAATATCTGCAGGAACAAAATCAGTCATCATCATGGTTGTTGCAAAGGTCATTTGGGGCTCCATTTGTACTAAGGGCTTGTTTGTGTTGCAAGTGCAACAAGTGTTGTTTGCATTCGTATCTTCTCTGCTAACTCTGCAGCTTGCTCTGCATTATCGCAGATTACAAACATAGTTGAGCCACTCCCTGAAAGGTGTATGCCCTTCCCCGTAACTTTTGAGAGTGTTTGCATGTCTTCTTTCAATCGTGGGTGTACGCTGCAAGCAGCACCAAGAAGTTCATTGGGTCCTGTTTCTATACCGTGCGTTGCTGAATCAAAAACGCGAAAGACGTCTGCTGTTGAGCAACTGTACTCTGGAATAGCGAGAACAATGTGCCTTGCTGGATATGAAACAGGTACAACTTTATTGCCGATGCCACTCACCTCGCACGCACCTCCATGAAACATAAATGGAACATCTGACCCCAACTTGAGCGCTATATCAGCACAATCGATGTCTAGGTCAAACAGGGCGACTGTTGCACGCAACATTGCGCCAGCGTCTGCGCTTCCTCCACCTAGGCCCCCGCCGACTGGAATTCGCTTTACCAACTTCATTTGGACAGGCAAAACGTGGCCAACCGACTGTTCGAGCGCTCTATGAGCGCGAACAGCGAGATCTGCCGTGATTGGCCAATCTATCTCGGTTGGTTTTGGGGCGTCTTCATGCCACAAAACAGCATATCTTGAGAGTGCGTGGTCGTCTAATTGTGTTAACTCAAGGTCATCACAAAAGTCCAATGTGACCATTTTAGATGAAATGGGGTGCATCCCATCTTGATTGACGGGTGAAACCTCGAGTGTAAGATTGATTTTTGCCCTTGCTTCTTCAAATACAGTTACCTTTGACATTTCGACAAGGATACCAGACGAGTATCATGCGAGTCCTATGAAGACGAAGAAGGTGTTTGTTAGTATTTTGGCTGTTCTGGGAATCCTTGCCATCGGTTTTTATATAGCCGTACCAATCATTGCGCGAGGTGTCATTACCAAGCAACTATTGGTGAATCCAGCAAATACGTTTGGGGACATTAAAATTTCATGGGGGGGTCCACAAATCATCTCTGACCTCCATATTGAAGATGCCCTAGGAACTGGCGATGTAGAAGTCACTATACACAACAGTTTATTTTCTCTTGCGCTTGGAAACATGCCCATTGAAGTTGTCGTCACAGGTGATGCGACAGTACATACCGGTGCAACAGATCGCATTGCAGTCGACACCGATTCTACCGACGCAAAGGCAGATGAAAGCAACAAAGCACCCGAAAGTAATCCCGTTTCAATACCTGCAGTGCACGCAACTATTTCGTTGGACTCCCTGACTATTACCGGCGACGAAGCAATCGTCTTGCACGAGGTACAAACTGAAATCGATGTCGACCCAGGCATGCACTTTGTTGCGTCGATAGTTGCTTCAACGGGAACAGATGGCAGTATCGACATTTCATTAAACGCACCAAGCTTAGTTTCACAAAACGGGTTGCTTAATGTAAACACGAGTGCAACTTGTAGATACTCTTTTGTCAACACGCCGATCCCATCCATACAAGGATTTGGTGGCTGGTCAATAGTAAAACTTGGCGGAGAAATTTCTTCGCCAAATCTACAAGAATCTGTCAGTATTCGCATGGGTGGAACACTTGCTGAATACGACATAACCCGTGGGGAAATTTGGGTCAAAGCACAATTGTTACAAGTAGATAAAAACACAGAACCGTTTGTGTTTAACTACAACCAAATAGATGGAGTTGGCAGTCTTACGGATGTGCCGACATCTATCTTGTCGCCGCTAATAAGCATTTCTGACATTCGGATTAATCGCGACATTGGTCCTGTTGTGGACATTCACGTTCAACAGAACAAAGAAGATTCTACTATAGGATTCAGCGTAGAAACAGAACATCTCTTCGCAAGCGGACATTACAGTTCAGAAAATAATGCACTAAGAGAGATTACACTGCGTGCTGATTTACACAGCGAATTGGTGAATACACTTACAGTCGGTGAACTTACCGGCACGGGTAAGGCGATCTTGAATATTGATCAATATGTTCTTGGGGGGACAAGTAAAGACGACCGTCCAGAATGCAGTGGCAATTTTTCATTTAATGGGAAACTACTTCATGTTCCCTCGCAAACTCAGATCGAACATATGCAAACTGATTTTTTAGCCACGATGCGAACCGGAACAATTGGTGCTTCTGGAAGTGCTTCATTAAATGGAATTGATTCTGCATTCGAAATCACTTTATCATCTTCAACAAAAAACAAACTGCACTCTGTTGAAGACCTTTGGAAAACAATAACCAAAAGATTGCCAAAGGGGACTGGGCAACTAAGCGTTTCGGGCGTTCCTTCGTCAGTCCTTCGCGGTTTTTTAACGGAAAAACAATTTGAACACGTAAAGCATTTTGGAAACCCACTCTCCGCCAATGTTGCTTTAACCACTACCGGTTTTATTGTTTCGTGCAACAGCCCAACGAGTAAAGCAAGTGGAAACATAGAAATTTTGGGCAGCGAAATCGTTGGCATTAAGGGTGCAGAAATACGTGTAAAACTAAACAAACAATCTGCGAGTGATTTGTTCGATATCACGTTTAATGCACCTTCTACATTGTTTGCGACTGTTGCCACTGCAGACATGGTTGGCAACAGTGCCTTTGCTCTAACGTACGACGTTGGTAAACAGCACATGTACTTGGAAGGAAAAACAACTAAACAAAAAAGCGGTGCGCTCGATCTTCATGTTGCGACCACTGGCGTGGACACCAAGCTTCTTGATGCTCTTTGTAAGAGCAACGGTTTACTCGCTGACTCACTTGGCACGCCGCTGGCGGCAGAAGTCATTGCGACCAACATTCTTGATGAGCCAACCCTGCAAATTGGGGGAAACTCGCCAAACGCGATCTTTGAAACAGTATTGAATATTCGTGATGGCGTGATTAGCACGGCAAAGGAAACTCCCACTACTGTTGAGTTACTGCTGTCTCCAGAACTTACCCAACATCTATTGAAAGATTTGGGGCCTGTGCTTTCGGACATTCGCTCTGTATCGCAACCAATTCAGATGACTATTTTGAATGCCTCTTCTTCACTCGATAACGATGTTTCCAAACTGCAAGCAACGGTACAAATTGATATCGGCGAGGTCGAACTCGATAGCGGTTCAATCACCATGAGGATACTCCCCATGTTCAACTCAACTCACGTGAATTCTATTCCTGCAACATTCGACCCCATTCACATGGAGATTACAAATGGAGTTATTCGCTATAAAGAGTTTCATTTAACATTGGACAATAAATATTCAATCCCTTATTCTGGCGCCATTAACTTGGTAAACAGAAAACTGCACTTGCAGTCTGCGGTTCCACTTACTGGCCTTGGTTACTCAATAAAAGAACTTCGCGGGTTGGCGACAGACATCGACGTACCTATTCTTATCACAGGAACAATCGACAAACCCATAGCAAAAGTAGATCCTAATTTTGACCTTGGAAAACTATTGCAGAGTGCTGCACTCTCTAGCCTTGGCGATGCAATTGGCGGGTTGCTCGGAGACAATCAAAAAGATGAAGCGCCTAACCCACTTGACCTTTTAGATGAATTGTTTGGAGATTAACTATGGGACGATGCGCATGGTGTGGAGATGACCCCGTTTACGTAGCTTACCATGATGATGAATGGGGAGTTCCTGAACATGATGACCAAGCGCTCTATGAAAAACTTTGTCTCGATGGATTTCAAGCAGGGCTTTCGTGGATTATCGTGCTAAAAAAACGAGACAACTTTCGTAATGCGTTTGATAACTTCGACCCAGAAAAAATTGCAAGGTATGGCAAGCAACAAGTAAACCGGTTGCTCAAAGACTCGAGCATCATCAGAAGCCAAGCAAAGATACATGGCGCAATTGCAAACGCAAAAGCATGGCTTGCAATTATGGAAAGTGGAACTGGATCATTTGACGAATTTTTATGGAAACACGTCAACCACAAAACCATCATCAACAAATGGAAAACTGATTCACAAATCCGTGCATCAACCCCTGCAAGTGAGGCGATGACAAAAGATTTAAAAAAACATAACTTTTCATTTGTTGGGTCGAAAATTTGTTACGCCTTCATGCAGGCTGTCGGCATGGTGAATGACCACGTCGTCAGTTGTCCGCAATATAAACTGCTTAATAAATAAACAACCCCACGAGTCGTTTGTTTAAAAGTATGTCCAGACTGGTGCGTCTGCTTTGCTTACATGTATATTCGCTTTTGGCAGTAATTCCAAAAGTTGTTCCTTTAATTTTGGCAAATACCCTCGTTCGCTGTTGGTGTGCCCTGTCAACATAACGGTGCAACCGCGCGCAGTTGCGGCAACCACATTGTGATGCGTCATCTCTCCAGTGATAAACACTTCGCATCCATCATCAATTGCAAGTTCACAAACAGAACCGCCCGCTCCAGCACATAGACCAATCGTTTGCACTTCGGCTCGATCATCTGAACCCGCTGCCGGTGCAACACGCACATAGCCAATGCCTAAATGTTTTTTCAATTTTCGTGCAAGTTCATCAAGTTGCATAGATTGATCTAAATGAATTCGCCTACCAACGCCCATTTCTCTTCGTGGACGTTCACCAAGTTCATGGACTTCAAGTGCTGGCTCTTCATAAGGGTGAAATTGTCGAAGTGCCTGGACAGCAAGCGAAAGGGAAGCTTTCGACACAACCATTTCAAACTTGCACTCAATGACGCGCTGCAATTCGCCCGCCTCGCCACGAGTTGGGTTTGTGCCTTCTCCGCCCACGAATGTGCCTGTTCCTGATGTAGTGAAGGAACACTGCTCATAATGACCAATTCGACCGCAACTTACACTCGAGAGTGCAAACCGTAGTGCTTCTATTTTGTCTTCTGGGCAAAAGGTAACAAGCTTGCATTCTTCATCGGGGGGCAAATTGCCAAACGGTCGAAGCGCTCGAACATCGCCTTTGCCAATTCCATCGACGATCCAATCGTTCACTCCACCAGTTGCAACGTCCAGGGATGTGTGTGGAGAGTAAATTGCAATTTTGTGCAAAATGGCATCAAGGACAACACGTTCTTTAAACGAGCCATCTGTTACAGATTTCAATGGATGGAATATCGGAGGGTGATAAGAAACAATTGCATTCACCTTCATCGCTATCGCTTCTTGCAATACCGCTTCTGTTAAATCAATTGTGAGCAAAATAGAATCTGCAGACCATTCTTTCGACCCTACAAGAAGACCGACATTGTCCCAGTCGTTTGCCAGATATGCAGGGGCAAAGGATTCAAAAGCCGATATGAGTTCTTGTGTTTTCATAGTGAATACGAGTAGAATACAATAGTCCGTAGAAATAAGGAGACACAGATGAGACTCAGAAAAAACATGCTAGAAACAACTAATCCTGCCCTTAAGAACCACGATGCGTGGCGCGAAGGGGTACACGATTGCTCAGGAGTCCAAACCGCGACCATTGGGGGAGTCGTCAATAAAACCGGTATGTTGACTTCAGTTGCAGTTGCTGGTGGCATGTTTGGTATTTGGTTGACACAAAACCAACCTGGACTCGCATGGCCCCTTGGGATTGCTGGTTTCATAGCGACAATTGTTGTCTACTTCATGATTATACGTAATCCTGCAAGAGCAAAGCAAACCGCTTGGATATACGCTGCAATTCAGGGTGCATTCTTGGGCGTTCTCACACACGCACTTGATAGTGCGCTTGCGAACATGGGCTATGCCGCAATGGGCGGGCTTGCGCTGCAAGCGTTTGTCATTACCATCAGTGTGCTCATTTCAATGCTCGCCTTGTATTATTTTAGAGTTTTGCAGCCAACAAAAAAGTTTACTGCAGCGGTGCAAGTTCTTACCCTTGGTATTTTTGTTACATACATGATTTCATTTGTCATGTCGATGTTTGGTGCACAGATGCCATTTCTATCACTTGGTTCTGCAATGGAAGGCGGTAATACCGCCCTGATTGGTATCGGTCTTAATGTTTTGATACTAGGCGTTGCTTCGCTCTGGTTGATTATCGACTTTGGCATGATCGAACAACAAATAAAATCAAATGCACCCAAACAGATGGAATGGTTTTGTGCATTCATCTTAATGGTTACGCTCGTGTGGATTTATCTTGAAGCCGTAAAACTTTGCTTTCGTTTAGCCGTTTTATTCAATAATCGAGATTAACGGTCACCGTTAGTTTCGATAGGAATTTCCTCAGCGATATCGATACCGAAACCGTGTAATGCGGTAAGATGTTTTGGATGGTTTGTCAGAAGTTTTAAATTCTTCAAACCTAGGTCGCGAATAATTTGCACGCCGGTTCCATAATCACGCCTGTCCATAGGTTTTTCTGCAACGGTTAAATCGGGCACGTTGACATCTGAATCTGGCCGTTGAATTTTTTGCAAGCGATCAACAAACTCGTCGCCGTACTGTTCCGGCCGGAGATATACCAATGCGCCACTACCCGCCTCTGCAATCATGCGAAGCGATGCGCGAAGTTCTTTCCCAGAAGGGTGGTCTGTGACATCAAAGATATCACCAAGTAAATTGCGACGATGTACGCGCACAAGAGTCGGCTCTTCGATTAATTTTGCCGCACCGTACTGGTCAAGCTCACCCACACCGCCAACGGTTAACGCAAGGTGCGGAACAGCATCAATCGCACTGTGGTACGCTATCAAGTTAAACGTGCCATATGGCGTTTCAATCGGTGTGCCACCACTTGGTTCTATTCGTTTTACAAGACTCTCGCGCGCAAGTCTATACTCAATGATTTGTTCGACTGAACACATCTTAAGGTTGTGATCTTCGCATATTTTTTCAAGGTCTGGGACCCGTGCCATTTCTCCGTCTTCTTTAACGATTTCAATAATGACTGCAGATGGTTTCAACCCAGCAAGTTTACATAGATCAACCGAGCCCTCGGTTTGACCTGTTCGAGCAAGCACACCGCCAACACGGGCACGAAGAGGATTAATATGACCAGGGCGAACAAAATCGTCTGGCCTTGAATTTTCATCAACAAGCAATTCAAGTGTCTTTACTCGGTCCCATGCTGATATACCAGTCGTCACATTGTGCCGCGGATGCCCGTCAACACTAATTGTAAATGGTGTTCCGCGAACACTTGTATTGTCGGCAACTTGTGGCCCAAGTTCAAGCCGATCACAATCCTCGCCTGTCATCGCAACGCAGAGATACCCGCCGCCAATTCGTGTGAAGAAATTGATGAGTTCAATGTTTATGTGCTCTGTTGCAACAACAAAATCACCCTCGTTCTCTCTATCTTCATCGTCAATCAAGACTATTACCTTGCCTTGCCGTAAGTCTTCCAATACTTCTTCTATGTTCGCTAATGCCATTTGCGTATTCTACATGGGGTCTGACCCCAGGTGTCTGACCCCAGGTGTCTGACCCCAGGGGTCAGCCACCCCTAAAAAAAGTTGTTTTCACGGTTTTTGACTGTCTGACCCTAAGTGCGGACTCTATGTAAAATGCGTGGATGAAAAAACATCTGAAATGGTTGATGGAACTTACAGCGATACCCACAGCTGCGGGGCAAGAAGCGCGGGTCATCGAGTGGGTTGAGCAATGGGTCAAGAAGCAGAGTGGTATCGCACTGAAACGAGACAAATTTGGGAATTTGATACTTACGCAAACGCGAAAATCCTCTAAGAAACCTGTTTTCATTACTGCGCACCTAGATCACCCTGCATTTGTCGTACGTAAACAAATTGATGACCAGCACCTTGAAATGGAATTTCGCGGTGGTGTAAATGATGCGTATTTCGTAGGCGCAAAAGTTGAAGTGTTTGACAACGATGACAATGGGTACATTGGCACGATTCAGTCACTGGAGGCAAAAGCTAAGCCATTCAAACGAGTCGTTGTAAAACTTAAAAAAGGTGTGGCGGGGATTTTGCTCAAAGATGATATTGCACGGTGGAAATTCAATTCACCAGTTGTAAAAAACGGTTTGCTTCATGCACCCGCTTGCGATGATTTAGCTGGAGTCGCTGCCGCACTATGCGCCCTCGATACAATTAAAAAATTATCCGCGCTCGGGCACGTTGGTGTTTTACTTACACGCGCAGAAGAGATTGGTTTTGTTGGTGCGATTGCCGCTGCAAAAAACAAATCAGTTCCAAAAACATCTCGTTTACTTTGTCTTGAAACATCAAGAAGTTTTCCGGAGTCGCCGATTGGCGGGGGACCCATTCTTCGGGTCGGCGATAAGACAAGTGTTTTTGGACCTGACATTACAAATGCCGCTTCAGAAATAATGAACGCACAGAAAAATTTTATGTGGCAACGGAAATTAATGCCAGGCGGCACCTGCGAGTCAACCGCCTTTTGTGAATATGGGTACCTTTCAACCTGTTTGTGTTTGGCACTTGGTAATTATCACAACATGAAGGATATCGACGGAGTGTTGCAAAAAAACAAACCCGCGAAAGTCGCACCTGAAGTAATATCAGTAAACGATTTTCACGGGCTTGTTGATATGTTAAAAATTATCTGCCGCGATTTAGATAAGCCAAGAAAATCTTCCCTTCGCAAAGGTCTTGAAACTCGCTTAAAAATGTATCGCAAAATCCTTAGTTAGAAAGCACCAGCTCGACCATATAATCAGCGGCCGCTTCTTCATCACCTTCTTCTAGCATGGTTTGAATTGCTACTAGAAGCGCTGCGTTTCGTGCTATTGGACCAGAATCATCAATGATTGCTTCAAGGGCATCCATTCGAATCTCGCCTTCGAGCTCGTCACGAATTATATGAATACCCATGAGTGCCACTGCCTCTCTGTCGTCAAGCCGAGCTGCCACCTGGCCAAGCATGTCAAGCTCTTGCACAAATTGCATTTCCTCTGGCATGCCGCCCGCGTGGTACTGGCCTTTGTCATGCATTTGATGGGGTGATTGTGATCGCCATTCGCCACTGAACTGTTGATGCGGTCCGCCGTATTCACCGCCATGCATCATGTGTTCTCGCATGCCTTCTGGTTGCCCGCCATGTTCAGAGCAAATCATTTGCATAACGTGTCCCATCATGTCCCTCGACATATCACCGGACATGCCTTCAACCTCTTTGCCATTAAGAGTAACAAACATTTGTACGTTTTCGCCATCTGCCTGGAACTTGTGCATTGCATGTTCTTCGTCATCGCCAAAAGCCATAACTTCGATGTTTACTTCACCATCCATGCCTGCCAAATCCATACCACTCAATAACTCTTGCAGGTCAATAGCTTGCTCTTGGCCATCTACCATGACAATGATTTCGCCGCCATCATTACCGATCATTTGCATAATGTCTATCATCATGCCATCAGGCAACTCTTCAACTTCTTCGCCGTTTATTGTTATCGTCGTCGCATCACCTTCGACAAAAAGTTCGACTTCCATATCCATTGAACCTGTCGAACTCACCGTTGAGCCGGAAGTGGTTGTTATCTTTTCAGCTTTATCACACGCAGTAAAAATCAGTGTCGATATTATTGCAAGTGTGGGTAGTATATTTCTCACGCCTATCTCCTTTGTTTGTAGGGAACAGGCAGGATAACGAAATAAAAGTGTATGAATTGCAGTATTACTCTTGATTCTCAGAAAACTCTATTGAAACTCGTTCAATTTGGGTTTCGGTTGCTTGTATGGTCGTAAAAACAAGATCTTGTATTTCAACCACTTCGCCAACTTCTGGGACATGTCCAAGGTTCGCAAGAATAAAACCAGCGATGGTGTCGTATTCTTCATCTTCTGGAAGTTCAACACCAAGTTCATCATTCAAGTCATCAAGGTTGTATCGACCGTCAACTTCTACTAACGTTTCGCCGAGTTTCTTCAATGCTGGCTCGTCCGATTCTGAGTCATCGTGTTCATCCCGAATCTCTCCAACAATTTCTTCGAGCACGTCTTCAATAGTAACAAGCCCTGCGGTACCGCCGTACTCATCGATAACAACCGCCATATGCACTTCACTTGTTTGAAAATCAGCTAGTAGTTCTTGTACGGGTTTCGTGTCTGGCACAACAATTGGTTTTCGTAAAATGTTTGTAAGTTCAAAGCCGTTTGCTTCTGACCCCAAAAACCCAACTAAATCCTTTACATACAGTATGCCAATAATCTGATCAAGGTTTTCTTCAAAAATTGGAATGCGCGATCTGCCCGACTCTAAAACAAATTTTCGAATCTCAGAGATGTCATTTGTCATTTCTATACCTTCGATGTCTGTTCTAGGAGTCATAATTTCGCCAACGTCCGTGTCGCGCAAATCCACCACATTTTCCAACATCTCAGCGGCTTCAGCAGGAATACCGCCTTCGCGCTGCGAATGCTCGATAGAACGAAGCAACTGTTCTTCAACAGTATTCAACCCATCATTTTGTTTTAAATTCGCACCAGTTAGACGACGAACGATCTCATTTACACCCTCGATCCACCAACAGATCAGTGGATTTATCAACGAGGCAGTTCGTATAACCAACCAACTTTTCGTGATCGAGCCAACCGTTACTGCCTTAGCAATCGAACCAGCAATAACAGATGCAAAAACCCAAATGATAATCCAACCAACAGTAGAACCATATACAAAGGCTTCTAATGTAATTGGATGCGTTCCGAACATCCGTATGAAGCAATACAGAATTGCCAAGAACAAAAGCGTTTTTAAAAATGTAATTGACTGCAAAATAGATTCATATTGTTTTTCAATCCAAAGCCCTCGTCCTGGCTTTCCATTTATCTCAAGTTCATGGCGCAATACTAGTGGCGTCGTCATCATCAATGCTCGTTCTACTACAGCAAACCAAGTGCAAAGAAACACCGATAGAAGCAAACTGATCCAAATCACACCTAACATGATTCATTACTCCAAACTGCTCCAACACCAATAGAAGACAATACTCTATCTTCTTCATCGTGCATTAATGCATGCGACTTTTCATCATGATCGTCAAAACCGCAGCAATGCAAAATGCCGTGCACAATATAAAGAAGCAACTCGTTTTGTAAAGCATGCCCGCGTTTTTCTGCTTCACGTTTTGCAACATCTACACAAATCGCAATATCTGCACGGACCGAATGTTCATCGCCTCCGTGATCGAACGTTAGCACGTCAGTCGTACCCTCAACACCAGAATGTTTCACATGCAACTGCGACATTTCATCATTGCCAATAACCCGAACTGAAACTTCGGAATAGTTGAGATGTAAAAAGCCAAGTGCGTTGCACGTTTGTATTTGAAGCCAGTTGTAATCGATATCAGCATCACCTTGAACGGTGATGCTTGTCGGTGGAGGTTGGTCTACTTGGTCTTTGGACTCTTCCATTGCACTACACAATATACAGGCAAAACTTGCCAAAACAAGTTTTTATGATTATTTTGCCTCAATTGGAGTTATTGGAACTAGTGACGGCTTGCAACGGGCCTCAAACTCACTCATGTACTTATTAATGATTGTGCGTGTTGCCCAACTATTGCCATCTGCAAGGCCACAAATTGTCGTTCCTGGCATGATGCCCATTGAGTTTGACACCTCAATAACTTGATCAAGGTCTTTCATTGTTCCATCGCCCGATTCAATTCGGCAAAGCAATTGGTAAATCCAGTCAGCGCCCTCACGGCAAGGTGTGCATTGCCCACATGATTCGTTTTTATAAAACCGTGCAATGTTTCGTGCAACAGCAACCATGTCTGTATCTTCATCAAACACGGTTGGGCACGCAGTGCCGAGGCCCATCACACTGTATTTGTGACCAATGTCAAAATCCATTTCTGCATCAAATTGATCAGGTCCAAGAATGCCCATACTCACCCCGCCAGCGATTGCGCCTTTAAACTTTCGGCCGTTTTTCATTCCACCTGAATGTTCTTCAACAAGTGTGCGAAGTGTAATACCTAATTCAGCTTCAAAGACATCGGGGTTGTTTACGTGTCCCGAAACGCCCATTAGTTTTACGCCGTAACTTGCTGGTCCGCCGATGGTGGATTCACAACCAAGTGACTTCCACCAGTCTGCGCCTTTTTCAACGATGAGGGGAACCGCTGCAAGCGTTTCCACATTATTAATAATCGTTGGTCTTCCGAACAAACCACTAACTGCGGGAAACGGTGGTTTAATTCTTGGCCAGCCACGTTTTCCTTCAACAGCTTCGAGCAACGCCGTTTCTTCGCCACATATATAAGCACCTGCACCTCGATGCAATGTACATTCAACTGCAAAACTGCTTGCTCCGTTCATGAGCCCTTGCGAACCAAAAATCCCATTCGCGTATGCTTCATCTATTGCCGTTTGCATAATTTTGGCTTGTTCAACCCACTCGCCACGTATAAAGAAGTAAGAAATATCTAACTTGCATGCATAACATGCAATTGCAATACCTTCGATTACAGAGTGCGGGTCAAAATCAACAAGTAGACGGTCTTTAAATGTTCCCGGCTCTGCTTCATCGCAATTGATACACAGGTATCGTTCTTTACCATCTGGTTCAGGCAGAAACGTCCACTTTACACCGCACGGAAATCCTGCCCCACCACGACCACGAAGTTCTGCATCTTTCACGATGCTTACTACCTCGTCCGGTGGCATAAGTAAAACTTTTTTCAGAGTGGCATACCCGCCAGCTGCAACATATTCATCAAACGAAAGCGTTTTTCGGTGCGCGCGGTCTGCAGGAATATTTCTTGTGAGGAATCGCTCAGTCACTTTTTATGTCCTCTTGTGTAATTTCAATTTCTTCAATTGTTGTTCGACGAAGCGTCACGTTACCTTCTGTTTTTTCTTCAACAGTTCTGTTTACTTCGCGAGTTGGTTTGTCGGTTTTAATTGCATGCACAATGTGGCCAACAAACTCACCGAGGCATCGCGACAAAGGTTTTTTATTGTTCGTTGCCATCATGATTCTTCACTCAGCCGGTCAACGAGGTCATCTACCTTAGAGATTGAAAGATTGTTGTATTGTTTGCCATTCACCAGGGCGCAGGGTGCGTTATCGCACGAGCCAATGCACTCCATGCCCAGCAAGGTAAACTTGCCATCAGCAGATGTTTCATGCACATCAACACCGAGCCGATTTTTTAAATGATCAATCAAAGCCTGGTGTCCACACACTTCACACGCGATTGATTGGCAAATGCCAACAATATTTTTCCCAAGAGGTTCACTTGAATAGTCTTCATAAAACGAAACCACGTCTGCAACTTGTGCTGGAGTAATGCCGAGCACTTTTGCAACTTCGACCATGGCTTCCCATGGAATATATCCGTATGTATGTTGCACTTCGTGCAGCGTAGTCATCAATGCCCCCTTGCCGGTTGCATACCGGGGCATGAAATCCTTCGTGATTTTTTCCATCAACACAGGCGTAAGATAGGGTTCATCTCGTTTTTCAAGTTTCGTATTCGCTGATTGTTTTGCAATCCAAGCCATTGTTCTTCCTTACCGATCTAATTCTGCAGCAATAATATTTAACGAACCCAAAATAGCCACGAGGTCTGAGAGTTGATGACCCTCAAACATTTTTGCAAATGTTTGGAAGTTAATAAATGAACAAGGTCTTGGCGCAACTCGCCATGAATTTGGCCCACTGTCTGAAACAACAAAGAAACCATACTCGCCATTTGGGCCTTCTATTGCTGCATAACACTCGCCAACTGGTGACTCCCAACCACGATTTGGCATAACTATTTCAAACTGTTGAATTGTGCCTTGAATCGAATCGTACACGTCTTGCTTCGGTGGCATTTTTACACCGCCACTCGGATGCACATCCAATGGTCCCTGAGGGATATTATCAATGAGTTGACGAATGATGTGACACGATTGTTTAATTTCTTCAAGTCGAACGTGGTATCGCGCAAGGCAATCGCCTGTTGTTGCAATAGGTACATCAAACTCAACCGCTTTAGCGCCTTGTCCATCCCAGTTATCTGCATAACAAAGGTATGGTTCGTCCTTGCGAAGGTCGCGCGTAACACCGCAAGCTCGTGCAAGCGGCCCTGTTAAAGACCAAGCGGTTGCTTCTTCTTTTGTAATCGTTCCAACGCCTTCAACACGGTCTATAAAAATACGATTTGTATTAAGCAGTGTTTCAATGTCATCAATTGCTTTTGGCATGCGCACATCAATAAAGTTGTGCACCATTTTTTGGAATGTTGCTTCACAAGGTAAATCGTTTTTTAGACCACCAACACGGGTGTAATCTGGGTGGAACCGTTGACCAGAAACAAAGTCCATGATGTCGTATACGTGTTCGCGTTCGTTGAAGCCATATAAGAACCCTGTAAACGCGCCAAGGTCCAACGCAGCAGCGCCAACGCACAACAGGTGGTTTTGAATTCGGCCGAGTTCACAAAGAATAGTTCGCAGCACTTTGCAACGTGGCGTTAAATCTATGTCAAGTAATTTTTCAACAGCGTGGTGCCAAGCAATGTCGTTAACAATCGGGCTGATGTAATCCATCCTACTTACAGTGCAAACATATTGGTCAAAGTTATGATGTTCACCAAGTTTTTCAAAACCACTATGCAAGTAGCCAATGTGAGGTGTTGCATTAACCACGCGCTCGCCGTCAAGTTCGAGAACCAGGCGAAGCGTGGTGTGGGTGGCGGGGTGCTGTGGACCGAAATTCAAAATCCATCGATCTTCGCATTCAGCGCGTCCCTGAAGTTCATCAAGCGTCTCGATATCAAGATCGTACGCTTCCTGCATTGGTGTAAGTGTGTAAGGCATTGGAACGAGGCATTATAGTGCCCCTCGCCCTACATTTGGCTCAATCTATGCACAAGTGAGGCTAGAGGGGGTCTAGTGGGGGTCTGGCCCCATAAAGAAAAAACCCAAAATCAAACGCGGAAAATGGCGCCCATTTTCTTACCCATAAGGACGCTTGCACCAATAAGCGTGACCGCCAAGAGTGCCATGCCCCAAACGCCCATTGCACTCGCGATATACGGGCCATCGCCAAGCCGTTCAAAAAGGGTGTAAATCGCTTTTGTAATCGGATAATGCGACTCTCGTTGCGCCAAAATGAGAGAATCCGAAACTTCGAGCATCGCAAAACTGAATGCGAGCAAACCGCCCGCGATGAGATTTGCCATAATCAGGGGGATAATAATTGTGCGTACTGCACGAACTCTTCCTGCACCCAGGTTCATCGCGGCTTCTTCAAGTTCGCCACTTGTTTGTTCAAGCCCGGCGACAGTTGAACGAACTACATACGGAAGCCGCCGAACGCCGTAAGCGATCACAAGTAACAATGTTGGGTTTGGGTTCGCACCCAACACATCAATCCAACCCTCAAAGGGATCGCCTTCTCCAAATGGCCAACGCAATGTCATCGCAACGTATCCGAATGCCATAACTAACCCAGGCACAGCAAGTGGCAACATAGAAAGTGCGTCAAGTATTGAACGTCCTTTAATTTTTGTTCGAACAATAATGTAGCCAATCAAAATACCAATGATTAGATCCATCACAACCGCAAGAGTTGAATACAACAAACTATTACGGATTGAACCAACCGCAAGTTCGTGACTGAGTGCGCCCTCGAAGTGATCCGTCGTCCAACTTCCAGGCAACACCGTTTTGTACCAAGAACCTTCAACAGCAAGCGATGTAAACAGCACAGATATATGCGGCAAAACAGCAAGTCCGATGACTATAGTGAATGCCGCCATTGCTAACCATCCGCGTAATTTTGAAAGTTTTTCTGGTGTTGATTGCACGGATGCTTTTGAATACATTGCGTACGCTTTTCCGCCAAACACCATTTTTCCAAGAAGGTAAAACATGATCGCTGCGAACAACATGACTGCTGTCAATGCATAAGGTTCTTGCGACGTGTTCATTTCTTTGATGCCATTGAAAATTTGCACGGGCGTTACAACTTGGTAGTCGAACATCAACGGAGTACCAAGTTCTGTAAACGACCAGATAAACACAATGGTTGCACCAGCAAACAAACCCGGTCGAATCAACGGCATTATTATTTGTCTAAACCGTTGCCAAGGTGATGCGCCCATGTTTTCTGCGGCTTCTTCAAGTGCTGGGTCTAGGTTTGCAAGCGCAGCGGTCGCATTTAAATATAAAATGGGATACAGATGCAAGGCCTCGATAAACACGATTGCCCAAAAACCCCCGTTGCCAATAAAGTCGTACCCCTCAGTAAACAAACCCATATCAACGAGCAAGGTGTTGACTGCGCCGTATTTTCCAAGAAGGTGGTGCAGGCCGATTGCCCCAACAAAGGGTGGGAGGATAAGGGGCACCAGAACGAGTGCAGAAAACACGCCTTTAAGCGGAAAGGTATACCGGGCTGCTAGGGTTGCCAGCGGAAGCGCGATAATCAGGCAAACAAGCGTTGTACCAACCGCTATACCAAGGGCATTAAGAAAACCATCAAGCAGAACTGGGTCGCAAAAAACTGTCAGGATATGGTGAAGGGTAAAGACGCCATCGCGGCCCTCGAAACCACCTTGCACCGTCAACCAAATTGGATAAAGCAAAAATGCGCCAAAAAACGCAAACAATCCAACCATAATCGCTCTGGGCGCAAAATTCCTCTTCCGCATGCCTGCATTGTACATTGGTGTCAGTACATCGGTGTCTGACCCCCAAGGTCTGACCCCATACACCACGAAGAAAAACTTCTGCTACCAATAAGAGATGAGTTGAATAAGATCGGAAACATTTACCGAGCCACTACCGTCGAGGTCCTCAGGGCAACCATTGCATGGTCCCCAAGCAACAATAAGTGCCAAGATGTCGTTCACATCAATGACGCCATCGCCATTCACATCTCCGGGCACGGTAGTTTGCTCTGGAAATAGCCAGCCAACACTAAACGCCCGTGAGCTTCCAAGCGAATCAATGCGTTTTACTTCCAAAACATATTCACCTATTGCCAAGTCCTCAATATAGAGATGCTCAACATTATCAACAGCACTTTCACTAACGACGTTGCCTGCGCTAAACACGTCAAGACCAGCGTCTCCAGTTATGTCGACAAGTGTACCGCCAACTTCTTTCCATAAAATCAAATCAAGATTTGCAAGGGAATAACTCCCAAAGCCACTATTAGCTAGTTGATGCCAGGTCAGCACAATCGAAACTTCATCTGCTAATGAAGCCACGTCGAATTTGATAAATCGACTTTGGTTGTGCCCAATCGTCCACGTTTCCCAAGCAGCATTCGGCGCAATCGAAAGCCCGCTGCTTGATCCACTCGAAGCATGTTGCCCACCAGTAAGCACTCGGTGCGCGCGATCAACATTTGCCGTTCCAACACCATAGACCTCATCAATCGGCTGAGTCGTGCGGCCACGATTCGCGCCACTTATGGGTGTATTGTTCGTCCAACCAGCAAGGTGATTTCCGCCAGTGAGCAAACACGACTTCATCGTTTCAGATAGCCCTGCAAAATAGTTACTCGATGTATTAGGGTGTGTTTCACGTGTTTCAACAAGAAGGGCAACTATTGCAGAAACCACACCTGCTGCATTACTTGTCGAACCTTGCGATGCAACAATCAAGGGCAACTGACGTCCTGGCAAATCGTATCCCGAAGGTATTGTTCCTGAAACGTGTTCTCCGTTTTGTTTTCCAACACTTACACAATTAAAACCAAATGACATCAGCGGGGCGTGTGCTCCAGTGTTTGCAACCCCGCTCAACATCATCACATCGTGTTGATCAATCGACCAATCGGCGCGGCGTAGTGCTTGCGTATCCGTTGCAACGCTCCCAAACGTTGCCGTCCAACTATTGTTAATCAATACCGTATCTCCCGGTGGTGATGATGGGTTACTTCCAGTGCCAACACGCAAATATTCTGTTGTTGCCCAACCCTCCGCGTTGTATACGTTTATTAGATCGATGTCTTGTGCAATGCCCGAAGCACTTGTGCCGTAAAGTCGCATGCCAACTTGCGTGGCATGATTTGAAATGACTGAACTTCCACTTCGCAGAACAAATGTTTTTCCCAAGAACAATGGATTGTTTTCATCTGGTGCATAGCCACCTGAAGCAGCAACTGCCTCGACCTGTGCGACTTCAATGCCTACACCCGTTGGCTCATTGCCTGCACCAAGGCGTTCTGTTAAATCAAAATAGCCATGCTCGGTTGACACGTCGCCAAAAGCCGTTGCACAGCAAAGGGCGCAAGTTGTAAAACATATATATAGACGCATATTAGAGCATTCTTTTTCAACCAAAGAATACCAACTATCTATATAGATTCAACGTCCAATATGAAATTATGGAAAAGTTGCCCGAATAATCGAACTATTATTGCGTTAGGCGTGATTCCACGCTTGCAAGCAGGTCGCGTTCGCGTGCGACATCGCGAGAAACTGGCATCCAAAAAGTGCCGGGCACTTGTTCCCATGGTTCTTCGGCGGGCAATACCTTGGTCTTTGATTCTTGACGAAGTGTCCATGTTCCACGCTGAATACCTTGTGTGTATTTACGGTCAACATACACCCAAACGCGCAATTCCATCGGACCTTCATATGTTGTTAAATCAAAACCTGTTGATGAAAGCAGGTCGGGACCATCTAGCGAACCAGTTTGTTTTTCAGAAAAAACATGTGCACTTACGGGTACAAATTCAAACCGCGCTGTTCTGCGTTGCACAGCAAGCGTGTTTTCAAGTCCCTGCCTGGCTGTTGAGGGGTGCGGTTTCCATGGCTCTAAAAAACTTCCTGCTACTGCGGGGTCGGTTGTTATAACGCCACTTCGGCGATCAACAAGTACGGGGTGCATACCATCTGCGTTCGCGGATGCAATTGCTGCATCAAACACTTTCGCATACTGTTGCGAATCAAGAGTGACAACTTCGGGGCCTGCCACCTTACTTGAACAGCCAATTGCCAAAGATAAGCTAAGGCACAATGTTAAAAGAGCGTACTTCACGCGTGCATTCTACACAAAAAAACACCTCGGCAATTGCCGGGGTGTTTAGCATAATTAATCACTTGAATGTGGCGGCAGAGGCTAAGCAAATCCAAAAGAAAAATGACACCACCATAGCATCTGAAAAATGTATGATTTCTTGCAAAGACAAATCACGTTCGTGCTCAAGCGTGGCAAAAGAAAAGAAAAACATTTGAAACACGAAAGCGATTAGAAATAGTATTTTTTCATGCTTTAATTGTATGGCGAAAGTACGCTAAGTCCTAATTGCCCTTTTTACTTTTGGTACAATGTATAAGCTATGGCTTGGAGTGGACAACATTTTTTGAGTTTGGATGATTTAGACCGCGAGGACATGATTGTCTTGATGCAACGCGCGTCGCACTTCCTCGGCGCCGGTAATCGATACGATCTTGACGCGCCGCTTGCTGGAAAAATTATTGCGAACCTTTTTATGGAAAACTCAACGCGAACGCGGTGCAGTTTTACCATCGCAACCAAACGGCTCGGCGGAGATTCTATTGACTTACTCGGCTCAACTTCGAGCGCATCCAAAGGTGAAACGCTTGTTGACACTGCGCTCAACTTAGAAGCAATGGGCGTCGCCGGAATCGTCATTCGTTGTTCTCAAGAAAACGGCACAAGAGAAATTGCTGAACACGTTGGTGTACCTGTTATCAACGCTGGCTCTGGTACAACTTCACATCCAACACAAGCATTGCTCGATGCTGTAACGCTAACAAGACACTTTGGCAAAGACGACCTTTCGGGGGAGCACATTGCAATCGTAGGCGACATTACACACAGCAGAGTAGCTCGATCAAACGTTATTGGTTTAACAAAACTTGGTGCGAACGTTACGCTCGTGGGGCCACCTGAGTTACTCCCGAGTGATGTGGGTTGTGAAACATCTTCCGATTTTGACAGTGTGCTTTCAAGTGTTTCTGCGACGATGATGCTGCGCGTGCAATTTGAACGCGACGCAAAAGTAGGCGAAGATTACCGAGAAAGGTTTGGGCTTACTGAAGATCGCGCAAGAAATTACTCTGGCGCAATACTCCACCCAGGACCGATAAACCGCGGATTAGAAATTGATGACAGTGTTGCAAATATTGAAAGTTCACCGCATAATTTAATTCTTTCACAAGTAACAAGTGGTGTTGCAACTCGCATGGCGATTCTTGAACACCTCATTGGATAAGAAAAGAACAAGAAGAGACACATGGAATTCAAAACAATTATTGAGCCCTTTCGTATTAGGCAAGTGCAGCCGATTCGGTCAACCACCCCCGAAGAGCGCGCTCTTGCACTCGAAGCTGCGGGTAACAACGTATTCCTGCTAAAAGCAAAGGATGTCTTAATTGATTTGTTGACCGACTCTGGCACAGGCGCTATGTCCAACGAGCAATGGGCGGGCATGATGCGAAGCGACGAAAGTTATGCGGGTGCTGATTCCTATTACCGTTTTGAAAATGCTGTCAAAGACATCACTGGTTTTAAACACATTATTCCAACGCACCAAGGTCGTGCTGCAGAACGCATTTTGTTTGGCGCGGCAGTTCAAGAGGGTCAAGTTGTTCCGAACAACACACACTTTGATACAACGCGCGCAAACATCGAAGTGCGGGGTGCAACCGCAGTCGACATTCCAAACCCAGATGCAAATGATACGCAATCTATTTTGCCATTCAAAGGGAACATGGACATCGACGAGCTGAAGTTAATTTTGGATCAGTGGACAGATAAAGTGCCAATGGTCATGATGACCATTACGAACAATTCCAATGGCGGGCAACCTGTAAGTTTAGAAAACATTCGTGCGGCAAGTAAACTTTGCAAAGAACGCGGTGTTCCATTCTTTATTGATGCTTGCAGGTTCGCTGAAAACTCTTGGTTTATAAAGTTACGCGAAGAGGGCAATGAAGACAGAACACCTATTGATATTGCACGCGAAATTTTCTCCCTTGCAGATGGCGCAACCATGAGTGCAAAAAAAGACGGCATGGCGAACATGGGTGGTTTCCTTGCACTCAATGATGACGCGCTAGCCGAACAGTGCCGGTCAATGTTAATATTGACCGAAGGTTTTCCAACGTATGGTGGCCTTGCTGGATATGACTTAGAATCGGTTGCAATCGGCTTGTACGAAGCGCTACGAGAAGATTATTTAGCGTACCGCGTACGTACTGTTGCGTACGTTGGCGAACGAATGACTCGTGCAGGCATCCCAATTCTACAGCCGCCAGGTGGTCACGCAATTTATCTTGACGCAAAGGCATGGATGTCGCACATTCCGCAAGAACAATATCCAGGATGGGCACTGGCAAATACCCTGTACCTTGAAGGTGGTATTCGTGCGAGTGAAATTGGCAGTGTTATGTTTGGTCAACAGCCAGATGGAAGCGAAAAATTTTCGGACAAAGAATTGGTTCGATTGGCGTTCCCGCGAAGAGTCTATACCCAGAGCCACATTGATTACGTTGTAGAAGTTTTAGAATACATCAACACAATGAAAAATTCCATCAAGGGCGTTCGTATTACAAAACAACCCGCCGCACTTCGGCATTTCACTGCTGAGTTTGCAACTGTCGAATAATCACACCTCAGACAGCGGCATGTCGGTGTCAATACGGTTTGTGTTTTGCGGAAGTTCAACATCGAGCATACCCGCGATTCCTGCATCAGCCATTCTTCTTCGCACAGTTGCTGCGTTAAACACAGTCGCTTCCATGTCGTTCACAAGCGCTTGCAAATTCATCGCAAATTGTCCTTCGGCTTGCGAGTCACCAACTGGGTGAATTGCGCGATCAAACAACTGCAATTTGTTATCGTAATTTTCAAACGTGCCAGCTTTTTCTGCCCACGTTGCTGCAGAAAGGAACGCATCTGCACGTTCAGTTAAGCCATTTGCAAGCGTGTCTATCAAAACAAGCGTTTGGTTTTCAGAAATTTCGGGGGTGTCCCAGGCCTCTGGATAGTTGCCAGTTACAACAACGGTATCCGCGCTTGTCATCTGTTTTTTCCACTCGTCGTACTCAAAGACATCACCAAGCGCCCTTCGTACTCCCCTTGCATTTGGTGCTTTTTCGCTTCTGATTGTGAATCCGCTTTTAAATGTTTTATCATCGCCATCAATCGGTACGGGGCCTACGCCAACGATAGCCTCCTTATCAATAGAGCGAACGAGGTTGCCAAGCAGCCAAGCGTCTTCGCAACTAAGCATCGGGCTCACGAGCAACGCAATGGTACTTGCTTGTTGGAGTTTGTCTGCAGCGATTAACTCTGCGTCTTCATCCATATCCACAACGCGAGTTTTATCGTGCACAAATTTCCAGCCGTACCGAACTTCATCCGTAATCCAATATTGATTTACTTCAAGGTTGGTGCGTGGCTTAACGCGGTATACCTGATTGTTATTGTGTTCAATAACAATGTTGTCGCCACTGCTTGTAAGCGGATCAATCGAAGGTACTGTTTTTAAAAACCAAACGCGTTGTTGGAACATAAAATCTTTGTCAAGCAGAGCGCCAACTGGGCAAATGTCAATAACATTACCGCTCAGTTCGTTGTTAATGCCAATCCCAGGAAACACATCAATGCATTCTTTTGCACCACGACCTTCAATATAAAGTTCGCTCGTGCCAGTAATTTCATCTGCAAAACGAACACAGCGAGTACACATAATGCAACGGTCGCCGTACAACATGATGTTGTCGCCAATATCTTTTTTCGATTGTGTTATTTTTTCTGTGTCACACCGGCGTTCGCCACGACCATATTCGTAGGCATAATCTTGAAGGTCACACTCACCTGCTTGATCGCATGTTGGGCAATCGATTGGGTGATGGTTCAACAACATTTCCATAACTGCTTTTTGGTTTGCTGTTGCCTTCGGAGATGATGTGTAGACTATTTGCCCATCGCCCGCAGGCGTTTGGCAAGTCGGCAACAACTTTGGCATTGGTTCAAGCTTGTTGTCATTTCGTGGGTTTGGTGCCCACACCTCTGCAAGGCAGATTCGACAACTCGCAACGACACTTAACGATGGGTGGTAACAGTAATGCGGAATCTCCATCTCGTTGTTATGTGCAACATCGAGGATCGATTGACCTAGTTCAAATTCAAGTGCTTTTCCATCTATCGTAATCGTGGGCATAGTTTGGATATTGTAGCTTGGTGTCTGACCCCTGGGGTCTGACACCGGGGGTCAGACACCATGGGTCAGACATACTCCTTTACTGTGGTAGATACGTTTGGCAAGTCAGCACTAAAGCGCCCTCTTCAAATGTAATCTCCTGAATTTGCACTTCTCTGTCATCCATGAGCGGGACAATCGAAGGAATATCCCCTGCCCTCTCTTGGGTGTCCTGAACTATTTGCTCAAAGACAGACATTGGTATCGGCATCTTTCCTAATCGTATCGCCACTGGCAAAATAGTTGCAACGCCATCAACAATTTGTATCGAAAGTTGTAAGGCAACTGGTCTTGGGGAATCGTCCTGAATTTCAACCATGGCAGCGACCCAAACACCGCTCGGTGTGATGTGCACCTGCGGATTCTGAATTTCTTTAGGAATCCTTACCTCTTGGTCATGGGTAAGCCACCCCTCAAGCCGCCCAGAGAGCCAAGCGTTCATGGCTTCATCTGTGATTCGAAGACGCCAAACATCCGTCGCTGGCCTTACTTTGTGAAACTCTTCGTTTAATCTATATTCTGCGCGGTCTGCCAGTGTCTTGATCTCCTGACTCGAATAATCGAGGGGAGCGTACCACGATTGGGGTTGCCAGCTCAGCCAAAACGTAAGGCCGGCGCAGGCAAAAATAAGAACCGTTCCACTTACAAGAATGATGAGAAGCTTCTTCACTAGAGCAAGGTTACCGTTTTGCCATGTTTCTAAGGGCAATCAAGAGCAACAAATTGCACAAAATAAAGAGGAGCCCAGCAATTGGAAACATTCGAGAGAGCATCAGGTCTGGTGGCAATGCAACCACTGTAATTAGTAAGCCACTGCCGAGCACGCCCACTGCATATCCCGCCTGACCGGCTGCCTGCAAAGAACTAAAGACAAGATTAGAAGCATCTTGCCGAACAGCGACTAAAAATGCAGAGGGCATCAAACCGGAGGCACCTGCGCCGTACATCAATAAACAAGGGACCAAAATAACTTCTGGCGGTAGCCATATCATCAAGCCCAAGCCAGAAAGTGATAATCCACACATCAAAGAGGCAATCAGTCTAATCTTGCCGCCGCCGAACCGATCTGCGAGTATTCCAGCAGGTGCCGAAAACGCCGCCAAGGAAAGAAACATGCCTACCAAGGCAACACCTAGCATCATTTTAGTTACGTTAAAGCCAGAAGCCAGCAATATCGGCAACGATGTCGACACAATCGCCGTAAGACCACGATCAATCGCGTAAAAACCAGCACCAACCCATTCCCGAGGTATCAATGGAGAAGCGCTAGAACTGGGTAATGGAGGTGGTGGTGTTTTGTCGACAGCTCGTCGTAACATCAAAGCAATTACTGAAAGAATAGCCATTAAAAGGGCGCCTGCCCACAAGACTGATTCTGCGGAGTCCTTTCCAATCGCACTTCCTGAACCCACGCCAATGGCGAGGGCAACCATCATCGTAGTAAAACCACCGCCAATGCGCCCTGCGTATCGTTCTTGTTTACCAGCCCCAGCAATCAGCCGAAATGGAATGGAAAGCAAAAGCAAATCTGCTCCGCCTTCAAGGCACCGAAGCGCTAAAAACACGGCCCATGATTCCGTAATCGCCATACAAGCCATGAATACTGCTGAAACAACTGCGGCAGCAACAAACAAAACCAATGATGAAAAGCGTCGTTTAAGGGCTGCCAAGATGCCGATAGCAAAAAGGGCACCAAGCAGGTTGATCGCCATAAAATAATGCGCCGTGCCCTCGGATACTCCAAATCGCTCGACGGTCAAGCCGTGTAAAACCGGTATAACCATTGCGTCTGGAATAGCAGCAAGACCCAAAAGCAAACACCCGACAATTAACGGGTGTTTGCTTCGTATATGCTTTGTATTGTCGCTAACTGCTGTGAACATGCCTTGTTCCTCTGCGTCATTTAATCTACCCGCGGTAGATTAAATGCGCAAATTCACTCATTGTCCCCATAGGGACAATGAGTGATTGTTGGCGGTTTATCTACCGCGGGTAGAGTTATTTTGTGGAGACCAGTTCGACATCGAAGATGAGGGTTGCGCCACCAGGAATCACGCCACCAGCACCAGCGGCGCCGTAACCGAGATCCGCAGGAATGATAAGTTTACGCTTACCGCCGACTTTCATCGAACCAACACCTTCTGTCCAACCAGCAATCACTCCGTTTAGGGGGAATTCGATGGTTTGGCCGCGATCAACGCTTGAATCAAATTTTGTGCCATCTGTAAGCCAGCCCGTGTAATGCACTTCAACAGTGCTCGCTGCACTTGCTGGTGTTGCACCTTCACCTTCTGTGATGTCATACCACTGAAGTCCTGAATCGCTTGTTGAAATATCGCCTGTTACTGAATCACCTGGTAGTTGTTCCATTGGGGGTACCTTTGCATAGTCAATTGGTTTAAAGATGTCGAACAATTCGACGTCGAAGATAAGAGTTGCATTCGCAGGAATACTTGGTCTTCCTCGCGAGCCATACGCTAAATGAGCCGGAATTCTGAATTTTCGTTTTTCGCCAACAACCATGTCGCTGACACCTTCTGTCCACCCTTTGATTACTCGGTTAAGAGGAAATACTGCAGGTTGCCCTCGGTCAACGCTTGAATCAAACTTGGTACCGTCTTCCAGCCAGCCTGTGTAGTGAACTTTTACTTCCCAGTTGGTTTCCGGTGAATCACCGCCGGCATCACCTTCGTTTATTACCCACCATTCCAAGCCACTTGTGGATTGTTCTGGTTCGCCAGTCACTGCATCGCCTGGCAAAGCAAGTGCATCAACTTCTAAACCAAGCGATTCCAAAAATGCATTCATCGATGGTTCGCGACCAAGATACGCTCGAACCAGGTCAATGCTGTCTTCTGTGCCGCCCTTGGATAAAATCTTTTCGCGGTAATACGCACCGGCTTCAGGGCTAAGCATGCCAAGTTCTTTAAATCGTTGGAACATGTCTTGTGCATATACAAGAGACCACATGTAACCGTAGTACCCAGCTTGATAGCCCGTCAAATGACCAAAACTTCCTTGAAAATGGGAACCAGGTGTATGCGTATACATTCGTACCTCGTCGTGGATGTCGTACCCAACCTGGGTAGTGTCAACAACACCATCGGTATCGGTGTGGTACGCCTGGTCAACCATGCCTAAGAAAATTTGCCCTTCGGTTTTAACACCGCTCTGTAAATTTTTCGCAGCAATCATCCCCTGGATAAGTTCGTCTGGCATTGGTTCATTCGTTTCGTAATGACGAGCAAACAGTTTCAACGTTTCGGGTGTCCATACCCACTCTTCGAACATTTGCGATGGCGCTTCAACGAAGTCGCGCTCAACGCTTGTTCCAGCAAATCCAGCGATTTCTGCTTCACTTAAAATCGTGTGCAAACAGTGACCAAACTCATGGAAGAATGTTTCCACTTCGTCATGAGTCATAAGCGAGGGCTTATCTGCAGTAGGTTTTGTAAAGTTACAAACAAGTGCTGCAACAGGAAGTTGCACGGTGCCGTCTGCCCAAATTTTATGTTGCACCAATCCCCATTGTGCAGCGTGAGAATATTTATTGTCCCGCGGGTGCAGGTCAATATAAAATTCGCCGAGTTGGTTTCCAGATTTTGTATCCCAAACCTCAAACAAGCGAACATCGTCGTGCCAAAGCGGTGTGCCGCGCTCCATTGCAATACTCGTTACTTCGCGATACTCAATGCCGTACAACAGTTGTGTAATCTCGAACAAACCATCCATGACGTTTTGCAAGGGTAAGTATTCTTGTACTTTCTGTGAATCAACTGCGTACTTTTTATTTTTAATTTTTTCGTAGTAATAACCAAAATCGTACGGATAGAACTCTGCTGTTGGGTCGCCAGTATCTTTTCTTTTTGCCTCAAGAAGTTCTTCCCAGTCTTTTTCTGCTTTTTTGCGAACGACGGGGCGGAGTTTTTTATAAAAATCCGCAACTGTTTTAGCGTTCTTGGACATCTTTGTTTCAGTTTCGTAATCAGCCGCCGTTGCGTAGCCAAGCAAATCAGATGCTTCATCGCGCAACTTAAGAATGCGCTCAAGAAGCAATACATTTTCTTGACCGGCACGCTTTGAATAGGCAAAACGAACTGCTTTTCGCGTTGCTGAATTGGAACAATAATCAAGTACTGGGCCAAACGTAGGGTAGTCAAGTGTAACCTGATAGTTGCCGTCAACAACATCGAGTCTATCTACAACGTCTTGTGGAACACCTTCAAGACCACCAAGTGGAATTGGAACAACCGTTTTGTCTTCGCGAATATTCGTGTCAAATTCAATTGTTAATGTGCCGAGTTCTTTTTGGATTGTTTTTAATTTTTCGCGGTCTTCTTTTGAAAGGGACATTCCACTTCGTCGATAGTCACGCATTGTGTATTCAAGCATCCGTGCTTGTTCGCCTGACAAATTTGGTTTTGTATCTGCGTAGGTTTTTATTGCGTTGTATAAATCTTCGTTGGTAGCAAAATCAATCGACCAGTCAGACCAAAGTTGNGCTGCGCCTTGTGCNGCATCTCGGATGCCAGCATCCTCGTGTACGTACGCCATAAANGCCATCATGTTTGCATCCCCATCGAGCCGTGCCATCATGTCNTCAAGTGCACCAACTGTATTTGCAAAAGTACGCATGTCGTCTGGAACAGCAATGATTGCATCAACTTCAANATCTGCATTTGCAAACGCTAATTCNACACGGGCTGTTAANTCTTCTGGCGTTGCCGGGATGGTTCGGTCCGCAAACAGTGATGATGCAAGCAGGGTGGTTGTTAGTAGTACGGTTTTTATACACATGGGTTTTCCTTTGTTTTGAGCCACGTAGTGTATAACGAAACAGGGCCCGCAACATTTGTTGCGGGCCCTGTGTTTTGTAGTATCTGGTATTTTGGTGCTTGGGGTTTATGCCACCGATGCAGCCATCGCTTCTGCCTTGGCAAATGCATCTGCAAGCGTACCAACGTACATAAACGCTGATTCTGGAAGATCGTCGCCTTCGCCGTCGCACAATCGTTCGAATGAATCGATTGTTTCTTCAAGCGAGGAGTTCACACCCGGGAAGCCTGTAAACTGCTCCGCAACGTGGAATGGCTGGCTGAGGAATCGTTCGATTCGGCGAGCACGTGCAACTGTTAGTTTGTCATCCTCAGACAATTCGTCAACACCGAGAATCGCAATAATGTCTTGCAAATCAGCGTACCGTTGAAGGATAGTTTGAACACGCCTTGAAACGTCGTAGTGACGCTGGCCAACAACCTGAGGGTCAAGAATACGTGATGATGATGAAAGTGGGTCAATCGCTGGGTAAATACCTTTTTCAGCAATTTTACGTTCAAGCACAACAAACGCATCCAAGTGAGCAAATGTTGTCGCAGGCGCAGGGTCAGTCAAGTCATCTGCAGGAACATAAATCGCCTGTACAGATGTAATCGCTCCCTTGCTCGTTGAAGTAATTCGTTCTTGCAATTCACCCATTTCTGTTGAAAGAGTTGGTTGGTAACCAACCGCAGAAGGCATACGTCCAAGAAGTGCAGACACTTCGGAGCCAGCTTGTGTAAAGCGGAATACGTTATCAACAAAGAGCAGTGTTTCTTTGCCTGATTCGTCACGGAAGTTTTCTGCCATTGTAAGTGCAGAAAGAGCAACTCGAAGTCGAGCTCCTGGTGGTTCGTTCATTTGACCGAAGACCATCGCAACTTTATCAAGAACGGAAACAGTTTCGCCTTGGTCGTTTGTAAATTGTGCTTCTTGCATTTCAAGCCAAAGGTCATTACCTTCGCGTGTTCGCTCACCAACGCCTGCAAATACTGAGTATCCGTCGAAGTCACGCGCAACACGAGCAATCATTTCCTGAATAATCACTGTCTTGCCAACACCCGCGCCGCCAAACAAACCGATTTTACCGCCACGAACAAACGGGCAAAGAAGGTCGACAACTTTAATTCCTGTTTCAAGGATTTCAGAGTTTGGGTTTAGGTCGGAAATTTGTGGAGGAGCTGCATGAATTGGCATTCGTTTTTCGTGAGGCACTTCACCACGTTCGTCAACAGGATCGCCAAACAAGTTAAACACACGACCAAGTACGCCTTCGCCAACTGGTACTGTAACTGGCGAACCAATATCAATACATTCTTGACCACGACGAAGACCGTCTGTACTTCCGAGTGAAACACAGCGAACACGTCCGCCACCCAAGTGCTTGTTTACTTCGCCAACGAGTTTAACTTTTTCACCAGCATTGTCGATTTCAACTTCGAGCGCGTTGTAAATTTTTGGCAGATTTTCTGCTGGAAATTGCGCATCAAATGTTGAGCCGATGACTTGAATTATTGTGCCGTTTGTGGACATTATTGAATCCGAGATTTAGAGTTCTAAAACAGTGTAAAAGCCCAGTAACAAGAGGGCTACAGAACACCACAGGATACCTAAATCTCACCCATTTGCCAAGCCCCTCACGAACTACGACCCTCCTAACTCACCGACCCTAGTACTTTTTTGTAGGGTGTCTGACCGCAGGGGTCAGACACCCAAGGCACCCGAATCGAAATGTCGGAAAAAGAAATTAACTTCTCAGAGACGTTTATCTACGCAAAATGCCATGTTTGAAGGAGTGCGAGTATAATTCGCGCCTATGAAGTTTGATCTTGTAGACCAAATCCTCGAACAAGGCGATGGGCGAATTGTGACCATCAAGCAGGTAACGCAAGCCGAAGAATATCTTGAAGACCATTTTCCAAGTTTTCCTATTCTTCCTGGCGTTCTCATGCTTGAAGCAATGGTGCAAGCTGGTTCCAAACTATGCTCGAAAGGCGACAACCGCCTCGTTCTAGGTGAAGTAAAGGCCATTAAGTACGGCGCCATGGTCAAACCAGGCGACCGACTCAAATGCGAGGTCAACATCGTGAAGGAAAACCCTGATGGCTCCTTCACCTGCAAAGGCATGGGCACAGTTCTTAAAAATGACACGGTAGAAACACAGACAGCGGTCGCGGGACGGTTTACCATACGCCCCGTTCGCATGTCATAACATTACAACAACAGGAGACGGTCATGAGCCGCGATGCAATTTTTGAAAAAATCCAGGAGGTTCTCGATGATGCCCTTGGGGTAGACGAGGACGAAGTCACACCAAATGCGAGTCTAACCGCCGATCTTGGCGCGGAGTCCATTGATTTCCTTGATATAGTCTTTCGGATTGAAAAAACCTTTGATTTTAAAATTTCCCAGGGTGAGCTTTTCCCAGAAAATCTCACTGACAACCCTGACTGGGTTGCTGATGGGAAACTCACCGATGCCGGGCTAGCCATGCTCAAAGAACGAATGACACATGTTGATTTTGCCAGTATCGAAGATGGCGACAGGTCAATTTCCAAAATAGGTGACCTGATCACCGTCAATTCGCTTGTTAATTTCGTTGAAATTAAACTCGCAGGCTAATGTCTGATGCGTTGGCTGTGGATCGATTGCATTACGGAGCACGAAGAAGGCAAACGCCTCGTTGCGATTAAAAACGTTTCGCTTGCCGAAGACGTGCTGCATGACCATGTCGTGCAGGGCAAAACAATTATGCCGTTCTCGCTCATGATCGAAGGCATGGCTCAAACAGCAGGCATTTTGGTCGGCTCGACTTCCCGCTTCAAAGAAAAAGTAATCCTTGCCAAAATCTCAAAAGCATCACTTGATTTCGATGTAACTGCTGGTGAAACAATTAGATACGACGCAACTATCGATAGGATTGACCAAGCGGGTGCATCAACATCTGGCACAATCGACCGCAGATGCGCTAGCGGGGAAGCGTGGGAGCGAGTCGGCCGAGTGGAACTACTGTTCAGCCATATTGACAACAACATGGCTGGAACTGAATTCCCCGCACACAATTTTGTCTTTTCAGCTAATTTCAAGATGGTTTTAGAGACCGCAGGCCTTGCAAGCCTTGCAGAAAACTAAATAGTCACTATAATTAGATATATCGGAATACTTCTATATATTTACCTCAAGAAGTCGGAATACTTCTATATATTTACCTCAAGAAGAAGGAGGCACTTCCATGCCACGACTCAAAAACATTGATCCAACAACAGATACCGGCGCAGGCGCAGATTTACTCAACGGACCACTAAAAGCAAAACAGATAAATATTTTTAAAGGACTTGCTGCACACGCGCCGGTTCTTCAAGCATTCATGAGTTGGACTGGCGGGTCCAAGGGTGGTGCACTTACTGCGGCAGAAGGCGAAGTAGTACAGCTTCTCGCTGCTGAAAAAATGCACTGCCATTACTGCCTAGCAGCACACTCCATGATTGCAAAGGGAACTGGCCTAAGTGAAGACGATTGCTTTGACATCCGCCGGCGACACAGCGATGACCCAAAAACACAAGCACTCATTAATTTCACTGCCGAATCACTCGACACCTATGGCAATGTCAGCGATGAAACCCTTGCAGCGTTTATGGATGCTGGCTTCAATACTGAAGCAGCAATCGAAGTTGTAGCTGGAATCTCAGCCATGACATTCACAAGTTTGTACAACCACATAAACGACACCGTTGTTGATTTCCCAGAAGTCGCAGCAGTCTAATAAGCCAGGCTACCACACGAATAACCCCCGCCAGTTGGCGGGGGTTATTCTTTTGTCGAGTGGAGGCTCAACCGATGGGGGGGGGAGAAGAAGTTTGGTCCACTAAAGCGGACCGTTGCAATGAAGGAGATAGGAGTAATCCTGCATCACCTTCACTGTCGAATATAAATCATAAGAAGGCAAACAAGCACGCTGTTTTTCGCTTCGGGTTGTATGGATTACACCGATTCTTCCTATTCAACGTACAATTGGATTTCTATGAGCGAACATATTGCCATCTACGCGGGGTCATTTGATCCCATCACAAGCGGTCACCTCGATGTTATTGAACGGGCTCGTGGAATGTTTGACCGTATTATCGTTGGCATTGGGCACAACCCTGACAAAACATCTCTTTTTCCATTTAACGAACGCGTTGAAATTGCAACAACGCTCATCAACGAACTTGTCGAGCGAAATCCAGAATCTGCCCCAGTGACCGTAGAACAATACGGTGGTCTTACCGTAGATTTTGCAAAAAACTCTGGTGGCTCTGCGCTGCTTCGCGGCATACGCAACGTCACTGACCTTGCAATGGAAACACAGCTTGCAATTACGAACCGCCAAGTTGCAGATATGGAAACAGTTTTTATTATCACAGGTGAAGCGTACGCATTTACTTCCTCAAGTTTGATTCGACAAATCGCCGCACTTGGTGGCGACGTCGAGCGACTCGACACAATCATTCCAACGCTTGTCATTGAGCGAATCAAAAAACTTCAAGAAGACCCAAACAGTTCATTGCACTCGCTCGGTCGAGATGCGCACATGGAGTAACCAATGGACTGGCGAATTGTCTCTATAGGAACACTTGCTTCAAATCCGCTTTGGAATGAAAGGGGTGCTCCAAGAACTGGGCACGCAACAACAACCATTATTAAAAGTGGTAATGACATCTTGCTTGTCGATCCGTCTTTGCCCGGGCAAATTCTCAACGCCCGTCTCTACGAACGATGGGGAATTGACCTTTCCGCAATCACCCATGTCTTTCTAACAAGCTTTGATCCTGACAGAAGAAGAACACTTGGTGATCTTTCGCGCGCAACGTGGTTCATGCACGAACCAGAAATCCAAGCAGCAATCCTTGCCTTGTCAGATGAGCTCGAACGCGCAGAAGGCGACACGGCCCTGACGCTTATTTTAGAACAACATCGAGATTTACTTGCAAACTTTGAAGTTCCACAAGACACTGTTCTTCCCGGAGTCGATCTGTTTCCATTGCATGGATACACACCGGGTAGCTGTGGACTGCTGTTGCCAACACCGAAGCGAACCATACTAATCTGTGGCGACACCGTTGCAACAAGCGAACATTTAGCCCAAGCAAGTGTGTTGTCAAACTGTGCAGATATCGAAATGGCGCAAGAATCGTTTAAGGAATGCGTTGAAATAGCAGACGTCCTTGTGCCGGGAAGAGACAACGTTGTTATAAACCCAATACGATCATGATTTCATTACTTCTTACAATTGCACTTTCGCAAAACGCCCCAGGACTAAACCCTGAACTTCATGTTGCAATGCAACTCGGTGCAAAAACAGCTGCTGTGCAACGCAAGTTGCCCGTTGTGCAACAAGTTGTACTTGTCCCAGACGAAGCAACCTATCTCGATGAAATCTCGCGATGGTCACCCGAAAATCGATGGCCTGTTTTATTCAACCAAGAACCACGCGCCTCGCAGTTCATCAGACGCTTTGCTCCCGAAAAAATATGGGTGCGAGAATCTATCGGAAAGGTTTCTGACATAAAAACGGCAATGGTGCAAACGGTTGCAAAAGCGTGGGGGGGAACGGATTCTACTGCAGAAGCGTTCAATGCTATACCATTCCCACCACTTGGAATAGTCATCACATCGCCAAAAGACCCCGCTCGGTTTGGTGCCGTGGCGCTTGCGGCGGGCCGTGGACAGATACTTTCGTTCATGCGTGATGACTGGGGTCCAGCAAACAAAACTATGGGCGAGTCAACCACCCATTTGCTCGTTGAAGAAATCGACACAATACTTTCAAAAACTGGACTCTCCTACAATCACATGGGGGATGACCTTGACGCCATCACAATTTGTATGACATTACCAGCACGTGTTGATTTTGCTCAAGCAAGAGAAAACCCCGTTGCGGTAAGCGATGTTATAGGCAGAGACAAAGAAGGAAAACGCTTTGCGTGGACCGGATGGGTTTTTGGCAACAAGGTTGATAGCACGTACATGGCAATGTGCAGCCTGTTTTTAGAACGAGACAATTACTGGTTCTGTAACACATATCAAAACAACGGCGCTTGGGAAACATACGGAACCGGAAACGTTCCAGAATTGCTCCCAAATTTCGGCATCAAGAGCACCGTTATTGACGGCTCCATTGCTGGACTTCAAGAAGCAAGCAAAACAGGTGTCGATGCCGACGTTGTGTATTTCACCTCAAAAGGAAACCAAGATTTCCTGGATATGGCTGATGGCCGAACCGCGCCGACATGGCTACCAATTTTGAACTCACCGTCTGCACTTTATTTTTTGCACAGTTGGTCGCTAAAAAACCCTAGCGACGACAACACCGTTGGCGGAACATGGTTGTCGCGGGGAGTGTACGCCTATGTAGGTTCATCACATGAACCAATGCTGCAAGCATTCGTGCCTCAAATAGAAATTACTCGAAGAGCCATGAGCTTTGTTCCGTTTCTTATAGCAGCAAGATGGAGCACGGGACAAGGTGTAAATAGTAAACCGTGGCGCATCAACACTATTGGTGACCCACTTATGCTTTGTGTTCAACCAAAAGCAATGATACGAGTTAATAAACCTGCTTTAAACGAAGCGCGATTTCAAGACCTCGCCACTATTGCGCAGGTAAACATGGAAATGGCAGCTGAACACAAAAGTGATAATTTGTGTGCACAAGCAATTTGCTCGGTTGTCCTTCTTGGAAAAGACTCGCTTGCGGTTTCGTTGTGGCGCATGGCAATGCAAGATGGCATTGCGGGTGAGGCGTGTGCAAAGCATGCTTTACCCGCTTTGTTTCGCGAAGGACACATAGAAGATTTTTTATGGGCTTTCAAACTACTCGAGTCACCAAACAGGTTACAAAAAGATATGTTGTGGCAATTTGCAAGCAGTTCCTCTTCGGCATCAATTGACCTGCTCATTAAAAATATTCGCTCGCCGTACCACGCGGATGACCTTCGTGTGATTGTTGATCGAGTTGTTGCAACGAAAGGCGCTGCAACACTGCGCACTCTCATTGATGGGTTTCTCGCAAAAGCAAGAGGGCGGAACGAACGCGAACTCCAGCGAATGAGAAAAAAATATGGCAGCTAAACAACCGCCGGTCGTACTCATTGTTCGTGATGGGTGGGGACTCCACCCAGATTCTTCCAAGGACGCTACTAACGCAATTGTCCAGGCAAACACGCCAGTTGCTGACGCTTTATTTTCTCGATACCCAACAACAATGATTGGTACGTGTGGAGAAAATGTGGGCCTGCCTAAAGGGGTAATGGGAAACAGCGAGGTTGGTCACCAAAACATTGGTGCCGGCAGAATTGTCCCACAAGAACTCATGCGGTTACATATCGCAGCTGAAGCAGGGGAATTTAAAACAAACAAAGTCATACAGAAAGCGTTTTCCGTTGGTTGCGGTGACGGGGCAACACACATTGTCGGACTCGTAAGCGACGGCAGAGTACACAGTGATATTAATCACTTGTTTGCCTTGCTTGATTCTGCCCCTAAAGAAGCAACTATTTTCATCCATGTCATCACTGATGGTCGTGATTGTTCGCCAAGCGCTGGGCTTGGTTTTGTTGAAGCGCTTGAAGATAAAATCCGTGGAACAAACGCAACAATCGCAAGTGTCATTGGTCGGTACTGGGCAATGGACCGTGACAACCGATGGGAACGAATTGCTGTTGCATATGAGGCGATGACAGGGATACGCACTTCGCACCCGTTGCAACAAAACATTCCCGAAGTACAAGTGGGTTACTCTGCTTCTGCTGTTGTTTCTTCGTATTACAAAAATCCAACTGATAAAAACAGGTCTGGGGACGAGTTTATCATTCCGACGAAATTGGTTACTGCGTCAAACCAACCTATTGGACTTGTGCAAGAAGGTGATGCTGTTTTATTTTTCAACTACCGCGGTGACAGACCAAGGGAACTAAGCAAGGCATTTGTTTTAGACGAAGAAGCGTGGGAAAATGTACCCCGCGGACCGTTTGACCGTGGCGATAAAATTAACAACCTGTTTTATGCAACGATGACGAATTACGAAACTGGTCTTCCGGTAACGGGTGTTGCATTTGCTAAACCAGAGTCAATGAAAAACATTCTTGGGGATGTTGTCTCTAAAAATAACCTCCGACAATTTCGATGTGCAGAAACTGAAAAATTTCCACATGTAACATTCTTCTTCAACGACTACAAAGAGGATCCGTTTAATGGCGAAGAACGACTGCTTGTTCCAAGCCCAACCGATGTAGCAACGTACGACCAAAAACCAGAGATGTCTGCAAATCTTGTTTGTGAAGGTGTTCTTGCACAGCTTGCAAGCAATGATTGTCCGAGTGTGCTAATAGTTAATTTTGCAAACGCAGACATGGTTGGGCACACTGGAAACTTTAACGCCATGGTCAAGGCGGTAGAGGTGGTCGATGCATGTTGCGGAAAAATTATCGATGCGACAATGGGAATTGGTGGCTCAATCATTATTACTGCTGATCATGGAAACGCAGAAAGAACATGGAACACCAAAACAAACAGCCCAGACACGGCGCATACAATTTTTGATGTGCCCTTGCATCTAATTGGTATTGATTGCGAGTTACGTGAAAACGGCATACTTGCAGACATTGCGCCAACCGTTCTGCAATTGCTAGATATTCCTACACCAAAAGAAATGACTGGCTCTTCACTTATCTGTTAACTATTTTACTACTCTGCAAACTCGCAAAGCAAGTAATTCAAGACCCCTACGGCCATCAAGCAACCCGCTTCTTGTTCGAGCATCGACGGCGACTGCTTCAGTAAACAAATTTGCAAGCTGGTCTGGCGTTCGTTGTTTTGCAAGGTGCAATATTCGGTTTCCACCATCACCAAAAAGTTTTAACGTTTTTCGAATATCTCCAGCAGGCATACCGTTTTGCAGCATTGTTGAAGCAGCACTAAGTCTTCTAGTTAAATCAACAACCGACCACATAAGTAACTCTCTTGGTCGCCTTGACACATCAAGAAGTTCACCGAGTTTCGCCATCGCGAGTCCGCTATCGCCAGAGAGAACAACCGATTGAATTTCCCACGCTTGTTCTTCTCGGCTTAGGCCAACCATTTCAAGAACATCGTCTTTCGTTATTTTTGTTTCGGGTGCAACTTTTGCAGAAAGCTTACCGAGTTCTGTATCAAGCCGAGTTAACGAGAGTCCTATTCTTTGCACCAATAACTGGGCGGCTTGCGTGTCTAACTCGCAACCGTGTTCTTTTCCACAACGGCCAACGCACCAGCGAATTGAATCGAGCTCGCTTAAGCTTTGCAACTTACATACTGTGCCTACTTTTGCTACTGCCTTATCAAGTTTGCCTGGTCGCCAAGCAGACGCGCGAAGTAAAAGCGTTGCAGAATTAACGGGTGATTCCGCGTACCGCTCCATCGCTTGCCGGTTCGATGTTTTGCCGGTGTCTTTTGCAGCGAGAAATACGTCGGCGTTATCGACTATGACAAGTTTGTGCCGCATCATTAAATCAAATGTTCGAACTTCATCAAGCACTGTTGCCAAATCAACGGTTGCGCCATCAAACACAACCTTGTCGACGTCGCCGTGTTCCTTGGCAATTGCTTGTGCAAAATCATTGGTGTATCGCGTCATTAAAAACGATTCTTTCCCATGAATAATCGCCATCCGCATAGATGCTTTAAATGTCGGTTGCTTCGCCATTGGGCACATCTTACCGCAAAGAATCGTTCTGCCAATAGCTGTGGGTGTGCGTGGGGTATCTGGACCAAGAGTTCTGGGGAACGGCGTCTGTGGTGGCTGACACCATGGGGTCTGACCCCCTGTGATAGGATGGGGATATGTTGGTGCTTGAAGTTATCGAAGGTCCAGATTTAGGTGGCGTATTTCCGCTTCCCGCGAATGAGCCACAGTTAATCGGACGGTCTTCAGAAGCTCTTCCACTAAAAGACCCAACAATCAGTCGCCGGCACGCAGAACTTACGCCTGACAACGGAAAATGGTATTTGCAAGACCTCGCGTCTGCAAACGGCACTTTCTTGAATGGTCGCTTGTTGACTGAACGCGTTTCATTGCGACTTGGCGATGAGGTTGGATGCGGAGCGACGCTTTTTCGTTTTAGTGAACACGCGTCGCTTACCAACCCGCCCCAAGCATACGACCCCGCTTTTGACACGAGCGCCGAATCAATTGTTGTAACTTCCCCGCACTCTTTACAGTCTGCGCGAGATCACCTTCGAATGGTGCACCGCCTGACTGCTTCAATTGCTGGAACTATCGATAGCACAAACATACTGCAACACCTTGTTGCCATTCTTGTTGACGAGTTTAAACCCGACCGTTGCGTTGGTGTCTTGATGGATGATGATAAAAACATCTTGCAAATAATCGAGGGAACGCCAACTAAAATTACAAAGGGTGCTTCTATTTTTTCAAAAGCAATCGTCGCCCATACGTGCAACGAACAGTGTGGGATACGAATACCAAACATAAAGAATGACATTCGATTTGTGCACGACGATGAAACAAAACAAAGCGGCGCAAAGTCTATTTTGTGTGGGCCGCTCATCGCTCACGGTAAAAACCTTGGTGCAGTGCTTCTTGAAATTCGATCGGACAATCGGCAATGGTCTGAAAACCAACTTGAATTGTTATCGACCGCTTGTGGGCACGCGGCCATGGCGATGCTCACTGCCACACTCGCTAAAACACAGATGCAACACGAACGACTTGCGGCAATGGGTGAAACGGTTGCCTCTATCAGCCACAGTGTGAAAAACATGTTGCAAGGTTTGCGAAGTGGGGCAGGTGCAATCAATCTCGCACTCGGTCGTGGTGACCTTGAACTTGCTCGTGAGGGTTGGCCAATTCTTGCTCGAAACCTAGACCGCGTGTACGCCTTGACATTCAACATGCTTGCTTGGTCAAGAACGAGCACGCCAGAAATATCTTTTGTGCAAATTCAACCAATCGTGGAAGATGCTATCGCGCTCGTCCGCAGTGCAAGTGAACGAAGGTCCATCTCGCTGCAAAGCGATGTTGAGCAAGACCTCCCCCCAATTCCAATCGACCAAACCGCCATTCTGCAAGTGTTGCTCAATGTCCTCAACAATGCAATTGATGCTTGCTCTTCAAAAACTGGCGTTGTCAAATTGTGTGTTTCTATGCTTGAAGGTGGGGAATCGCTCGAGATAACCATTGAAGATAATGGTTCTGGGGTTGAAACAGATACAAAAGAAGAAGCTTTTGTCGCATTCAATACAACCAAAGGGCAGCGAGGAACCGGGCTCGGGCTTGCGGTTGCCCGAAAAGTCATACTTGAACATAAAGGCGAAATCGAGCTCGTCGATGTTGAAGGCGGGGGGACGCTCTGCCGAATAACACTCCCGCTCGACCAAGAAAGTGATCCGGGTGATACTCATGGTCCAGCGTCCATTGGGCCGAGTAATCGCTTTTAGTGTTAAGTTGCTCCCATAGAACCTCGTGTGCTATGATGTCGCAACTTCTGAAGGATTAGAGTTAACTTATGACAGACCAAACAAATAGTACTAACGCACCAACCAATGGCATCGACTTCGTTCGAGCGTTCGGCGGGCAAGCACCGCCAATTATGGCTTCTGGCTACCAGCGCACAAGGGAAATGACGCTTGACGAGCTCATGCTCGAAAACCGTGTGATTTTCTTGATTGGCGAGATCAACCAAGCATCTGCGGCGAGAGTGATGATGCAAATGTTGTACCTTGAAGACCAAAAGCGTGGACAACAAATCAATCTATACATCAACAGCCCAGGCGGAGCGGTCGACGACACCCTCGCCATGTACGACACGATGCAAATGATTACCTCAGACGTCGCGACCTACTGCATTGGTCGTGCGTACAGTGGAGCAGCCGTGTTGTTATGCGCAGGCACTGCTGGAAAACGACATATATTGCCACATGCAAAAGTAATGGTTCATCAACCATATGGTGGAATTACTGGTCAAACAACTGATATTCAAATTCAAGCAGAGCAAATTCTCAACTCTAAAGCCACGCTCAACAAAATCATCTCCGACCATACCGGGCAGCCTTTTGACACCGTTGCCAACGATGGCGAACGCGATAAGTACTTCTCCGCCGAAGAAGCAAAAGCATACGGGCTTGTTGATGAAGTTCTGGAACACAACGAAGACAAGAAGAAAGATTAATCACGATGTCCACACTTGTACCAATTGTTATTGAAAAAACTGGCCGCGGTGAACGCGCGTACGATATTTTCTCACGGCTTCTCAACGACCGAATCATCTTTTTAGGTGGGCCGGTTATGGACGACTCTGCGAACCTAGTCGTTGCGCAACTCCTCTATCTTGCGAACGAAGACCCTAAAGCTGATATTCACTTGTATGTCAATTCACCGGGTGGTTCAGTTACTGCTGGTCTTGGTATTGTTGACACAATGAACTTTGTTCCTTGTGATATTTCAACGTATATCATCGGCCAAGCCGCTTCGATGGGATCTGTCATTGCTTGCAGTGGCACCAAGGGTAAACGATTCTCGCTTCCGCATGCAAAAAACCTTATGCACCAACCTCTACTTAGCGGTGTGCTTGAAGGACAGGCAACTGATTTAGAAATTGAAGCAAAAGAAATGCTTCGTCTTCGTGATATTCTGTTTGCCATTTACGCAGAGGCAACGGGCAAAGACCAAAAAGTGGTACACGAAAACTGCGAACGAAACTATTGGCTTGATCCAAAGGAAATGCAGGAATATGGACTCATTGATGAAGTCCTCTCGCACCTTCCCGCAAGCGATTAACACAGCATGACGTTTGCAAAACGCCTAATTTGCCTTGTGCTTTTTCTAGGAGTCGTCCTGGGAATGTTTGGGTGCAGGAAGGCGTTGTTTCCAAAAAACAAACAGCGCAATCAATTCGAAGCATACAACACCATGCGATACGGTCCCCAGATTACAGAACAACCCGATTTGTTTGGGCTTCCAGAACCCGCGCTTCGGGAACGACTCGGCAACAAAGAGTAGCCAACACCGTCGCGCCCTCTTTGTGCAAAAAATAAAATTTGCGTCCGATATGTCCATTTCTAAAGTCACAGGGGGGTATTTGCCCGATAGACTACTACACAGGTGACGACACCATGTCACCCTGCATTGGTCACGCAACAAAAACCCCCAAGGAAACGCTCAAGGATGAAGCGATGAAGCAAAGTTCAGCAAGGATGCCATCAAAACGCACACAGCTCGTTTGGGGTGCTTTTTTCTTCGCAATTCCATGTGCGCTCGTATTGCTTCAAGCAGGCAGTAATGATCTTCAGGGAAGCATTTTGCTCACCACGATTGCCTCAGCGGAAGACAGACCAACAACAGATCCCATTTTTACGACTATCGAGTCGCCCAAAACATGGTCAGCCATCGTCATTAACCACCTCGGGCAGCCCGCAGGAACCGTTGATTCTGTTGGACGTGACCACCAAAACGCTGGACTTGACGGCTTTGGGTATCACTTCCTCATCGGAAACGGCAATGGCCTTGGAGATGGTGACGTAGAAATGGGGTATCGATGGATCAACCAAACGCCAAGCGCAAAACCAACAGCCATTGATGCGGCCAATTGGAACAACGGTGTTATTAGCATTTGTTTAATCGGTAACGGTAACCGCCGCCCATTCACAGAAGAACAAATGCTTCGATTAAGCCATCTTGTTCAACGATTACAAAAAGAACTCGCTATTCCTGAAAGCCAAGTAATGCTCGCTGGTACACTTGGCGATGTTGATTCGCCTGGACAATACTTCGCAGAAGCACAATTCAGAAGCCAGTTGTTTGATATTCCTCGCTAAAACTACATTTTTACGAAAACCAACTATTCAAAATACCAATATGAGGGTTGCTCAAGACGAGGTACACAAGGTACCCTATGTATCACTTCTTAGTATTGAACGGACCTTAGAACCGTTCACCCATTATTTTCATTATTATTTATGTCCTCAACTCGATCACAACCACGAAAAATTGGCGCCTACACCGTACTGGCTAAACTTGGCGAAGGTGCGGCCTCAACGCTCTACGCTGTGCAGCATCCCAAGACAAAACAGGTTTCTGCATTAAAATTCGTTGAAAAGACTGACGACAAGTCACAACGCTTTCTTGACCAAGTTGAACAAGAATACGCCATCGGCTCAAAACTGAACCACGAGTCTATTCGTAAAATTAAAAAACTTGTCAAGCAAAGAAAACTACTGAAGGTTACCTCGGTTTCGATGATTATGGAACTTGTGGATGCAAGTACGCTTGACCAAAAACTTCCAAGAAACCATCAACAAGCTGTTGATATCTTCTTGCAAATTGCGAAGGGTCTTGGCCACATGCATGACCGCGGATTTGTACACGCAGACATGAAACCAAACAATGTTTTGGTCGATGAAGCTGGCAAAGTAAAAATCATTGACCTAGGTCAAGCATGCGCAATTGGCACTATCAAAAAACGAATCCAGGGAACACCTGGCTACATGGCACCGGAACAAGCACACCGCAGTGAAATTATGCCTGCAACGGATATTTACAACCTTGGTGCGATGATGTACTGGGTTCTGCTTGGTGATGTCATTCCAACTTCTATGCCCCCCAAGAGTTCCAACGATAGCCTCGTAAGCGGTGCTGTTGATGCTGACAAGGTTGCACTTCCAACACCACCACACGAACAAAATTCTCGGATTCACCCCTTGCTCTCAAAGCAAATCGTGGACTGTATTCAACCAGATATCCGCTACCGACCTGAGTCTATGACGGTTGTCATCAACCAGCTTGAATTTATTCGCGATGTAATGAATGAACCGGTCCAACAAAATGTTGTCGACGGAACAACCACTAACGACTAATGCTCCGCTGATTTGTAAAACGCACCCTCTTTTGTCCAAAGAAGCAATGCGTTCTCTTGGTTTATAGAAACACCAATCACCTTTTCGAGCACCCATGTCTGTTCTTGAATAACGCCAGTATCTATACGACACGTGTATGCTATTCCCTCAGAAACATACGCTAACACTGTTGCGTCTCTGTTCAATGCGCACTGTTCTATTGGTTTTCCTAATTGAATGGTTCTTGGCTTCCTCTTTCCGCCTTCTTCTGTTTCGTGAACAAGCAACAGACCATTTTTTCCCACAACAACTATTCTTTTCAGGAAGCCGCCAACAAACATGGGCGATGGAACACCACGAACTTTTCGATGTTTTGCAGGGAACTCATTAGTCTTCCAAATATACAACCAGTTTTCCGTTGCACCCGCAATCTGGTTGCCTCTGGGTGTAACACTTACGACCTCATAACTACCTGTTGTTGCAGTTGCTGGCCTTTTGTTTTTGCCGTCAACGGAAATCGTAATGGACCCGCCACTGTTTACTGATGCAACAACGTTGTTTTCGATGGATAGAAAAATAGGGTCACTGTGAAACACAATAGTGTTTCTTGAAGGGGGGCTCGTTGCAAAGTTTACTTCGTAGGAATTTTGCGAGGCAAACAATCCGAGCTCACCAGAACTTGACAAAGCAAACACGGCATTTGTTGGATCAATATTCATAGGGGGAACTGGAATTTTTGTTCCTTCTCTGGAATAAGCCAGAAAGACATCATCCATTACTGCAAGGACAGTTTTACCATTCGCAGAAACCTTCACTTCAGATGGCACAGATGGCAATGTAAAAATTGGTAAAACTGGTGCACCAGCTGAGGGTATTGTTGCTGGCGCAACCCCAAGTTCTTCGTTTTGTTTAGAAAGTTCTTCGATTGTGGATTGCATCTCTTTTTGTCGAAGGTCAAACCTGTGTTTAACAAAGAGGCCGCCAAACAATGCAAATACAACAAGACAAGAAATGCCCGCCCAAATCGTTAGCTGTTTTTTGTGCCGACGACAAAACAATTTGGTCCTATCAACTGCCGTTACTTTTCTTGCTTTGATAGGCATGTCGCCAAGATAACGAAGCATGTCGCGACCAAATGCGCCAGCGGTTTGGTACCGTTTGCCGCGATCGGTTTCAATGGCTTTCATAATTATGGCCTCAAGGTCTTGGTCAATCGAGTCTTCGTAAACCGTTGGACGCACGGGGTCCTCAATACATATTTGACGAACCGCTTCGTAGATTGGTAAGCCCTCAAGGGTGCGCGGAAGCCGGCTCGTGAGCATTTGATACAACACAGCACCAAGCGCATACACATCGCAGCGTGCATCAATGTCACTAATTTTCGCATCAACTTGTTCGGGTGCCATAAATTGGACAGTCCCGACGAGCCGGCCGGCCTCTGTCATTGCCTCGTTGTTTACTGTGTCGTTTTCAAGCGAACGAGCCACACCAAAGTCAATGATTTTTGGTTCGCCTTTGTTATCAATCAGAATATTCCCAGGTTTCAAGTCACGGTGCACAATACCTCGGTGGTGACCGTGCTCCACTGCAGAAGTGATCATCGTAAAAAGTTTGAGAAGCTCTCTCCTGCCTGGTTTTTCGTCCCCGAGATACTGTGTTAACTCACGCCCGCCGTTAACATGCTCCATTACATAATATGGAGTAGCGCCGTTTCCATCATCATGGGAACCCGCATCGTAAATTTTAGCAATCCAAGGGTGATCAAGCTTGCCTAAAATTTCTACTTCTAAATGAAATCTTTTCGCAGCAGTCGGGCTATACAGACCTCCGCGCAAAACTTTGATTGCAACCGTTCGCTTTGGGTGTTGTTGCAGTGCCGTATATACAACTGACATTCCACCCTCACCGAGAATGCCTGTGATCGTATATTCGGCTATCTTTTTGGGGATTAATTGATCATCAGCCATCTTTTTGTTGTTTGGCTTTTTTCTCTATGAGATACGCGATGCGTTTTTCACAGTAATCTTCTGCACCAAGGCCCAAGTCATCCTCTTTGCCTTCAGCGTGGTGTTTATGGATTTTTTCTAAAAAAGGAATACACCAACCACACGAAGTGCCTGCACCCAAGCATTCTGACAGTTGTGATGCAACTTTTGGTTGTTCACGCTTTGTGTACGACTGAAGTTTCCCTAATGAAACCTTGTGGCAAACACATACATTGTCGTCTTTATTCATTTTTGTTTACACCCAAACTTGGCAGATTAAGTGTGGCTCTTTGACTTTTCCGGTGAAGGTGCCAATAGTGGTTGTCGCTAGCTTAACCTCAAACTCAGGATTCTTATCGAGCCATTCATTTATCTGTTCATCAACATAGCGAAGCGCGTCATCGGTCAACTTACTATGAAATGTTTTTACGTGTATTGCGCCGGTGCCCGTTGTGTTTGGTTGCCTAGTCCATGCAGTCGCTTCTTTTTTGTCCGCGCCAAACGCCATGATTTTTTTTGGCAGTCCGACAGCGTTGTCGTCTTTGTTTACGGGAACATCGCCGACCATTTTTGGTTTTGGTAGTGGTGGTGGTGGGTCTTGTGAGTGCGCTTCGAATATACGGCGAAACACCAGAGAATCGCCTGTTTTAATAAGTTCGTACTCCGTGAGTAAACCGGTTCCCCAGTCGATCATCATGTTCCAACCGCTTTGGATTTCTTTCCAGATGAATACGTTGCCCTTGCCGAGCCGGGTAACTGTACCCCTGTCTCCATCAAGCTCGCCTTCAAGATGCAAATATTCTGGGCGGTGATCAGGGCGGGGATCTAGCTCAACCCACCGATTTTCGTTTAGTTTGTCCGGCCGCTCACTCACTCGAAAACTCAAGAGGGGATTCTCAGCTTTTGCGTCCACTGCAAGCAACCAGTCAAAATGGGTAGTTCCGTCAGGCAGGTCATGCTGCAAAACGACGGTTTGGAAGGGATTCTCTTTGGTAGGGGCCGCCATGATTTGTATGACTACCGTATCATGTCCAATAATACCTGTGTGGACAAAATGAGAAAGATTTTATTATGAAACAACACAAAACAATAATTTTTGGATCGCTACTCCTAGCCGCCGCACTCCTTTCCCAAGGGTGCGGCCAACCAAGCAACGAATCGATGCTTGATAAGGGCAACTACGCCATGTGGCAGGGGCGGTGGTCAGACGCAGCAGAAGAGTTTCGAGCAGCAGCGTCGCTCCACCCGGGCGACTGGGAAGCTCAATATAACCTTGGTCAATGTTATATGGAAATGGGCCAGCCTCAACTTGCCGCACAGTCTTTAGCAGTTGCCGAATCGCTCAAACCATACAACACAGATATTGCCGATTTGTACGCCGAATCATTAATGCAATCGGATAAAGGCGACAAGCTGTATTCATTTTTGTTTAATCGTGCGCAATCACAACAAACGGTTCGATCTTGGACTAAGTTTGCAGAGTATGCAATGGAGCTTGATGACCCAGATTCTGCAACTAACGCAATCAACACCGCTATTGCTTTAAGCGATGGCACAAATATTCGACCGTACGTCGTTGCTGCAACATTTGCACAGCGGCTTGGCGACGATACGCTTGCTGTAACATATTGGAAACAGGCGTGGATGATTGAACCAACAAATGTTGATATTACAAACGCCATTCGTTCCTACGGTGAAGTTCCCGGTCCAACCATGACCGGTGTCGACGACATTGAATGACAACAATAAGCAGTCCATCTGCATTACTTGAATCGCTTTCGGCGCTGAATGATTGCACACGTTTACGCGTACTTCGATTAGTATCGAGCGATGAACTCAGTGTCGGCGAGCTCTCTGACATTCTGCAATTGCCTCAGTCGACGGTGTCTCGCCACCTAAAATTGCTTTTGGAAACAAATTTTGTTGCAAGGCGAACAGTTGGAACAACTGGTTTGTATCGCATATCAGATGCAATGGAAGAAGAAACAGCAGACCTGTGGACTATTGCTTCACGCAACGCTGATGGATTGCCTGGGACAAGCGAAGATGATTCACGGTTAATTTCTATCCTCTCACAACGTTGTACTGATAGCAAAAGTTTTTTTAAGAACGCGAGCGGTGCGTGGGAATCGTTAAGGAGCGAACTGTACGGCCAACGCTTTACGCCCGTTGCGCTTCTTGGTCTACTTGATGCTTCGCTAAAAGTGGTCGACATCGGATGCGGCATCGGAAACGCGGCCTCTATCGTTGCACCGTTTGTACAAGAGGTTGTCGGTGTTGACAGAGAAACCGCCATGCTTAAAGAGGCGGGGCAACGGCCTGACCTTGCATCGAATATTACATTTGTCGAAGGCGACGCGTTGCGCCTTCCTCTTGAAGATAACTCAACAGATATCGCCATGTTCTGCCTTGTGCTGCATCACGTTGAAGATGTTTCGGGTGCGCTGCGAGAAGCAAAACGGGTTGTTGGTTCTAAAGGTCGTGTACTTGTTATTGATATGCAAGAACATATCCACGATGAGTATCGACACACGATGGGCCATGTACATCTTGGTTTTTCGGAAGGCACGCTCCAGGCGGCTGCTGAAAACTGCGGAATGCACGTGCGACAGTATCACCGGCTTCATCCAGACACTGGCGCGAGTGGGCCGTCGCTCTTCGTTGCTGTCCTCGCGGAATAATTTTCCCAAGACGCAAAAAATATAGACACTACACTCGTGGGAAAAGCGCTACTTTTTGAACAGTGGAGCCACTCTGAATGTGTCCCCATTTTGCAAGTTCGAGAAGGTTTGCCGAGCAAGAATCTGCGCCAATTGCTTCGTGGAATGCTTTCATTTTGGACGGGAGCACCGGTGAAAGTAAAACGGTTGCAATACGAAGTGCTTCGAGGCACTGGTATAAAATCGCTCCGAGTTCCGCTTGTTTCGTTTCCTCTTTTGCAAGTTTGAACGGCGCGGTGTCATTGATAAACAAATCAACATCTCGAATGATGCCCATTCCGCACTCTATTGCCTTTGCAATTGAAAACGACTCCATCGCCTCTTCCCATTGTGAAACTGCTTCTTCGCACCGAACAGGCCAGTCAACATCGCCTATCTCGATACGCACTTCATCTATGCTTTCAAAGGGCACTGCGCCATCGTAATATTTTCCAATCATTGCGGTCACTCGACTTGTACTGTTGCCAACTGTGTTAACGAGATGCGCGTTGTAAATATCTTTAAATTTCTCAGCTGCAAAATCTGCATCCGTCGCACCAAGTGGCCCTTGCGTTGTTAAGTAATATCGCCAAGCGTCCATTCCGTATTGTTCAACATACGACTCGATGGTTTCAAGGTCAATAAAGTTGCCCAGTGATTTTGACATCTTTCGACCTTCACTAATCCAAAAACTGTGCGCGTATATGCACTTTGGCAAAGGAAACTCGAGGGCTATTAGGACTGCAGGCCAGATGACCGAATGGAACCAGAGAATTTCTTTACCAATAACGTGGTAAGAGGCTGGCCAATACTTATTTCTTTCTTTGTTCCATTTGCTCGACTCGTCGCCCATACCAAGTGCTGTTATGTAATTAAAGAGCGCGTCAATCCAAACATAAATAACGTGTTCTTCATCGCCAGGCATTGGAATGCCCCATGTAAAGTTTGTTCGGCTAATTGGCACATCCTGCAGACCTTCACGCAGTCTTCCGAGAACCTCGTTCCTTCGACTTGGTGGCTGTACAAACTCTGGGTTTGAATCAAACAACTGCTCGAGGCGTTCTTGATAGGCACTAAGTTTAAAATAATAATTATTTTCAGTCGCGCGAACGAGCGGCTTGCCGCTGATCGGTGATTTGTAGTCAAGGTCGCGCGCACCTGTTTCGGTGTGGTACTCCTCTTGCCCTTTGTCGTACCAACCCTCAAACGTACCGAGGTACACATCGCCCCTCTCGAGTAATGTGGAAACGAACGCTTGCACCTGTTTTGTGTGCTCAGGGTCTGTAGTGCGTATAAAAGCATCATTTGTAAGATCAAACATGCCCATGATCGACCTAAACTCTTCAGAATTCAAATCCGCCAGGGCCTGTGGTTCTAATCCTTTATCAAGCGCTGATTGTTCGACTTTTACCCCGTGTTCATCGGTGCCCGTGAGGAAAAAAACGTCGTGCCCGATGTCCCGCATAGCCCTTGCATACACATCGCACAATGTTGTGGTGTACACATGACCGATATGGGGTCTATCATTCACATAATAAATAGGCGTTGTTACGTAGCGCGTCTGTTTTGACATGTTGCACAGTGTAAGTAGGATGTGCAGAAAAGGAACCGTTTCATGCAGTATAAATTCATTCTTGTGCCGATTATTTTGCTTTGTTGCAGTACAGCCACAGCACAAAAATCGCTTGGTAACGGAAACGCCCTTGATAGTAATGCCGCGTCATCTGGACGAGTCAACACCTCAAGCTCGATCCCAAACGGTGTACGCAACAGCCAAATTCGCGAAGGCAGTCTATTACAGGGTCGAAGTTTTAATGAAGGTATAGGCCGAAGTGACGACGCAAGTTTGCGTCTGTTGCAAGACGCAGCGAACAGTGACGACGCTTCATACCAAGACGCAATCAATAACAGTCCTTGGTATTGGAATAATTGGAGTAGCCAATCAACACAGTTTTTAAAACAAGACCGCAGCTATTTCAATCCAACTTTTATTGACAACTGGTCTACCTTGCCACAACAAATGTCGGAAGGCAGAACTATTCGGTCTTATTCTCATGAGTGGAACGCGAATGATGCGAAAACTTTTAGTGGTGAGGGTGCGCTTTCATACGATGATTTATCATCATTACAAAAAAACCAACACCGACTGGGCGAAGTGCTGGGGTCTGGTTACCAGTCACCAGCCGTTGATGCTTCTCCCATCCCCGTTGGGGAATTCAATAGCGGGAGTGGACGAGGATACTTATCCGCATCCTCACTAAGTGGCGTCTCTCTTGAATCATTCCAGCGACCTGCCAGTGCGCTTGGCTTTACGGCTTGGGATTCGGCACGTGCTCTTGAAGATGACCAAGAGGGCATCGGTATGAACACGCTAGTTAAAGCATGGCGAACCAGGGAAAGTCAGCTTGATTATGGAAGTGTCGAAAATCGTGTTTCAGTTCCC
>NZFX01000072.1 GCA_002689385.1 Phycisphaerae bacterium
CGGAACACTGGTGCATCGACGTTAGAATTTCTTTGCATAGTTCCGGTCGAATCAGATTGTGGAGAAGCCGTTCCCGGCAGTTAATGGAACCTAGCAATATGAGCAATAACAATTTTTCTCCATACATCATGATCGCAACAATTGCGATGCTGGGCGTACTACTGGGCGCAAGTGGAGAAGCCGGCGATTTGTCCTCTGAACTTTTTCTAGCTTCTTCAATACTACTTGGCATAGTAGTCATAGCAGCAGTGCTTGCGTCGCAATTGAAAGCGACAAAGAATTCTGGTTCAAATGATTCTGCGAAACTCGACGCAATTCTTGAAGCAGTGCAGATGTCGGAAAACGCAAAACGTGTGTTGTTCCGAGACCGTGAACTCAGCGTACTTCGAAGTACAGTGCAAGCGGACATCGCTAAAGGAGAGTTTCATTCATCACTCGTTCTTTGTGACCAAATGGCGACCGTCTTTGGTGCAGTTGAAGAAGCAGAAGGGTTGAGGGCTAAAGTGCAATCGATTATTCATGAACATCATGATGCACGCATACGAGACGAAATTGAAAAACTGCAAGTTCTTTTGGGGCAACATAAATGGGTCGATGCATACCAGTACGCAGCAAAATTGCGAAGGCTCTTCCCAGATTCACCACGTTTACACAGCGTAGAACAGCATATTGCAGACGCGCGAATCCAGTACAGGCATGAGCTTGAAGCAAAATTTTTGCAGGCAGCAGAGATGGAAAACGTCGAGCGATCAATGAAATTGCTTCGTGAACTCGATGGATATTTGACTCCAGACGAGGCGCGTCGATTCCGTGATACAGCAACTGAAGTAATCACGAAGTATCGTGACTCACTCGGAGCACGCTTCAAAATGGCTGTAAGTGATCACCGATGGCATGAAGCAATAGAATTTGGTGAAGTCATTATGCACCAGTTTCCAAATACAAAAATGGCAGAGGAAGTCAAGACAATGCTTGAGACAATTCGAGTCCGCATTACTGAGGATGAAACATTATCATGAAATTACCCGTTTTACTTTTGTTTGGACTATTAACGAGTTGTGTTTCTGACGATTTTAATAATATTGCAAATGGATTTGCCCCGATCAGCCCACATGACGCAGCGATGATGGCATCTAACCAATACGATTCAAATAAACGACGAGAGGGGATTACACTTCTTGCGAATTCGCCATTTGGCGGTGCGCCAGAATATCTTCGTTTGTATCGTGATTACATTGAGTACGATCGTGATCCACTTGTTCGATCATCAGCAATCAAAGCGCTTGCTCGTTTTGGAACAGTTGATGATGCGAAACTTATTTCGCCTTGGTTACTCATGGCTACTACAAATAGCGTGCAAGTGCGGCTAGCATCCGCGCGTGCTCTTCAACGTTTGCATAATCCATCCGTGGTCTCCACGCTGTTGCGTTCACTTCGCAATCAAGACGAGGAACACCAAGTGCGAACTGCTGTTGCGATTGCACTTGGTCAATATCCAGAAAAACGTGTGTACAACGAACTTATCAGTGGTTTACGAGCTAGCGATTTGTCCATTAACCTTGCATCAGCGCAATCTTTGCATGTTCTTACAGGGCAGGTCTTTGGCATAAATTGGGACGAATGGTTGCTTTGGGGAGATTTTGAGTCTGCTAATAATGGTGATTTATTTGCTTTTCAAACATCCTACGAATATCCAACCTATCAACACCAAGCAAGTTGGTGGGACAAAGTGACATTTTGGGAACATCGAATTCACGAACGTCCAGACGCTCCTGCCGGGCTGAAGGAAGCGACAGTCAAGTCTACGTATGACGACGACGCTGAAATTTCTCAGTGACAAATGACAAAGAGCCTTTTCTCAGTGAAACTGAGCAGCGCAGAGTTTCTTCGATGCAACCTTCGCCGGAAGATTTGCAAGAGCCATTAGTAGAACCAGCAGGCGCAATTCGCAGCGGGTCACTTGCCGGTAAAACGATGTGGGGAGCGATTTGGTTTTTAGCGATACCGATTTTGATCCAACAAATTCTTGTTGCTTGCGTTGGGCTCGCAGATAAAATTTTCGCAGGTGCACTTCCGGACGAAGTGGTTCTTCCAGGGATGGATGCGATTGGCATTGGATCCTATATCGGGTGGTTTATTTCGGTGGCGGTTTCGGGTGTTGGCATCGGTGCACAAGCGTTGATTGCGCGCGCAATGGGAAGCGGGAATGTTTCCGATGGCCACAAGGTTCTTGGGCAGTCCATAACGCTTGCTTTTGCATGGGGGTGCGCAGTAGCAGTTTTGCTTTGGTATTGCGCAGAGCCATTGGGCGATTTATGCCAACTCTCTTCTGACGCAAAAGTCTATTTGGTGCAGTATATTCGTGTGTTAGCGATCGGAATGCCGGCGTGCAGTGTTATGACAACAGGTGCTATGGCGCTATATGGAAGTGGTGACACAATTATGCCAGCGGCAGTTACAGTAGTTGTGAATATAGTTAATGTCACTGTGTCTTGGAGTTTGAGTGGCGCGGATATTCGATTAGGCGATTCGGTCGTGACGAATCCATTTACTTGGGATCTATATGTCGCAGGGATTGCGATAGGCACTTCTGTTGCATATTTAGTAGGTGGCGTGTTAATTATTGGCGTTCTTATTCGCGGAGTGAAAGGTCTTCGGTTGTACGCCCGTGATTTGGTTCCTGATGCAAAATTATTTTGGCGTATTGCAAAAATAGGCATACCGAATGTTTTTGAGGGTCTGTCTATGTGGTCTGCAAACTTATTTGTGTTGCAATTCATCGGTCAAGTTGCTGCAAAAATGGCTATGGAAATAGATGAAGACCAGCCCGTTATTCAGGGATTGCAAGGTGCTCATGTTATCGGTGTGCAGTGGGAAGCGTTCAGTTTTTTGCCAGGCTTTGCGATTGGAGTGGCAGCAGGTACCTTAGCTGGTCAGTACCTTGGAGCGGGAAATGAAAAACAGGCTCGCAAGGCAGTCATGGCATGTGTATTGCTCGCAGTTCTCTTTATGGGAACACTCGGCCTTATCATGATGTTTGCTGGGAATACGCTAACGGGTATCATCTCGGATGAACCAATGCATCTTGCACTCGTTCCGAAATTGCTTTTTATAGCAGGTATGACGCAGGCCGGATTTGCAGTCATGATGGTCATTCGTCAAGCACTAAAAGGGGTTGGCGATACGACGTGGACGTTTGGAATTACCACGCTGTCAAGTTGGGGCATCCGTCTTCCAGTTGCTTGGTATCTAGGCGTGCACTTGGATATGGGATTAGTCGGAATTTGGTACGCGCTCTGCGGTGAAATGGTTATTCGAAGTCTTTTGTTTTTTATTCGATTCCGCTTTGGCAAATGGGCAAAAGCAATTTGATTATGCACCGATTTCGAGGCGGTCTGCAAGGATTGCAGGAAGTCCAACCTTGTGCGTCTCTGCTTGTGCTGCTTTGATATCGTACTCAGTGCGGAATACCGTAAAGACAGCGTCTTCCTCGGCAGAGTTGTATTCAAGAGTTGCAAAACTTGCAAGCGGATTGCCATCTCGTGGTTGCCCAACAGAACCCGGATTAAGTAGATAGCGGTTTTTTGAATCAAGGATTATCGGCTCTGAATGAACTGCCATTTGAAGGGTGACTTCATTCGTGCCATCTTCTTTGTCATGTGAGCAGAAAACCGTTGGTAGATGGGTGTGACCATGTAAGCAGAGTCCAGATTCAAGACCATAGAAAGCTTCGATCGCATGGGGAAGTTCGTGAATATATGCTGAGTCGTTAAGGACGGGCGTGTCGTGCACAAGCAGCAATGAATCATCAAGTCGAATACGTTTTTTCATGTGGCTGATAGCAAGAAGGTGTTGTGCTTCGAGTTTGTCACGCGTCCAATTTAACGCCGCAAGAGCCGAACTGTTGAAGTAGCGGCCAAGGTCTGGATCAAGTACTGCCTCGTCGTGGTTGCCCTTGACAACTTCGTCGCAGTAACTCAGTACGAGGTTCATGCACTGTGAAGGGGAAGGACCATATCCGACAATATCTCCAAGGCATAAAATACGATCAACCTTCATTTTTCCTAATTGTTCATAGATGGCCTTTAACGCGTGCTCGTTTCCATGAATATCTGAGATGATGCCGTACTTGGACATAGTAGTTCTGTTTATCTTTATGCTTCTTTATCCGCGTTCGTTTTTTCTGCTTCTTTTGCAGCCGCTTGTGAATCAAGATAGGATTGAATTTTTAGTTTGTCTGGGCCAAGAACCATTGTTTGCCTTCGGCCTGCAAACTTTGGCGGTGTTTCTACTTTTGAAACATTATCAAGTTGTTCGATGATCTCTTTCATTCGAATAATGCCACGGTCTTTGTGCATCATTTCTCGTCCACGGAAGTTTTGCACGATAAGGACTTTGTGCCCTTCGATCAAAAACTTTCGCGCTTGATTGATGCGAATCTGTACGTCATGTGGATCGATTTTCATCGAGCGACCAAGACGAACTTCTTTCGTTTCTACGGTTTTTGTTTTTGCTCGGTTTGCGCGTTCTTTCTTTGATTGTTCGTAACGGTACTTACCGAAGTCAAGGATTCGGCACACTGGCGGATCGGAGTTTGGAGAGACTTCAACTAGGTCGAGCCCTGCTTCTATTGCAAGACGGATGCCTTCTTGTTTGTCGACTACGCCAAGCATCTTTTCATCTTGGTCAATCAGTCGGACTTGTTTAGCACGAATGCGATCATTAATTTTCGGAAGGTTTCGTGCGTTTTCACGCGGTTTGATATGACGTCTACGGGCGATGGTACATTTCTCCATTGAAGTACGGTGATACAAATTTGGCAAGCCTTATTTGGAATGCCAAAGGTAAAGGGGTTTGGTTGGTGGGTTGGATTGTATTCATGCGATGCAGCTAGAAAAGTGCGTACGTACCATTCGCTCGGTTAGTTGTCGAGAGCTTTGGTAGTGGTTATAAACACATTTCATTCGTAAATCCAACGCCCATCTGAAAATTCAGAAGGGTTGTAAGTGGGCAGGATACGCAAAAGCCAACGAATAATCAAGCATCTTCTGGTATTTTGATATCAGGAAAGCAAGCATTCAACGCAGAACTTTTACCACGGGTGGTAATTTCTTGAGAAAGTGCTTCTGCGAACGTGTCGAGGCAAACCGCGCCGAGGTCGTCCATAATGCCACGCATGCGGACACTGACGTTGTTCCCTTGTGCATCGCGAGGGCCAACAACGAGAATCCATGGGATTTTCATCTCTGCGGCGTTTCTAATTTTAGCTTGGATACGCTCGTCGCTTTTATCAATTGTTGCGCGAATGTCTTTATCGAGCAGCGTCAGGTGGACCTTGTCCGCGTAGTCATTTGATTTTTCAGAAATTGCAAGCACGCGAACTTGATCCGGTGCGAGCCAAGTAGGAAATGCACCAGCAAAATGTTCGATAAGCACGCCGATAAACCGTTCCATCGAACCAAATGGCGCTCGGTGAATCATCACAGGTCGGTGTTGATTCCCATCTTTACCCACATACGAAAGGTCGAAACGCTCTGGTAAGTTGTAGTCAACTTGAATCGTGCCGAGTTGCCATGGTCTTCCAATAACGTCGTTCACGATAAAGTCAATCTTTGGACCATAAAACGCAGCTTCGCCTTGCTCTTCAATCCATGGTATGCCGAGTGTTCCAGCGGCAGTTCTGCATGCGGCTTCCGCCTTATCCCAGTTTGCAGGGTCGCCAACATATTTGTCGGAGTCAGCATCGCGTAATCCAACTCGAACCGTAAAGTCGTGCATGCCTAGCGTGTCAAAAATAATATTGACAAGTTCAAGGCAGCCAATAATCTCGCGTTCCACTTGTTCTTCTGTGCAGAACAAGTGTGCATCGTCTTGCGTGAAACCACGAACGCGAGTCATCCCACTAATCTCGCCAGATTGTTCCCAGCGATACACTGTGCCAAATTCAGCGAGTCGAATCGGAAGGTCTCTGTAACTGTGTTGCCCTTGTGCAAAAATACGAATGTGATGGGGACAGTTCATGGGCTTCAATAGGTACCCTTCAATGTCGCCGTCCTTCATCATGTTTGCAAGGTCGCCACAAGAACAACCTTCTTGTGCAAGTGTGTGCAGTTGGTCTGGGTCGATAAGCGGTGGGTACTGGCTCTCTTGGTAGTAGGGGTAGTGTCCTGACGTTCGGTACAAATCTAACTTGCCGATGTGTGGCGTAAAGACTTGGCTGTACTGTTGGCGCCGTAACTGCTCTGCGATAAAATTTTGTAATTCTTGTCGAATGACGGCACCGTTTGGCGTCCAGAGTAATAGCCCTTGCCCAACCATTTCATCAATATGAAATAGCCCAAGTTTTTTGCCAATGATCCGGTGGTCACGTTTTTTTGCTTCTTCTAGTAACTTGAGATGGTTTTTGAGTTGTTTTTTATGAACAAATGCGATGCCGTACACGCGAGTCAGTCGGTCGGAGTCAGCGTCGCCATGCCAGTAACTGCTTGCAATAGTTTGCAGTTTAAACGCACCGATGTTTCCAGTTGATGGAACATGTGGGCCGCGGCATAGGTCTTCCCAATGTTCGTTGGGTGTCCCTGTCGCATACCAAGTCAAGGAAGTCGAGCCGTTTTCTTTTGCACGTTGTGCATTGTCAATTTTATATTTGGAGCCTTCGCTGTCGAGTTTCTTCATGCCTTCTTCAAGTGAAAGTTCATACCGAGTAAACGGTCTGTCTTCTTTGATAATTGTCTTCATCTCTTGTTCAATTGCTTCGAATTCATCACTGGACAATGGATTATCTTCTTGGAATGCGATGTCGTAATAGAAGCCGCTATCAAGCGCGGGCCCATAGACAAGTTTTGCTTCAGGTCGAATGCGTTGAATAGCTTCTGCCATGACGTGTGCACAACTGTGGCGTATCAACAACAATGCGTCGGGGTCACTTTCCTTTTCGCCTTTACGCGCGGTGACAATTTTTAGTTCTGCATCTTCCGAAATAGTCGTGTGGACATCTGTAAGTTCGCCATTGATTCGAGCGCCGATAGCGCAGGCAGCAAGGCCTTCTGAAATGCCCTGCGCAATCTCGTACGGAGTGGTTGTTCCCTCGAAGGAACGTGTTGAAGAATCAGGAAGCGTGATTGTTGGCATAGTGGTTGTTTGTCTTGTTATTTGTTAAATAAATCGGATTGTGTAGAGAAAATTGGAGCTTCACCTTGAAGGTCGGAAACTTCTTTGGAAAGTGCGTCCAAATCTTGAAAATTGAAATACTCACTTGCATATCGAATATAGACAATTGGATCAATCGATTTCAGTTGCCGAGCAACGCGAATGCCAATTTCTTTTGAATGCACTTCTCGCTCAAAAAGTTGCATGAGCTCCTCTTCGACCTCGCGGATTAAAGAAACTTTTTGTTCTTCAGGTATTGGTCGTTTTCCACAAGCAGATTGAAGGCCTTTGAGTACTTTTTCAGGGTCGAACGGCGTTCGCGTCCCGTCTCGTTTTACGACCATAAGACGTGATGTCTTCTCGACGCGCTCGAATGTGGTGTACCTTCGGTCACACTGTTGGCACTCACGGCGACGCCGAATAGACCTACCGGCATCGGATGCTCGGCTATCAATGACTTTATCGTCGTCTTGTTCACAGTAGGGGCATAGCATGGCGCACTCATTGTATGCAATATAATTATCCCTGGGATAATTAAAACGATGAAGAAGTGCCAAACTTCGGTGCAAACTTAAGCACTTTCTTTGCATGGTATATATCAGGCTACGATGGCCTGATTGCAGAGTGGGTATTTTTTGTGAATGGCACTACTGCATATAATGTCCTTGTCGCCGCAACCGTGGATATTTTTGCAGGAGGATTTTCCCTCTAGGCGCACTCATTCTCATTGGAATTGCAGGATTGATGCAACGTAGATGACGATGAAGTATCGAAGCACGATAAGAAAACACTTGTACATGCTTAGTATTGTTTATTTAGAAATTCAACAATTCCTTAGGGTAAGTGTCAATCAGAGGGTGCGATTGCTTCGCGGGCTTCTGCTTCGAGATAAAGAATTCGATCGCAAGATACGCATTTAACTACTAGTTCTTTATTGCCGAGCATCGATGTTATTGAATCGAGCGGAAGCCGTAAGCTGCAGGATGTGCATGAATATTCTTTTCGCTTGAGATCAATAATTTCGATAGAAGCCATTGCTTCGCCTTCATAATCGTCTGCAAGTGCATCAAAATCGTCAAGCGTGTCTTCTGGAATTATTGCAGCTGCTGTTGACCGTTCAGTTTCAAGCTCAGCAAGTTGTTCAGCAATTTCTGATTCTCGAACTTTGAGTTCCTTTGTTGCTACTTGTATGACTTTTTCGCGTTCGTCTGCTCGTTCGAGGATGTCCTTTGCTGCATTGTCAAGCGATTCAAGCGCAGTCAACTCTGTAAGTTCTTCATCTTCAAATGCTTTTTTATGTTCCTTGATTGTGTTTACTTCAGCAAGGAGTGCAGAATATTGCTTATCGTTGACAGCCTTTTTTAATTCTTCGCGAAGGAGATCTATGCGTGCATCGATTGAGCCGACCTCGGTTTCAATATTTGCAACGTTCGCTTTATGTTGTTTCGTTTGAACCTCGTTTTCAGTTTGTTCGACAGCGATGACATCCATCTGTCTTTTTTGAACTTTGAGGTAAATTTCAGCAGACTCGACACGGCTTCGTAAACTACGAACTTGTCGGTCAACTTTATAAAGGGTCAGCAGGTTGTCAATCAAAGTCATAACGTCTAATTCTATCAGAGTATCAGGCGCTAGGGAAGTAGCCAGTACGCTGCTGCGCTTACTAATAATAAAGAATCAAGGACATCAAGAATGCCTCCGAGTCCAGGGAGCGCAGAAGAAGCATCTTTTATCCCGCTATCTCGTTTAAAGACACTGATGACAAGGTCGCCGAGTTGCCCTAACCCACCAAACAGAACACCTAAAAATGCTGCATATCCGAACGTAAGCGTTGGTGCATCAGGCAAGTAGTGGTTGTTCAGCGCAGCGAGTCCAACTGCGGTCAAGGAAGCCGTTACAAGTCCACCTATAAGCCCTTCCCAAGATTTAGCAGGGCTCACCCAGGGAATCATTTTGTGTTTTCCAATATTGCATCCAACGAAAAATGCTCCAGTGTCACACATTTTCACAGTTGCGATGATACCCATGATCCACCATGCACTATGGTCGCGCCTAAGTAAAAGTAAAAGCCCAAATCCCATTGCGACATAGGCAGCTGTTGTTAAAGTAAATGTGGAACCAGAAATGATTCCTCGTAATTCCTTTCCTTTTGAAAGGTACACAATTGATGTGAAAAAACTAGCGACTAAAATAGTTGCCATCAATGCGATTGCTTGCGTTGTTGGCATCGTTGGGGGGGTAAAGTAGATCGCAGCGATCCACGCTTCCATCGAAAGTATGAGCACTGGAATGCTGCATCGAATGTTAGCGTTGTTCGCCATCGCGCCGAATTCAAGTGCTGCAAGCGGCGCAGTGAGCATAGCGAGCAGCGCAATCAACAATCCTGGTTGAAATGTTATTCCATATTCGCAAGCAAGGCAACCAATCTTGTCGTCAAAATATATCAACACGATAAGTGCGATGCCCAGAAGTGGTCCTGTGATAAGTCGATGTTTTAGCATGTTGTTTGCTCTCCCCATTGTTCGAATCCACCTTTGATTGATTGGCATTTTGTGTATCCGATGGAACGCAAATATGTGGCAAATGTTGCTGAGCGATTTCCAGATTTGCAATACACAAAGAAATGATCATCGCAATCGCATGGAAAATCATCTTTGCGAATGGAAAGGTGCTGGAGAGGAATGTTGCACGAATTGGCAACATGGCCAGCGTCAAACTCTTCAGTGGAGCGGCAATCGATAACGAACGCCTTGGGCAAGGCAGAAACCTCATTGAAGGGTATCTCAAGTGAAAGGGACGTGTTTGGCAAGGTCATGGTCTAAGGCATCGTAGCATCATGCGGACTCGTTTTGTGCATGTTTAAGGGCTTCAAAAGAAACATCACCAGCGAAACCCTTTCTTTGCAAAGCACCTATAACTTTTCTTTTGACCGTTTCTTCATCGCCAGAAGTTTTAGCAAACCGTTTTATGGCAAATGCATTAGCGGACTCCTGCTCGGTAGTTCCGGCAAGTTCCTCATGTAAAGCACCTTGTGCGATGTCGTTTGCTACTTCTTTTTCGTACAGTTTTTGCATCAGCCAGCGCCTTCCTGCGGGTTCTTTTCGGAGCCACTGACGGATGAGTGCACAAGCAAACGCATGGTCATTTAACCAGCCATCTTCGATAAGTTGCTCGACGGTGCGTTCTGCTATTTGTGCCTCGGTGCCACGTTTAATAAGTCGACTTTTGAGTTCGTTGCTTCCCCACGTTCGTCTTGAGATTAGTTTAATAGCCATCTCCCTCGACGCTTCGAGGGCATGGCAATGTTCAGCGGTGTCGGTTGTTTCGATAGTCCATTCTTGCTCCACAGAAAGTTGCAAAGTTTCAACCATTGCCAACGAAAGTGTCATTGCGAATTTTCCTTGGACATAAATATCACGCAAGTTTGTGTCGTCATTGGAAGGTTCAATTGCCGTGATACGTTGCGTCATAGTATGGACTGCAAGAATCCACCCATTTCATCTGCAGCATGTTGGTCGCCTAACGATTTTGCTTGCTCAATTCCATCTTCGAGCGTTTGGATGGCACCTGCCTGATTTCCCATTGATTCTTGGCTTCGCGCTTTATGAAACCATGCATAGCAATAGGCGGGGTCTGTTTCCATAGTACGGTCGAACCATGCGATGGCTTCTTCATGTGCGCCTGTCTTTGCGTGTTCCATCGCTATTCCATACATGCAAAATGCATCGTGGGGGTCGCTGTCGAGAAGATTGCGTAATTGGCTCATGCGGTCATTTGTTGGGTCGCTCATGTGTGTATCATTATACGAATGCAAAAGATTTGTTTCATACTTTGTTTGTTTTTTTTGATCTTCTTAACTTCGCCAGCTATGGCCGATAGTTTGTCTGTTCGGCATTCAGCTGGTGGTCAGGCAGGTGCTCTTGTTGTTGGGGACAACTATTGGTACCAAACTATTGGCGAGCAACTATTCGTTTTGAAAAAAAATGGTGGCAATCGAGTGTCTCAGATTGCGCTTGCGAAGCCAGCTGGCGGTATTTGTACTGACCTACTGCTTGATGGTGACACTTTATATGCGCTACTCGGTGGTGACGAAGTTGTCGAACTTAGCGTCAGCTCGCCAAAATCGCCAACTATTGTCTCTCGAACTTGTGCCGAAGAGCTCGGTATTCGTCCTCGGCAATTTGCCATGATGAGCGGTTCGCCAGTGGTCTTCGGTGGGGGGGGTGCCGTTCGATTAGCCGATGGTTCTTCTTTGGTCACATGCGATTGTGAAGTCACAGGTATATCTAATACGCTCGAGCAAGGCGTGGTGTATGCAATGGACAGAAAGATGTTTAGTGCACAAACAAATACTTTTTTGGGTTCAGCAACGGAACTGCATGCGCTAAATGCAAATGCAAATGCGCCTATCGGCACGCTTGTCTTTATTCGAGCACTCCAAGGAACGACAGAAGTCGGCCTAATGTCAAACGAAGTGAAAGAGATTGGTTCGCTGGCCAAGGCCGTCATTGACGGCGAGTATTCAGATGTGCTTGTTCGAGGTTCGCGAGTATATGTTGTCACAGACGCAGGTATTTCTGTCCTTGGCATATCTCCAAAAGAGATTCGGTTGTTACGAGAATTCCCCATTTCGGGTGTTCGATCCATTGGCATCGTCGCTTCGAATTACTTCGCACTTTGTGGGGATTTTGGTTACGGCTTATATCGAATTGATAATGATAGTGGTGGTGTAGGTCAGACACTGTTTCGTGTTGTTGAAGCAAACGGTCCAATGCAGGCAGGGATGTTCGACGCACGCGGCGTGCAAGTTGCCACGACCGCAGGGGGCATGTACTACACTTTTGATAAAGGTCTCGCCGAGATGAATGCTGTTTATGGCGAAGCCCCACTGCAAACAAGTGCGATTGTGCTTGGTGCTGAAGCAGTTATAGAAGAAAATGGCTCAGTGACTATGCGCACATCCGATGGAGATATGCAATTAGTACTTCCTTCACCAGCCTTAACAGTAGTTGCTGTATCTGGGGATTTTTGGTTTGGAGCGCAGAATGGCATGTATGTCGTTGGGCAACGGACAGATGACCCGCAACTCATAGGAATTCAATTAGCTGGACCAATTGTACAACTCATCCCACTTTTTGATGGCGCTGTCGGTTTTGTTTCCGGTGCTGGGGTCGTCGGCGTTGTTGAAAGTAACTAAGCGGTTGCATTTGAACAATATTTTTTACAGATAGTATCATCGGCGCATGTTCCGCCGCGTTTTTTACAAACTTCTCTACCGTGCCAAATAAGTAAGTGGCTAAGTATTGCCCAGTCTTTTTGTCGAAAAAGCGCCATTAAGTCTTTTTCAATTTTGTCTGGTTTTGTTTCTTGTGTTAAACCAAAGCGTTGTGCGAGTCGACCAACGTGTGTGTCGACAACGACACCCTCGTTCTTATTGAAGGCGTTGCCAAGGACAACATTTGCTGTTTTTCGTGCTACGCCACGCAGCTTGACAAGGTCATTCATATTGTCCGGCACTTCGCCGCCGAATAAATCGACAATCATATTTGCAGACGTGTAGAGTGATTTTGCTTTTCCGCGAAAGAGGCCAATTGAAGAAATGTAAGGTTCAATTTCTTCAGGGGATGCGTTTGCATATGCTTGTGCTGTTGGAAATGCTTCGAATAATGCAGGTGTTGCTTTGTTGACACCCACGTCAGTCGATTGCGCCGAAAGAATCGTTGCAAACAATAATTCTAATGGCGAGTGGTAATTCAGTGCACAGTGTGCATCTGGATACCGTTCTTGTAATGCTTTAAATATTTTTTGTGAACGTTTGCTGTCGTTTGGCATTTTTGAATAATCCATACTTCACGATATAAAAAGACATAGGTAATGTGAGAAAAAAACCAAGTATTGCAATTAGAACTCTCCAATTTGAAAGCTCAACGGCTTCTTTGCTGTACTGTATGGACTCTTCATAAAGTTCAAGTTCTATGAGATTGCTTGCGTGGTCAAGGAGGTTGTCTACCTCTGCACTCATCCAAAAGTAGATATAGATAAAACAGCCAACTCCAAGCATTGAAAGAATGTAGACGATGCTTTTTATCATGAGATTTGAAGTGGAACGCCGTCTTTCCACGTAGAACCGTCTTCCCATATTTCTTGCTTCCAAATGGGCGCACGTTGTTTGAGTAAGTCAATCATGAAACGGCACGCAGTAAATGCATCATCGCGGTGCTCGCTTCCAACTGCGATAACAACGCTTGCTTCATCTATACCAACTCGGCCAACGCTGTGCGTTACACGAACGTGGCGAACTTCAAAACGGTTGATTGCTTCTTCGGCGAGTTTGCGAAGTTCATGTTCAGCCATCTCGTGGTAGCAATCGTAGTGCAGTGCAAGTAAAGCTCCATGTTTCTCATTTTGTTCAGGTCTGCTCCGGCCAACAAAGATGCATTCGCCGCCACATCCTATGGATGGAAGCTTGCTTGCTAGATCAACATTGACGGCGTCTTGTTCAAAACATATTTCTATTTGCATTTCTTGGCTCATTTTAGGTACCATCTTACCATGTACCAAGAGATAGCAATTTCAATGCGAGCAGGCGGCGGAAACGCACGGGATGTATTGCAATCTATGTGTGACAGCGGTGTTCAACGCGTTCAATTGGATGCTTTGCATCAAGATTTTGCAGAGTTATCAAATTCTGGTTGGCGTGATTTGGCATCAACTCTTCGCCGGCTTGGTCTTCGTGCTTCTGGTATAGATTTTTTGGTGCCACCATCGTGGTGGGAAGAACAACCCGAACGAACTTTGCAAGCATTTGCAAACGCAGTTGCAATGTCAGAAGCCATAGGGAACGTACCCATAGGGACTCGTTTTGATGAAACGAACGAAGCCGCTGAAAGTGCAATCGCAGCAGGACAGCAAGCAGGAGTACTGCTTTCTAGACATGGCACTATCCCCCCTGAGGATCCTCAAGTTGGGTGGCACCTTCCGCTTGCCTTGCTTGCAAAAGAACAACGCCCAATGAAAACATTGGTGGAAGCGCCACAAGGACCGATGGCGATTCGCCTTCGAGGTGCGATTGTGGGTGATTCCACCCTTGAATTTGAGGGCAATCAAGTGGAATTGCGCGAATTGCGGGGCGTACTTGACGCTATGCGCTGGAATCCAACACCCATACTTGATTGTGCAGCGGATGAAGCTTCTGACCTATGTAGTGCATGGCAAGTTGCAGGACCTTGGTAGCATACGAATATGAGCCACAGTGCATCAAACACACAAGCGAGCGTCGCCATACTCACCGTGAGTGATACGCGTTCAATCGAAGAAGATGCAAGTGGCGCAATTGCAATTGAGCAACTCAAGGATGCGGGCCACTGCATTGTTCATCGAGAGATTGCCCGCGATGAAGTTGATGAGATAACACGTTTTGTTCTCAAGTGGGCAAGTGATCGGCAGGTTGATGCAATTTTTGTGACCGGTGGGACTGGGCCTTCAACACGCGATGTGACACCAGATGCACTTGTTCCAATGATGTCTGCAATTCTGCCGGGTTTTGGTGAATTGTTTCGGCAGTTAAGTTACGAAGAGATAGGTTCGGCGTCTATGCTGAGTCGTGCAGAGGCAGGTTGGATTGATTCAGGAAAACGCCGTACGCCTGTGTTTTTGTTGCCCGGCTCTCCTAATGCTGTAACACTTGCAATGAGCAAGATAATTGTCCCACAACTGGGACATTTGCTTGATGTTTGCTCGTTGGAGCCAACATCGTGATTGTCGCACACGGGATTGACATTGTAGATGTAACACGAGTCTCGACGATGCTTGAGAAGCATGGACAAAAATTTATTGATCGTTGTTTTACACAAATTGAGCAAGATGCTGCAAACGTTCAGTCTCTTGGTATGCGAGCGGAACGTTTTGCTGCAAGGTATGCAGCAAAAGAAGCAGTGCTTAAGGCACTTGGCACCGGGCTTGCTGGTGGCATCGAATGGATCGACATTGGTGTTTCTCGAGAGGATGGACCACCGATGGTGACGCTGCAAGGGCGAGCAAAAGAAATTGCAGAAAAACAAGGCATTACAGAATGGCGATTGAGTTTGTCGCATGCAGGTGGAATGGCGATGGCGAGCGTCATCGGAATTGGAGGATTACCATGAGTCGCAAAAAAGGTCCAGCGTTATACGAATTGATTTCAACGAATAAGCCACCTCGGCAATCTCGGGAAAAACGTTCAATGTCGAACGAGGAAACACCTGATGTGCATCTTGAGCACAATGTGTTGACGCCTGGACGGTCTATTCGTGTCTCAATTGGAACAATTGGCGTAATTGTCGCAGTATCAATTGCTCTAATTGTTATTTCATACACAATGGGATTCCGACGTGGGTCAGATATCGCAAGGGAAGATTACGGTAATCGGCTCTTTGAAGAAGTGACGACTACACAGTTAACGGAGGCCGAGCCGATGGGAAATAGAGTTTTAACGCCGGTTAGAGCTCCAAATACGCCATTGGCAACCAAGGTTCCGGCTCGATGGGGACCCATTATTAGCGATCCTCGAGTGAAAGGAACGAATTATTTCACATTGATTCAGACTTCAAAGGACGGTGCAGTACAATTAGCCTCGTTCTGTAGGGAAAAAGGACTTGAAACATACGCCTTTTCGGGTGATAATACTCGGCTCTACCGCGTGATTGCATTTCCAGGTTCTGTGGACCGAAATGATGCAGTTGCCAAAGATGTGCAAGCCAGAATTTACGCTATTGGAGCGGAATGGGCAAATACGAAGGAAGGTCGCACAAGCGATCTAAAGGATGCTTACCAAAGTCTCTACAAGTAGCAGCAACACGATTAATTAGGAATCAGGATTATGAGTCTTCACCGAAGTTTAAAAACAAAACCAGCAGGTCTAAACCAACACCGCAACGTACTTACTCGCGCAGAACGCGTAGAGCTTCTTACAGGTGAAGATAAGTTTGATAAAGACGGCGGTTCACCAATCGGTTTACCAAAAGTTGGAAGTCGAAAAATTAAGATTGCGGGTAAATCTAAGAGTACTGACGATGAGTCCGGCGAAGAATCAAGCGAAGATTAATTTTGGCTTCTTCGCTCGACATTGAGCGTCTGCTTTCTGAGCGCGTAAAAGAAATTGAAACCTCGGGTATTCGTCGTGCGTGGTCACTTGCTCAAGCATGCGAAGACCCTGTAAATCTATCTATTGGTCAGCCGGACTTCCCAGTTCACGATGCAATTAAGCAAGCTGCGATTGATGCAATACTTGAAGATAAAAATGGATACACCCAGACGGCAGGGGATGCTGCTTTGCTTGCGTCGATTCATTTACGTTTGCATGGACAGTATGGTTGGGACTTTTCTGGAGACTCGCACTTACAAGCGATGGTGACATCGGGAACTGCAGGTGCTTTAACACTTGCATGTTTGACGGTGCTTGGCCCGGGTGATGAGATTATTATTCCAGATCCGTATTTTGTGATTTACCCTACCCTTGCACGTATTGCTGAAGCAAAAGCGGTTTTGTGCGACACCTATCCAGACTTTCGAATGACTGCAGAACGTATCGAGCGATGTATCACCGATAAAACTAAAGCAGTGCTGTTGAATTCGCCAGCAAATCCAACCGGTGTAGTATTGAATGCACAAGAAGTGGCGGACATCGTAACGTTATGTAAAGACCGAAATATTTTGTTGATTACCGATGAGATATACGATGAATTTGTGTTTCCTCCAACAGAGCACTCGAGTCCTGCAGTGACGAGTGATGATGTGCTCGTGATTCGAGGCTACGGCAAAACGTATGGTTGTACTGGTTGGCGCATGGGTTACGCAGCGGGTCCTAAGCCCCTCATCGATGCCATGTTAAAACTTAAACAGCAGACGTTTGTGTGCGCACCGTCGGTATTGCAACATGCGCTTGTGCAGGCGTATGAGATTGATCTTGCTCCGTTGATTGCTCGATTTGCGAAGCGCAGAGATATGGTTGTTGATATTTTAGGCGACGTGACGGAGTTAGTTGTACCCGATGGTGCGTTTTACGCCTTTCCTAAAATTCCTGCAGGGCATAATATGACTGGCTTGGAGTTTATTTCTAAAGCAGTTGAGGAAGATGTGCTTGTCATACAGGGCGATGTGTTTTCTAAGCACGATACCCACTTCAGAATCAGTTACGCCGTTCCTGAAGACAAACTTGAACACGGCCTTCGCACCCTTCGTAAACTCCTCAGTTAAGTTAACAAGTTTCAGAGTCTTTTCCCGTTCTGGTGATTGTGTATCCCTTTTACACTATGTCTAAAAAAAGGCCTCGCCAGCAATGCAAAAGCATGCCGGCGAGGCGGAGGGGAGAAAGATGCAATGTATTTCGACAAGTTGCACTTTTTTACATGAGGGAAAGTTAAATTAGGGTAAATGCGGCTTCAAAAGCGGCAATTTGAATCGATGAGGCATATTTTTTTTCGATGCAAGCTGCGCCTTCTTCGCTGATACGAGTTGCAATCGTAGGGTCATCAAGCACTAAAGCAAGAGCATAGTCCCAAGAATTGTTTGAGAACAATGCGGTATGTTCATCAATAAGCATATCAAAGCCAGGCATGCTGGTGCAAATCACTGGCACTCTCTGCGCCATTGCTTCGAGAAGCACTGTTCGTAGCGGCATCTTTGCGCTTGGCAGCATGAGTACATCGGCATGCGGTACAAGTGATCGAAGTGAAGAAATATCAGAAAGGCAGGTTACACGGTCGTGCATGACCAGCTGATGAATCAATTTCCAGACTCGGCGGTTTTTACTTTGCAACACTTCAAGGAAGATATGTACATTCGGATATTTTTGTAACGCCCGAAGAACGGATGCCGTTTGCTTCAAATCGCCGTCTGCATCAAGCACAATGGCACATTGGCTGTGCCGTGAAGTATCGGATGTCTCTTTCTCGATTGTAAGTGTTGAAACTCCCATAGGCACAAGTGCTACACGTTCCTCGCCAACTCTGCGCGCAATAGTTTCTTCCATGCTTGGAGTAGACGCAAGCCATCGCCAGACAGTTTTGCTCTTGCGCACTTTCGACGCTTCTTGCATTGATACTACTTCGCTAAGAACAGGAATGTCAATAGCTGTTCCAACATCCGTTGCTGCTTGGAGTGCGTCGGATCCAAAACAAACAATAGCATCTACATTGTTTTTTTTGCATTGTTCGGTGAGTAAAATCTTTCGTTCTGATTGAAGCAAGTGAGCAACGGGCATTGGAATATTTACCCGAGTCGCAAGCGAAACAGCTTGTTCGTACAACGGCATTTCTTCAGTTGAAAACTCAGGGACAATACGAATAACATGGCTGCCATTATCAATGAGTCCAACAACAAGACGGTTTAGCATAGCGTGCTCTTGCGAGAGTCGATCTTGTGACATGATCATTGCGACATTCATGGATGTACCAATCGTGGTTGTTGCAGCGGTTGCAAAGCTGTCCCCATTTCAGTTGGCACGGAAGTTGGTCGTCTTGTTTCTAAATCAACAAGTACCCAGAGCGTTTTGCACTGACAAATTAAACGTGGTTTTTTTGTTGCGTCTGTATTGAGCGTATGTATTTGTGTTGTTCTCCAGGACTTCACACGTCTGATATCGTCTACCCACGTCGTAAGCAATAAGGTATCTTTTGATGTTGCTTCCGCACGGTAATCAATTTCATGCCTGGCGACAAACCACATGACATTGTTGAGCAATAATGTATCTCTTGTCCATCCACATGCGTCGCAATGCAATTGTGATCCCTTGTCTACCCAGCGCAGATACTCGATGTTGTTTATATGATTTACTTCCTTGGAAGTTTGGTGTTCCTGTACAGTGATTGCACATTGGAACGGTGCATTGTGAGGAACGCCATCGAGTGGTATGGTATCTTGAATTGGCTTGATACAAAGTTTATCCATCGATTGGCGGTTCTAGACTTTGAAGATATTCCCAAGAGTAAATTCCTGCAGTGTGCCCGTCTGAGAAGACAAATCGAACTGCGTAGTTGCCTACAAGTTCTATTTCTTCAATCGTTAACGGTCCGTTGCCTGTTGAAGGAAGAATAGCAAGTGGATTTTGTGCGAGTTCTTCTTGAGTGGCTTTTGTATCTGCCGATGGTGACATTTTACGCAAGAAAGCGACAGGGTAAAACGATGAGATTTCCTTGTTCCAGTCAACTCGTAAGCCGACTTCTCGTTGAAGATCTAGGTGGAGTGGAGTAGCGGTCATATCGTGGATTCTACTATGATGCACGGTATGACATGTGTACTCCATCCAGCAGATCGGTTATGTGCAGCAATTGACCGCGTGGGCTCGCCGCTTTGCGTGGGGCTTGATCCAGTGCAAGCTAAGTTTTCCCCAGAATTACAAGGTTTACAACCTTTGGAGTCATTCGAGATATTCTGCAAAGGTGTCATTGATTCGGTTTCTGGAATAGCAGCGTCCGTTAAATTCCAGTCGGCATGTTTTGAACGGCTCGGTGCAAAGGGTGTCGCGTTGCTCGGTGAACTTCGCCAGAACGCAAGTAACTGTGGATTACAGGTCATACTTGATGCAAAGCGAGGCGATATTGGCATCAGCGCAGAACACTATGCAGTTTCTGCAACTGCAGATGGCCCATGTGATTGGATCACGGTGAACCCATATCTTGGCATCGATAGTATCGAACCATTTCTTAACGCAGGCCTTGGCGTGTATTGTCTCGCTCGAACATCCAACCCAAGTGGTGATGCAATTCAAAAACAATTGTTGGAAGATGGAAGGACAGTTGCTCAGTCTGTCGCTGATTTGCTTGCAGTATGCGGTGAAAAATATGTTGGCGTTTCTGGCTGGAGCAGTTTAGGTGCCGTTGTTGGTGCAACCAAGCCAGAAGAGGCAGTGCAACTTCGTAAAAGAATGCCGCAGCAAATGTTTTTGATGCCTGGCATCGGTGCGCAGGGTGCTACTNCCGAAAGTGTGACAAGTTGTTTTGGTNATGGGCACGGTGCACTTGCAACAGCAAGCAGGTCCGTTATTTACCCACCNCAGAACGAAAATTGGCAAACAGACATTGCACATGCNGCAAAGAAACTCGCAAGTGAACTACAAGTTGGTATGACATGAATAAGACCGCCGTTATTATTATTGGTTTTTGCTTAGCAATTTTGTTCGGAGTCCCATTGTTCTTCCGTGGAGATTATGCCGTAATTTCAGAAGAGGCAAAACAAGTTATTATTATTTCGCCGCATAACGAGCAGATTCGCCATGAATTTGGTCATGGATTTCAAATGTGGCATCAAGAAACATACGGAGAGCCGGCGCAAGTTGTCTGGTCGGTTCCCGGGGGCACAAGTGAAATTCGTCGCATGCTTATATCGCAATACACGCACGCATTAGAAACAGGAAAAAAACCAGGCGGTGAGGCAGATTTAGTTTTTGGGGGCGGTTCATATGAGCACAGTGTTTTGAAAAAAATTATCAATGCAACGTACGCCGATGGAGATGTGTCTACGACCATCAGTGTTCCCGCGAGAATTGACCAAGCTGTCCTTGATGATGTATATGGTGAAAATTTGATAGGCGACATAACGCTCTATGATCCAGAAGGGTACTGGCACGGACTTGCTCTTTCGGGGTTTGGCATTGTGTACAACAACGAAGTTATTGCTGATATCGGGATTGAATCTCCAACATCTTGGGAAGCGCTTTGCAATCCTGAACTTTTTGGCAAACTTGCACTTGTCAATCCCGCACAGTCTGGTTCGGTGACGACAGCCTTTGAGGCAATCTTAAAAAATCTAGGTTGGAAATATGGTTGGGAAGTGCTGCGAAGAGCTGCTGCGAACGCCCGCTATTTTTCAGCGAGTAGTTTGAAGCCACCTGCTGATGTAAGTCAGGGTGATGCAGCAATGGGTGTGTGTATAGACTTTTATGGTCGCTACCAAGCGCAGGCAGTCAAGAGCAGTGGTGGTGGTGATCGAGTTGGCTATATTGACCCACCAAGCGCCACTATGATTGACCCAGATCCGATTTCATTGTTACGTGGTGCACCAAACGAAGAAATGGCATTACGTTTTATAACGTATTGCATGACAAAAGAAGCGCAGGCACTTTGGCAGTTTGAGATCGAAGATCAATCAGGAGATGGCTTAGGACCAGACTCATTTGAACTTCGACGAATGCCGGTTCGCCGTGAAATGTATGCAAAGTATTTGGGCAGAATGGTTGATCAAGTGAACCCCTACGAAACTGCACGGCCTGCACCGTATCCCGATCGAAACATGCGAGCGTTTATTGCACCGATTTTTAGTGCAATGGCGATGGATAACCACGAAGCACTAAGTCATGCTTGGAAAGCAATCTTTACACATCCAGCCTATCCAGAGACAACAGATGTAGTTACAGCCGCCGATGTGCAAAATGAGGAACTTCGAGCGATGCTTCTTGCATTTGATGCAATGCCATTGATACGTACTAACCAATCGAGCGATTTATCAATGGAGACTCCGGAAAATCGCAAAACGTTAAAATATGGTTGGTTGCGAAACCAATGGATTGAAGAAGGTTTGTGGCACCCAGAAGATTATGGCAGCACAGCCCTCAAAAGGGAAACAGCGGTGTTTTTTAAGGAACAATATAAAGCTGTTTTAGAGTTTAATTCTCAATGACAACCAATGCTGAATTAATTGGTCAATTGCTTTGCGATTCTGGATTGTGTTTATCCACAGCAGAATCCTGCACAGGGGGTCTCATTGCATCAAAGTTCACTGCAATTAGTGGAGCAAGTGTGTGGTACACGGGTGGTTGGGTAACTTATTCAAATACGATGAAAACAAGTCACCTTTTAGTTCCAGAATTACTACTCGATACATACGGTGCAGTTTCTTCACAAGTTGCCCAAGCGATGTGCGAAGGGGCAAGAAAACAAAGTGGTACGTCAGTTTCACTTTGTACAACAGGCATTGCTGGTCCTACTGGCGGAACGGATGCAAAACCAGTTGGCACTGTGTATGTTGGTTGTGCGATTGAGGAGGATGTTGATGTACGGCATTTTTTGTTTTCGGGAACACGTTCGCGCATTCAAAATATGGCTGTGGAAGCAACTCTGCAGTTACTGATTGAAAAGTTAACATGATGCAGGGGAATGTTTTTCTTGGTTTAGGGAGTAATCTTGGCGAACGCGAAACATACTTAGAGAATGCAATTTCACTCTTTGCTGCGATGGATGAAATCAATGTGATTGCTCGAAGTGCAATGCTGCAAACGGAACCGGTCGGCGATGTTACGCAACCTATGTATTTGAACATGGCTGTTGCAATTGAGACTAGCTTTTCACCACACGAATTGCTTGCAGTTTGTCTTGCGATTGAACTAAGCCAAGGGCGCGAACGGGTAGAAAAATGGGCTTCCAGAACTCTGGATATTGACATCCTCTTTTATGGGAATCTTGTTTTAAAAGAGGATGGTTTGGTTATTCCGCACCCTGAAGCGCATCATCGTGTTTTTGTTCTTCAGCCTCTTGCTGAAATCGCAGGTTCTTTTGAACATCCAGTTAGCAAGAAACGAATTTCTGCAATATTGCAACGTTTATAGCGTTCTGTGATACCTTACGCAATCACAATAACTCACCCTTAATTCTATATTTGGAGTCTCACATGAAAATTCTCGCTGTAATTACTGCCCTTGCAATTACCCCAATTGCAATGTCCCATCCAGGTCATGATCACCCAGAACACCCAGACCATCCAACGCAAACAGCAGAAGACAATTCTAGCGCAAAAGCTGAAGCTGCTGCGATTCTTGAAAAAGTAAGCAAGAAGTATAAAGCAGCGAAGGGGATTCAAGAAACAATTACTCTTACCATGCCTGCGATGATGGGTGGCGAAGAAGAGGCGATGATCGTTAACGTTCTCGTAGGTTCAAAGTCTGGCTCTTTAACACTTGAAGATCAATTGACTGCAACTTGGCTTGATGGCAAGATGTACTTTGAAGTCGATGAAATGTCTGGCAAATATGTAAAAACCAAAGCGGATTCATTTTTAGCTGGCATTGACACTATTGGGCCTGGTGGATCTCTACCCGGTACGACTACGATTGCACTTCGGGACAGTGATGACCTTGAGACTTGGATGTCCACATTAACCATGGGTATTCCAGGTGGGGCTACATTTCTTGGAGTGACTGAAGTAGAAGATGCTGATGGTGCAATGGTCGATGTAATTAATTGTAAAACAATGATGGGTACACTCGATATTGTTGTTAGTAAAGACAGCGTCTTGAAAAGTGCAATAATGACTATTGCACAGCCTGGTATGCCTAAAATGGAAGTCACTGTAGTTTCCGAAGCCACTTTCCTCACGGAAGCACCTTCCGTTACTTTTGAACCAGGTGACCGTGAAGCTTTCGATTCCCCAGAAGCAATGATGGGTATGGAAGGCGAAGTGGGTGAGTTACCTGAAGAAGTTGACATGGCTGGTAAGCCAGCGCCTGACTTTACACTTGCCAATATGGATGGTTCAGGCGAGGTTACGCTTTCATCGCTTAAAGGCGAAGTTGTTGTTCTTGATTTTTGGGCAACATGGTGTGGTCCTTGTCGAAAAGGGCTTCCATTCCTAAACGAGTTTAACACTTGGATTGGCGAAGAAGGCTTAAAAGTAAAAGTATTCGCAGTGAACGTTTGGGAACGTGGTGAAGCAGATGCTGTGTTTGAAAAAGTAAAAAAATTCTGGGCAGACCAGAAATTCGATACTGCAGTTCTTATGGGTAGTAGTGATGACAAGTTAACAACGAACTACGGTATCAACGGTATCCCAACAACGGTTATCGTTGGTCGTGATGGTTCAATTGTGAATCAACACTCAGGTTTTGCAGGTGGCGAAGCTATGGTTGCTGATCTGAAGAAAGCAGTTACGGAAGCACTCGCTCAGTAACTTGTATATGCTTTTATCTGAAAGCCCGAGTAGCGTATGCTGCTCGGGCTTTTTTAACCATATAAATTCCTCAGAGACGTTAATTTGTCCCGAAAAAGTCTCCTTAGGGATTAATCTGATTGTAGGCAGTGTTTAATGGCAGTTTCGATGATTCGTTCTTGCATATTCTTGGCGCCTCGGACCGTGCCTTTTACGTCATTGACGATGATAGAAAAGACGATCGGAGGTCTGCTCTTGAACGTTATGTAACCACTCAGAGAGCAGACGCCACGAAGGTAGCCGCTCTTTGCGTGCACTGTTGCTTCTCTAAAATCAGTACCCTTAAATCGAGCATCAAGCGTCCCTTGTCCTGGCGTTGCGAGTGACGCTAACAGTGACTTGCCAGCTGGGTCAACAATGTTAAAAGAAGCTAACCATCGAGCAATTGTCTTTGCGCTGATTTGATTATCTCGGCTCATTCCAGAGCCATCAGCTACGACAACGCTTCGCATTGGTTCATTCAATCGTTGGCTTACTACAGCTTCGATGACGTTTGCACCCTCGTCAAAGGTGCCGGGCCTTCCAGTCGCTTGTGCACAGAGTCTTTTGAGAATTGCTTCAGCATACAAATTATGACTGTCGGTATTGCTTCGCTTCAAAGCGGTTTGCAAGGGAGTTGTATGTGCAAAAATTATTTTTCCTGTGGTTGGAGGTGCTTTCTGCCCAACTTGTTTAACATCGCCCACCCGAATGTTTTGTTTACGAAGTGCATCAGCGAGCGTATTACCAAAGACAAGAGCAGGGTTGTGGAACGCAACTTTTACAGGCGAAGTATGCGTGGAATTAACATTGCCTCGTGCAGTCATTTTGTTTGTATTTGGCGGTCTTGCTATCCAAAAAGACGAAGCGTTTTTTTTGCCTGTTTTTGAAGATGTTTTATTGACGAAGGTAATCCAGTTCATCCGAGGTGCGATAGCACCAAGCGATGCCGTTGTTCCACTTCTTGGTGTTGGGTAAAAGTGCACCACATTTAAATGGTAGTTGAGTCCCGAGACCTGCGCACAGTACCAATTGTTGATTTGGTCCGCAGGCCAAGATGGATGTACGAAATTTTGATCAAAAATTCGATCGTCAACGTAGAGCGTTTTAATCTCAGTTATTTCAGCAGCAATGACCGCGTCAATCCACGGTTGAAGTTCTTTGTCAAGGTAAAGGTTTTCATTTTTCCATTCTTTCAGGCCATGAAGCTCAGCGTCGCCGATGGTCGGGTCGCCGTCTCCTAGAAGGGTGAGGTCATCACCTTGGTCCACAAGAAAGGTTTGGAATTCAAAATCAGGTCCAAGAACATGTAGTGCGGCTCCAGTAGTAAGCAACTTTTGATTGCTTGCTGGAATCATCACATGATTCGAACCAATCTGCACGATTGCTTTTCCAGTCGCAGTGTCAATCAGGCAAATGCCTGGCTGTCCCTTATTTAGATCAGCTGCGTTTACAATTTTTTGCACGTCTGATTGCAAATCACCATGAGCAATAGCTGCTGAGCCAAGAAGGATAATTATAGAAGTACGTATGGAAGGCACAGCCCAATTATCGGCAGAGTTGGTCGAACCGCATTATCCTCTACAACATGACGACACAAAGTCGAATTCTAGAACTGCGGGCATTGCTCGAGCAAGCAAATTTCGCTTATTACGTAGATACCATGCCGACAATGGCAGATTCAGAATATGACGGACTTCTCGTTGAATTGGTTTGCCTTGAAAAAAAACACCCAGAATTCTTTGATGTAAACAGCCCGTCGCAACGAGTTGGGGGCGAGCCAATTTCTGGGTTTGAGACTGTTCAGCACGTGTTGCCTATGCAATCTATTGACAATACGTACACATTGGCTGACCTTGTACTTTGGCATGAAAAACTTGGAAGTAAGATTGCATGTACGTGTGACCCGAAAATTGATGGTGTCGCAATTTCACTTCGGTATGAAAACGGCATTCTTGTTTCTGGGGTCACTCGAGGCGATGGCGAACGAGGCGATGATGTGACTGCACAAGTGAAAACTATACGTTCAATTCCATTGAAGTTACGCGGAGAAATTCCAGAGGTGTTAGAAATTCGTGGCGAGATTTTTATGCCAAACACGAGCTTCAATGAGATAAACGCAAGGCGCGAGTTAGAGGGCGAGCAACTCTTTGCAAATGCTCGCAACGCGACTGCTGGAACATTGAAAAGTCTTGACCCTAAAACCGTTGCAAAAAGAAAACTCGCATTTTTAGCGCACGGTAAAGGTGAAGTGAAGTGGAATGATTGTCCTGCGACTTGGTCTGGTTTTGTAGAAAAAATACAAACGCTGGGCATTCCG
>NZFX01000073.1 GCA_002689385.1 Phycisphaerae bacterium
GGCCGAGCACCGAAGAAGCCGCTTCATAAAGTTTTTTTCGTCTAGCGAGCCGGTGTTTTGGATCAGTGGCTTCAAAATGACTTGAGAGCGCCGTCGTTAATGAAGTTTGGCTCATACCAATATTCGTTAAAAAGTGAGCGAAATAATCAACAGCAGAATCTGCATTCCAAAGCACCGCATCTGGCGTTCCCTCACGGCGTAACGCAGTAAGAAATTCTCGCAATCCTGAAACTCCCGGAATTTCAGTTAAAAGTTTAGAAGTAGGAGGTCTATCACTCTTGAACTTGCGCATTCGCTGGCAAGTCATGCGTCCAATAGAAAGGAGGCTCTTCATTTCTGAAGCTCTTAGACCCTCTATAGGAGGCAATTGCATAATTAGGACAAATTCTTTGTGCAAGCGCTTCGCAACTTTATCAGCGCTTGAAATAGTTTGTTCTGTCAATATGCCGGACATGAATTTTCAAATTGTACTTTTTTAACTCATAATTTGTTTGAAATATCAAAAATATGCCTTACAATACAAACGCACTGAGTGCAAAAAGTATTCGTGAAAATAGAGATTGAGATGAATTACACAACTACAACAACAATCATGGGTGCGCTTTTACTTGGCGTATCTTTTGCAGCAGCAGAAACGCATCTGATTACATACAACCCAAGCCCCGCGGCGTTTACGCCAAATACTGTTACCGTTGAGCCAGGAGACACCGTGATATTCGAAATCAACGGCAGCGCACCTCCAGGTCATGCCAAAAATATTTCTTCGGGCACCGAGTGTCAGTATGACGGATTCTTCTTCGATGTAAACATCGGCTACGGAAATCCAAATTATATATTTGAGTTCGAGGTCCCTTTCCACGCGGGCTCGGTTCCGTTTTTCTGCGCGAGATCCTGGACAAATCCTTCTTGTGCAGCTCAGGGTGTCATCTACATTGACACAGGCGGCGACACACTGCATGTGCCCGCGGACCACGCAACGATTGCGAGTGCAATTCATGCTGCCGCCGACGGCGACCTCATTCAAATCGCCCCAGGTACTTACTATGAACACGACCTCCAGCTTACAGCTAAAGCCATAACGATTCGTGGAGAGTTGGGTGCCGATGGCATGCCCGCTGTTACGATTGACGCACAGCAACAAGGCCGCGTGCTCACTTGCACTGGGCCTGCAGCTGATCGACCTTTAATTGAAGCAATCGCCTTCACAGGTGGTTTGTCGGCAGATCACGGTGGCGCCTTGTATTGTGATGAGGAATGGTTGCTACTGCGCAGTTGTACATTCTCAGGCAACGAAGCCGCTGGCCGAGGTGGCGCAGTACATGCTCGATCGAATCCCTCTCCACCCATGGGGGGCCCAGGCCCATCGTTTGCCGCGTGCACAATCACAGGCAATACCGCAGCAAGTGATGGTGGCGGCGTCAGTTGCGCCGCTAATCGAGCGCAACTACGCCACTGCATCGTGGGTCAAAACACGGCCGTATCCGGCACTGGCGGGGGCCTTCTTCATGCGGGCGGAAAGGTTGGCGGCGGCACAGCTTTGTATACAAGCGTAGTGTGCGGCAACTCTCCTGATCAGGTCCTGGGCGTTTTACCTAGTGAAAGTAGCTGCGTCAGTTTCTCGTGTCAAATTGATGACGACGGTATGCCATTTGGCTGTCAATACGATGAAGACGGCATCCTACATGTACCAAGCGAGTATCCGACCATTCAAGATGCGTTCAGCGGGGCAGGCGATGGCCAAACCATTCAACTCGCAGCGGGCACGTACCAGATAACAGAGCCCGAGGAGCTAGACTTGAGTGGTGTATCGGTTTCAATTATCGGTGAACCGTCAGCCGATGGTACTCCTGCAGTAATCATTGATGGACAAATGAGTGGTGCAACAGGCATCGTTGTTGGATACGCCGAAGGACTAATCGAGATCCGTAATCTTCATCTCACTGGTCTTGCAAACCCTCTGAGTATTCTCTACTGCAATGCAGTTGTGGAGAATTGCACAATCGAATCAAATGCGGTTTATTACGGTAGTTTGCAACTGGCAGATTGTAATGCAACGGTGGAACGATGCACTCTGATTAACAACGCAGGAACTTATGGAGGCGGAGTGGCTATCATCGACGTAGGAAACCACAGTGCAACCCAAGTCTCCTTGATTGACTGCCTCATCGAAGGAAACTACGGTGCATATCAAGGGTATGCCATTGGTGGCGTACTAATGGCTGACGGGCACACTACGATCGATGGTTGCACCATAAAGGATAACAACGGCGGTGGTATTGGCGGTGTGTCTGTGTTTCCAAAGGCAACGGCGACCATAGTGGATTCTACAGTATGCGGTAACGTTGGTTACAAAGGTGACACGACGCAGATAAGTGGCGACTACACCGACAACGGTGGCAACACCATCGAGGGCGAATGTCCAGCGGAATGCGCACCAGATATAAATGGTGATGGCACAGTAAATGTTTCAGACTTGCTCCAGCTTATCGGTGCGTGGGGTCCATGCGGTGGATGCGATGAAGATATTGATGACAGTGGCGAAGTCGATGTTACTGACTTGCTCATGGCAATCGCTTCATGGGGTGACTGCGATGGGTGAGGTAACATACATTCTACGAATAATAATTTTGACAACCATTTTTGCAGCCGTTTTGCCTGCAACTTCGTTTGCAGACACGATCCATGTGCCAGGCGATTTTGAAGTGATTCAAGACGCCGTCGATGCCGCCGTCGATGGTGATACCGTACATATTGCAGCGGGTACATATCAATTTGAGGGAGCAGAGGGGGCAGATGGGGGGACCGTCTATATCGTGGCGAAGTTGATTACACTATCGGGTGAAACGAATACTGATGGTTCACCTGCCGTAACATTCGAAGGTGTGCAAGGTCCAAGTGGTGCCGTTCCTCAAGGGTTGGTTGTTGCGGGGACTATTGGCAGTATCCACGTCGAGAATATCCGCGTGACTAATTGTTATGGCGGGCTACAACTTTATAAGTGTGGCCTTGGCGTGACCATTTCAAACTGTATCTTCGAGGGAAATTTCGTGGGCGGTGGGATGCAAGATGCGCAAGCAACATTGACTAACTGCGTCTTTCGTGACAATGAGGCAATTACAGGCGGTATTCAGATTGACGCATACAGCAATGGCTATACAGACATAACATTTATTGACTGCGTGATAGAAAACAATAGAGGTATCTTTTCGTCTTACAGCGGAATTGGTGGGATGTTAGTTTCGGATTCAACTGTGACGATGCAAGGGTGCACTGTACGAAACAATTTCGCCTTGAGTCCCAACGGTGATGCAATTGGTGGGCTATTGATTATGACCAGCGCCAATGTTTCATTGACTGATACAACACTCTGCGGAAATATTGGAGATGACACGCCAGGTCCCCAAATCGTCGGCGACTACACCGACAACGGTGGCAACACCATCGAGGACGAATGTCCAGCGGAATGCGCATCAGATATAAATGGTGATGGCACAGTAAGTGTCTCCGACTTACTCATGCTTATCGGTGCATGGGGTCCATGCGGTGGATGCGAGGAAGATATTGATGACAGTGGCGAAGTAAATGTGAGCGACTTACTTAGGGTAATCGCTGCGTGGGGCGATTGCGAATAAAGGAATGAATATAGTATGAAACAGTTTAAAACAATACCTTGTGCAATTCTCGTACTCGGTGGAATAGCAACAGCGGCACCAATTGAAATGCAAACGAAGAGTGGGGGTCTTGCTGGCTTTGGAACCATAAAGGAGCATGTGCACGGTGCAGACTGTGTTTCAACAGCAGACAAAGCAAACATGCGCCGTGACTTGCAAGCATATATTAGGGATTTTGGGCCTCTGTCAAGACCAGGGCTTTGGGGTGATAACAGACAATATTCCTTTTTTCCTGTTGGAGGGAGGGAGTGGGTCGATCTTTACATGGAGAATTATGTAGACCTTGATTCTTCTGAAGGTGGTTTCCAAGATTGGAATTGTGGTGGATATTCATACGATGGACATAAGGGAATCGATGCTCTTATTGGAACGTTCGAACAGCAGTTCGTTGGCGTCCCCATTTATTCTGCACTTGATGGCGTAGTTTGGGCTATGCGTGATGGAGAACCCGATCAGAATACTGTATGGGATCCAGACGCACTAAGCAACTATGTTGGGATTGACCATGGTGAAGGTCGATATGCGAATTACTTTCATATGAAACAAGGTAGTGTCCTCGTCGAGATTGGCCAAGAAGTAAAAGCTGGCGAGCAGATTGGATTGGTTGCTTCAAGTGGGTACAGCAGTTGGCCCCATTTGCATTTTGAAACTTGGATTCCAGATGGAGAAGATGATTGGAAAATCTACGAACCGTACGCGGGTGATTGCAATGTTCAATCTAGTGGATGGGAAAACCAAGTATCAATTCCAGAGGGTGCTAGATGCAAAGACTTTGGCGTGACGACAGCAAACCTAGATGATTTCTTTGTAAACGAAGAATACATGTGGACACCACCGCTTGAAGGGTATATTCCACTTGATCACGATGGTGTGTGGATGTGGATGCAAGCAACAGATATTGGTATCTTCAGTACATACCAAATGCAATTTTATGATCCAGACGGCGTATTGCAACACGACACAGGAACAAACTGGTTGAACTTTTCATGGAACTCTTACAGGTTTTATATCACGTGGTTTTACTGGGATATTCCAGAACTTCATACAATCCCAGGAACGTGGACAGTAGATATGATTGTGAATGGTGATTCATTCTTAAGTTTTCCGTTAACGATGGTGACACAACTGGAGCAAACGCCAAACCGTGTGCCCGGACAAATCTATGCAACGATGTTGCCAGCTTCACCAACTGTTGAAGATGTCTTGTCATGTAATGTGTTCAGTCTAGGCCCACTTGATGATCTTGATTGGGATTTAGTTCGGTACACATATACATGGTCTGTGGGTGACAATATCTTGAGACAAGTTGAGTCTGCGGGACTTGCGGACCGACTTCCACGGCTTGAACTTTGTCCCGGTGCAGTGGTGCAGTGTACTGTTGTTGCATCCGATGGAATTGCAAGTGGTGAACCTGTCACTGTAGTCAAGCGGTTAGAAGGCCTTTCGAATGGCGATATCAACTGTGACGGCGATGTAGATGTTAGCGATTTACTCGTCCTTATAAGCAACTGGGGCACGTGCTCACTTTGTCTTGGAGATCTTGATGGCGATGGCGATGTTGATATTAATGACATATTGACCCTCATCGCAAGCTGGAGTTAACAATGAAGACAAATATGACTCCAACTATCGTAGGTACTCTTTTAGAATGTATTTGACACCCACCTTTGACACCTTTCAGTTGGTGCATGGGAGTAGCAGAAACACATGACAAGACACCATTGGGGGCGGTCCTCGCCAGGCTGCTATGTACTCCTTGATTACTGATGGTGCGAAAGCACCAAGTCAAAAACCCATCTGGCGTGGTGTTCTTGTCATTTTATGACTACTCCCACTTATTTTCCTTGCTATTCCCGCCTCACTGTATGATAATGGGCAGTACATATGGGCGATACCCAGAAGGAGTGGAGATGAAGAATCTAACTACGTATTTGGTCGCGTATGTGTTTGATGAGTAGCGTGGAAGGTTTTGAGTCCTATAACTGAATTTTACAAATAAAATCCTTTTCAATCCTTTGTATTTCAAAGATATCCGATGACTATTCATTGTCACAATATTTATGGAACTAGATATGCACTAAAACGTATACAAACCTATACCTGACTATATGAAATGAAAAAAGACAAAACAATATTAATTTTATTTTTACTAATATCATTTGCCACAGCATCTTCTTTAGTGGCAAGTGCTGATCAGGTCCAGATTCCATCAAACGAGTTTGATTTTTATCACCCAGGATCCCAGCCCGATCCAACTTTGTATGACTATTTTCAGGTTGGAAGATACAACTGTATTGGCTGTCATAAATTTGATGATGACAATAATCCAACTGAAGTAGTCGCTCCATACAATAACTGGTCCTCAAGCATGATGGCTCAGGCTTCAAGAGATCCAGTTTTTCACGCGGCAATGACAATTGCAAATCAAGATGCCAAAGACTCTGGGACCTCGTGCATACGTTGTCATATGCCTACTGGTTTTTTGCAAGGAAGGGCTATGCCAGCAGATGGCTCGGCACTCATAGCTGACGATTATGATGGTGTGAGTTGCGATTTTTGCCACCGTATGGTTGACCCAGTTTTTTCAATAGATAATCCTGTCGAGGACGTTGATATTCTTTCTGACCTCGTAAATAGCGGTGATTTGCCATGGCAGCCTGGAAATGGAAGTTTTATTGCAGATCCAATGGAAACGCGCAGGGGACCTTTGTGGGATGTGATAACAAACATGCACCCTGTTCCAATCTTGCATTCGACATATCATGAAGAAGCGGCATTCTGTGGCAGTTGTCATGATTTATCAAATCCAGTGCTTACGCGCCAAAGTGATGGAAGCTATTTGCCAAATGCAATGGGTTTAGAGCACCCAACTGGCAATATTCATGACATGTTCCCGGAACAAAGAACCTATAGCGAATGGCTCAACAGTGTTTTTGCAACACCTGAGGGTTATATATTTGAAGACGGACGGTTCACAGATAATAATGGTGGTGCTGTAGTTCATAGTTGTCAAGATTGTCATATGCCAGCAAGCGATGGTGCAAACTGTGTCTTTTGGGATATACCAGAGGTTGGTGCAAGAAAAAATGTTCCAATGCATACATTTGTTGGATCTAATAGTTGGGTGCTCGGAGCAGTTCGCAATCTATATGATGATTCTGAAACTGGATTAAGTGATGAATCTATCAAATTAAATCGTGAACGAACTATAGAATTTATGCAAAAAGCATCTGATATGGATATTTCTATAACAGAGGATGATACGGTTACTATTCGTATAACTAATATGTGTGGGCATAGTTTGCCAACAGGGTATCCAGAGGGCCGTCGCATTTGGTTGAACGTCCGTTTTCTAGACGTATCTGGTGAAGTTGTTTTAGAGTATGGCTCATATGACGTCGATACTGCTGAACTAAGTATAGATGACACGAAGATATATGAAACAAGAGTGGGTATTTCTGAAGAGATGAGCGAGATTGTCGATTTGCCCGCCGGCGAGTCATTTCATCTTGTATTAAACAATGAAGTCGTATTTGATAACCGAATTCCGCCAATGGGTTTTACAAATGCTGCCTTTGAGTCGATTCGATCTGCTCCAGTTGGTTATATTTATGATGATGGTCAATATTGGGACGATACCATTTACGATATTCCAGAATGTGCAACGCAAGTAGTGGCAACTTTATATCATCAAACAACGAGTAAGGAATACATAGAGTTTCTCCGTGATTCGAATGTAACAAATGACACGGGGCAGATTGCCTATGATCAATGGGTTATTGGTGGGAAAAGTGCACCTCTGATTATGGATAACGAAAGTTCTTTTATACCCGTCTTTGGCGATTTGACAGGTGATGGAATAATCAATGTTGGTGATTTACTTAAAATTATTGACAATTGGGGACAGTGCTCAAGTCCAAAGAACTGTATTGGTGATTTGAATAATGATAGTTTTGTGAATGTTTCAGATTTACTCGTATTGATTGGCGTTTGGTCTGACTGTTGAGCAAAGTATATTTTTTCATTGCACTGCATGCGATCGATTATTTAATATCCATAGATGCCCAGGCGGCTTGTTGGAACTTTTGAGAGGAAAATGTGATGCTTGTTGATTGCAATAAGGTTCATTAATTCATATTTAGCATAGTTAGCGGGGGCTCTAGAAATAATAATTCTATTTACTTTGTACAATGTACAAATGAATGCAAAAGATACCGCTTTAATTCTCATTGGGTTTCAAAATGATTATTTTGGTTGCGAAGGCGTATTGAAGTCTGTTATTGAAAATGGTGATAGTGCTAACCTTGTGCTTCGCAATACAATCAGTTTAATAGATTCGATAAAACATACTGATGTATCGATTATCTCAACTCCGATTATATTTAGTTCTGATTATTCGGAAATATTACAATCCGATGGAATATTAACGGCCATTAAAGAGTCAGGAGCGTTTAAGGAAGGTACACCTGGAGCAGAAACGGTTGATGGGATAAAATCTTTTGGCGATCGGTTAATTGAAATTCCTGGCAAAAGGGGGTTTAATGCATTTGTTCAAACAGATTTGGATGGAGTACTTGCCGAACAAGGTGTTAAAAATGTAATTTTCGCTGGTGCGGTTACTTCAATTTGCATAGATTCGACAGCTCGCGCTGCATATGAATTTGGCTATCGAGTTTTTATCCTTGAGGATTGTACTGCTGCTCGAACGGATTCAGAACAGGAGTTCTTTTGTGGAGTGGTATTCCCAACTTACGCAACTTTGACTAACGCTGAGACGATTGCTAACAGCCTCAATTGAGGCTGATGTGGTTTTATTAAATATCAATTTGCAATGGCAGATGAAGACAAAACATTAGATGTAACGCAAGGCCTACTCACTGATTTAGTGCCGACTGAAACATTTGATCCAGTACTTTCTAGGACTGTCTCAATTATTCAATATGTTGAGTCCAAAGAAGGTGAATCTTCCTATCCACTTCCCAAATTGTCTATTGCAGATGTACCATTAGAATCAGGAACAGATTTTAAACTTGAATATAAGATTGGTGAAGGCGGGCTTGGGCAAGTTGAAGCAGCTAAACAACTTTGCTTTAATCGAAGAGTCGCTATCAAGAGGGTTCGTTCTGATCGTGGTAATGAGATTGCCGAAGAGCAATTGAAAAAAGAAGCTCAGTTAATGGGCGAACTTGAGCATCCTGCAATACCCCCAGTTCATCTTGTAGGCGTTGATGATTCTGAACAGATTGCATTAGTCATGAAGTTTATTCAAGGTAATTCATGGCTTGAAATTATGAAAAGAGATCGGCATAAATTCAGGGAGAATGAACTACCTCAATGGTATGTAGATAAACATTTGAAATTTTTTCTTCGTATTGGTGAAGCTTTAGAGTTTGCTCATCAAAAGTCCATTATCCATCGTGATATAAAGCCAGAAAATGTTGTGATTGGTGATTATGGAGAGGTCTATTTAATTGATTGGGGTGTAGCTTGTAAATTAAATAACGATCAACAATTTGTTGGTTCAAGTTATGCAGGAACTCCCTGCTACGCTTCTCCGGAGATGGTCACTAGTAGTCCTGTATGGGATGTGAGAAGTGATGTTTATCTTATGGGTGCAACTCTTTATCAGATTATCTCTGGTAAGCCGCCCCATCTTGGAAAAAGCGTTTTAGAGGTATTTAAAAAAATATCTAATGAATCTACGCCACAATTATCTGAAGTCTGCCCATCTACACTACGTTTAATCTGTAGTTGCTCTATGTCCAAAGATCCAGAAGATCGGTACACATCTGTGCATGCAATGTTAGAAGACATTAGATACTACCTAACACAGGGTGAATTGACGGAGTTGCATGCAAAAGCAACTGAAGACCTTCAGACTATTAGATCTTTAGTGGGTTCAGAAGATGAGTTTTTAGATGAAATTGAAGTTATAGGTACGAGATGTCGTTTTCGACTTGAAGAAATTAATTATAGATGGCCTGATAATAGGAAGGCAACGATTCAGCTTCTCGAGTGCTTAGAGATTCTTGTGGATGATGCTATCAATAGAAAACGAATAGCAGTAGCAAGAACATTGTTAAAGCAATACTCTGATGTAGTTAGTGCTAATGATTTTTTAAATACAGACAGTAGCTCTTTGATTACAAGCGCTGAAAAACGAGTAGCGAAATTAGCTGATCAGCTTGTATCTAGAAGTGATGAACTTGGTACAGGCATTCAGGTGATTTTGATTGAGGAAATCGCAGCACAAAAACAAGCATATCAAGATTTGCGTGCTGCATATATTAATCTAAAAAACAAGAGCAAATAACTAGTCATGTAAATTTAAAGCGAAAAGACCTTCTTCGATATCAGGAAGTAAGATTGGTTTTCGAAGTAGTTTTTTCTGGGCAAAGATTGTCTTGTCTTCAGAAACTGATTCATATCCTGTGATAAANAGAAATGGAATATTAGAATCTTCTAGTCTTTCAGCTATTGGGGTNGAGTCTTCGTGCCCTAAATTAACATCAAGAATTGCACCATCAACGGNATGCTCATCTAATAGCATAAGAGCTTTNTTGACAGAGTTTGCTGGTCCAATTACAACGTACCCCAACGACTCAATATCTTCCTTAAGCTGAATGCCTACAAGAAAGGCATCTTCTACTACAAGAACTTTTTTTAAACTATTATTGCTAGACATTTTCAAACATGATTGTAGCACGATTTTGTTTATGTATAACAAATATAGTGTGCAGTGAATACAATGCCTAAATATGAATAAGAAAAATAGTCCTTCTATTAAATCCCTTGCGCTAATTTATATATCTATCCCAGTGGTATTGTTAGGTGTAGCCCTTTCTTATGTTTGGAATGCGCAATCGAGAGATTCAGTAGAGCGCATTTCAGCTCAATATATAACTCAGATTCATAGTCTTGTTCAAAGTGAAATAGATGAAATTGTGGCAATACCGCCTAGAATTGCTTCAATCAATAAAACTATGCTCGAAGAGGGTTTTTTACGAGTCGATGACCTTGATTCATGGTTAGAAATATTTAAAGAAGAATTTAATACATTTCACTGGTTGAGTTCTATTGTTTGGGGGTCATCTGACGGCAGAGCGCTTTGGATTGGCAGATATTCAGACGGCAAGGTTTATTGGGCACTAAAAGAAGATTCAGCGTCAGATTTAATGTTTCAATGGATACTTAATGATGATGGCAATATCATTCCAGAAACAAAAGGTTCGTTTAAATACGACTTACATTCTAGACCTTGGTTTATTGGTCCTAGTGAATCTGGACAGCCTCAATGGACAAAGCCATTTGTTTGGGCAGGCGGTGAAAATAGTGAGAATCTGACAGTTGGTATTGCTTATGGCATACCAATTTACGATGATTCAAATAAATTGCTTGGCATAATGAATACAGATCTTTCATTGAATGATCTTTCTTCATACTTAAAAACAATCAACATTGGCAAGACAGGCAAGGCGATTATTGTTTCTAGTGGTGGATCAATTATCGCTTCGTCAAGTTCACTGGATAATGTTAGAGATGATGGCGAATTACAAACATTAACTGATGCTGATGATTTAATTGCTAATTCAACTGCTCAATTTTTAAATCAGCTTGAAGGAAATCAAGACGAAAAAATTGCAACCGGAGTCATAGAAGTTGACGAAGATTCGTTGTTTATTGCTTCATCAAGCCTTGGTAGTGAGGTAGGGCTCGATTGGAATCTTATTACAGTTGTGCCTAAGAGCGATTTTCTCGCTGAGATAGATCGTAGTTTTTTTAACAGTGCAGTGGTTAGCTTTATTTTTCTATTGATTTCAATAGTGCTTGGTTTTTTTGCAAGTAAGTGGCTTATAAGACCTCTGATAGAACTTGCACAATTTACAAAGTCTGTTAACAAGGACTCTCTTTATGAAAGAATTACACTTAAACACACTCGGGAGTATGAAGAGTTAGCAGATTCAATTAATGGCATGCTTAAGAGTTTAGATGTATCTTCTAAAAAGCAATTGGACTTATCTTCAGAGTTAAATGATCGTATTTTTGAGTCAGAGAGATTGGAATCTAGACTGGGTGCAATTATCGATTCCACGCTCAATTCAATTATTACTATTAATTCAAAGAGTCAGGTAGTCGATCTTAATAAAGTATCTGAGCAAATGTTTGGGTATTCTCGTGAAGAAGCAATTGGACAATCTATTGCTGATTTAATCATTCCAGAAAACTTTCGAGAAGCACATAACAGAGGGATGGCGCATTATATGCAAACAGGAGAAGGCCCTGTGTTGAATACAGCAATAGAAGTCTCTGCAATAAAAAAGAGTGGTGAGGAATTCCCTATCAAAATGGAGGTAGTCCCTTTTGTAATGAATGATGCGAGTTTTTTTACAGCAACAATTCAAGATATTACTTTGGCTAAAGAACAAGAGGAAAAGTTAAAGTTATCCAGAGACCATGAAACTATTCTCAATCGAGAATTGGACCATCGCGTTAAAAATATGCTTGCACAAATAGTGTCTATTTGTAGGCAGTCTGTTAATAAAGCCACCACAGATAAAGTTCTACTTGAGGATTTGACTAGTCGTGTCGCAGGCATTGCATCCATACATGAATTGCTTGCTTCGAATAAAAATATCCCTGCTAGAATGAAAGATTTAGTTAAAACTTGCCTTAAGCCATACGCTGGTCTAGAAATGGATGATCTCCTCTCATTTGATGGCGTTGATATCTCCTTAAATTCAAAATCTGTGCTTTGTATAGGCATGGTATTGAATGAACTTGCAAATAATTCTTTTAAGTATGGCTCACTTTCAAATCGTTGTGGGCATGTTTCAATTAATTGGTCATTAGAGGAAAATGAGGGCATTCAACATCTGAATATTGAGTGGGTGGAACAGCATCAAAATCCAATGCCTGAAAGTATAACTGGTGGACTAGGAAGTCAAGTTATTCGATTCGCAATACCGCACGAATTAGATGGACAATCTAATATCTTTATTGAGGGGAATATTATTCGTTTTTCCGCCTTGATACCATATGAAATAATACAATAAGACTTTTAACATAGTTCACTCAGTTTGGAACATTATGCATAGTTTAATTTTATATTTTTTCTCTTGTAGTTTACTTCATTCTTTGAATGGCGGGCATGTTTGGGATTTCAATACCGAGACGATTTCCGAATACAAAATACAAGATGCAAAGTTTGCAGAATCCGATGTTGGGTACGGATTAATTTGTAATCCAAAATGCATGCCACTAATTGTTGATTCAAAGGATTTCTTGCCGCGCAAGGACTTTACTATCAGCGCATGGGTTTCAATTGAAGAGCCAAAACAATGGGGGGGTATAGTTGGATGTGTTCAAGATGATCATCATATTGAATATGGGTGGGTGCTCGGATACAATGACACCCAATTCACCTTTGGCCTCTCTACAATTGGCGCTGATGATGGAGATGGGTTATTGACATATTTGGATTCTGCGGATCATGGTTACAAGTTAGGTGTTTGGCATTATGTTGTAGCAACATACGATGGAAAAACTTTACAACTATATGTCGATGGCACTCTGAGTAATGAAACAACTGCGCAATCCGGAAACATCTTGTACAACGAATCTTCTAAATTTGCATTAGGTGGCTATGTTGATGACAATGAAAATCATCCTCATGATGGACGATTGCTCATGATTTCAGTAGATTCAAAGGCGATTAATGCAATAGATGTTAAGAATATGTATGAAAAACGACAAGAACTATCTTCTTTTGAGTCTTGGACAGACACAACATTAGATTGGGAGGTCGAACCCTATCTCAATTGGCCTACTGCAAATGAAATGAGCGTTTCATTTGAAACAACAGTGCCGACGATCGCAGAAATTAGTTATCGTAGTGAAGATGGCGCATCGAGATTCAGTATGAATTCCGCTTTGCAAAAACGATTCCATCAGTTTCGTTTAAATAATTTAGAAGAGAATCAAAAATACTTCTATTCTGTTAGCGCGATAGATTCAAAAGGAAAAATAATTGAAATTGAGCAACTTTCTTTTCGAACGGCTCCAGGCGAGAATGACTCTTTCACATTCATTGCTATTGGCGATACTCAATCTCAAGCAGATGTTGTAAAACGAGTGTCGGATCTAGCATATATGCATCGCCCGAATTTGGTAGTGCATGCAGGTGACCTTGTAACTACTGGAACTGTTAAATCAGATTGGACAGATCATTTTTTCCCTTCCATGCAGCCTCTAATTAGCCGCGTTCCATTTATGCCTGTTTTGGGAAACCATGAGCAGGATGCAAAGCACTATTACGACTATATGGATTTGCCGCAACCAGAAATGTATTACTCATTTAAATTTGGCAATGCAGAGTTCTTTATGATTGATGGTAATAGAAACCTGCTCGAGGGCTCAGCTCAATTGGAGTGGCTAGAGGAGTCACTTGATCAATCCAGCGCTACATGGAAATTTGCTGTTTTGCATCAACCACCTTATACGTCTGACTCAGATGATTATGGTGATACATATCTAACAACATCAACGCGTGGAGATACCAATGTGCAAAACATTATTGCTCTATTGGAAAAATATGATGTTGATATTTGTTTTTCTGGTCATGTACATGATTATGAGCGAACATTCCCGATTCGTGATGGAGAAGTGACCCCGATTGATCAAGGGGGAGTCATGTATGTCACTACTGCCGGCGGTGGGGGCCACTTAGAACATTTTGATCCAACGAATACTTGGTTCGGTCATAAGAAAGCCAATTATCACCATCTTGTCTATGTGGCAATTCATGGAAATGAACTTGAATTTCAAGCAATAGATGAGTATGGAAAGTTATTTGATGTAATAACGATAAAAAAGTAGAAATTTCTACTTTGATTACGATATCACTTTAATCATTAAAAAGTGAAACTGTTTTTCACAATTGCTCTTATGGGATGACGGTTGGAGTCCATTCACTTGTTTTTGCCTTTGGATTCCATTTCCTCATATCTAAAAGTTCTTTTATTGTTTGAAAAGTAGTTGATCCATCAAGTTGCCCAGTTAATACTTTCGATTCATGTCTTGCTGATAAAAAACCATGGTCTGCCGAATTATTTGTGGGTATGAACGAGCCTTGTTCCCCCTCCCAATACCAACCTTCATTAATAAAATATGGCGATGTGATTTTATAGTGTCCTTCTGCAGGTAGTGAATCAGTGTTTTCTAACGATGCCTTAGCTGAAGCAAAAACAAGTTGGTTTGCTGGATTTCGCACACCAGACAAATAGTTTGTTGCTATTTTAAAAGGTTCTAAAAATTCCATATTCGATGTCATCTTGTCACCACCTAGCCAAGTCGAATTTAGTCCAAAAGAAGGGAACACTGTGGCAATATATGTATATTCTTCGCTTGTTATATCAACTGAATCAAGAAATGATTTTTGATCGTTGATGTAAAGAGATGTTATGGCGTTGTCAAGATATGGCAATATGCGAAAAACATATCTCCAACTTGCCGGGCTGTTCCTATCAATGACTTCACCTGCAAAACCCTTAACTATATCATCAGGAGAATCATAGCCAATCAGGAGTTTTCCTTTACGATCTGTAGCGGCTAATGTGTATCCTTGAAGTACAGATCGCAACGCACCAGATTCTTTGCTGCTTTTTGCAGAATCAAGTATCTTTCCTGCAATCACTACAGTGAGCGCTGTCAGAATTGCAATAATCGCAATCACAATGAGTAGTTCAATTAGCGTGAACCCTTTTTGCGATGAGTGTGTATTGTTTCTTTGTTGCATATGGATATCTAAAAATATTCTCCTTGCGCAAGTTTGCGCAAGGAGAATATTGTAATTTCTAAAGAGAGTAAATGCTTGAGAGGCATCTAACTAAATTTAGAGGATCTAACTAAATTTAGTTTCTTCGACGACGTGCAGTCATCCCTGCAAGCCCTAGAATCGCTATTGCTCCAGGTGCAGGAACGGTCATTGTCAGCGTTTGAAGTGATACAGCATCAAGTGAAGCATGCGGCCCATAAGCGGAGATGAAGAATCCCCAGCTTTCAACTGTTCCGTTGTATGAATCAGAGATATCCCAAGACATAGCTGCTTGATCGATAGCTCCAAAATCAGGGATTTCTTGGTAGAAAGTTTGCTCCATTGAATCCCAATCCATATACATCTCACCAGCTGTGCCGTTGACATACAACTGCACGCCCATCCAATCGAGGCCTGATCCTTCAGTAGATACTTGAAGCAATGCTTGATCAATATCACCATTGCCATAAATATGAATGTTTAAAGCGCCTCCCGGATCATAGATGTTTCCTGAACCCGCGACTACCGCTGAGCCACTGAAGTTGTATATTTCTGCACCATAGCCGAAGCCTGGGTCGCCATACCAGCCAGCATCAGCAAAGTTAGGCGCAAAATTTGCTTGGGTGAAACTTTCCCATCCCCAGCCTTGAGTGAACCCATCGCTACTGTCCCAATCAGTCGAAGCTGGGTTGTAGAAATCAGCAATACCTGCTGATGTTAAGCATGCAACAGCACATGTTGTACAAAATGTTTTTGTTTTCGATAACATAAAATTTCCTTTCTCTTCTATCTAAACAATTAAAAAAACTAACTAAGAACTCCAGGCGCCAATCATCTGCAAGACATCTTGCACATTAACGACACCATCATTTGTAATATCTTCTCCGCAACCACTGCAGGGGCCCCATGCTGCAATCAGCAAGAGTAAATCCGCGACTCCAACAGTTCCATCGCCATCGATGTCTTCTGGTACTGTGTTTTCATTTATTTCAACTTCGATGTAGAGTTGTGCAGCATCTGCAAATCCAAATTCGACAGCTGGACTCTCTTTTAAATGAAAGTTTGGATATTGCGCTTCTCCGCGTAATCCAGGTTGTTCTGCTCCATGGAATGAGGTCAGTGTGAAACTGAGGATTCCTGCATTTAACGATTCTTGAAGATATGTTTGAATATTTGTATTCGAAACATCAACAACAAAAGTTAAAACGGTTTCTGAAACCATTGTTTGCCCAGGCTCTAAATCACTATTCGTGCCAACAGCGAAGCATAGGGGGTCAAAGCCTTCACCAACACTGTTGGAAACATCTATGGCATCACCTAATTCATTGTATGAAAGGGCGTAGGCATTTCGCGTTCGTTTTCCAAATGGTCCATATGTGCCATTTTCTCCGAAACTTAAAGCGTCATAGCCACCACGAAAACCAGTACCAAATAGTTCCATGGGACGGCCAAGATCTTCATCAGATATGCCTGTTGAAGAATCATAAGTTTCCCATGCATCTTGCGTTGGATCATATTCAATACCCGAATTGCTTATT
>NZFX01000074.1 GCA_002689385.1 Phycisphaerae bacterium
CCGCCAAGCACTTTTGGGTTCATAATGGTGACATTGTAGAACGAAAGAAGTTGTTTAATTTTTGCTTTGTGCGAAGGCACCATTGCAAATGAAACATCGCCAACTGTAACAGTGTGCGCGTTTTCAGTTTCACCCCAAGCAAAATCAGCCGCAAGCGTGCCTTCTGCCCATTCCAAATCAGCAACTGATCGTCGTGTTGCGTTTGATGCGAGCATCAAACCGCCGAACGTTTCACCATTGTTGTTTGCAACAAACTCACCATTGCCAAGATACGCAACTGTGTTTTGTGCTTCTTCAACCATTGCAATGTCGTTTGTAATTTTCTTATCGAGACTTGTTTGAACTACTGAAACGTAGGCAGCAAGCAACGCAAGCGCTGTCAATGCAGCAGAGCCGATTGCAAATCCTTTACCTGTTGCAGCAGTTGTGTTGCCAAGTGAATCTAGCATGTCAGTTCGTTCGCGAACGATTGGTGGTTGACCAGTCATTTCAGCGTTGCCGCCAGCGTTGTCTGCAATCGGCCCGTATGCGTCTGTTGCAAGGGTAATTCCAAGCGTACTCAACATACCAACAGCAGCAATGCCCACGCCGTAGAGACCAAGCAAGAAGTTTTCGTTACCGCCAGCAAAACTAAAGGAAGCAATAATGGCAACAACAATAACAATAAGCGGAGCCCATGTTGAAATCATTCCTTCTGCAATACCCGCGATGATAACTGTTGCAGCGCCGGTTTCTGTTTGCTCAGCAATACGTTGTGTTGGAGGGTGTTCGTAGGATGTGTAATACTCGGTCGCATATGCGATGGTAAGACCGGCAGCAAGACCAGTAATAATGGATGCCCATGGTCCCCACCAAACGAATCCCGCTACTTCTACGTCTTTGAATAAGAAGTAGAACAAAACACCGCAAAGAACAGCGATGAGGAACGAAGCAACGTACACACCCTTGTGAAGACCTTTAAGGAGCTCACTGAAGGAAGCGTTTTCTTTTGCTTGAACGACAAAGACACCAACGAGGGAACAGAAAATGCCAAGCCCTGCGAGTGCCATTGGGGCAACTGCAAGTTTGATACCAAATCCTGTTACTCCGATTGCCATCGCTGCAGCAGCACCAAGTGCCATTGTTGCGAGAATTGAACCATAATAACTTTCGTACAAGTCAGCGCCCATGCCTGCAACATCACCAACGTTATCGCCAACGTTGTCAGCGATAGTTGCTGGGTTACGGGGGTCGTCTTCAGGAATCCCTGCTTCAACTTTACCAACAAGGTCAGCGCCAACATCCGCTGCTTTTGTATACACACCACCGCCAACACGCGCGAACAATGCTTGAGTGGATGCACCCATACCGAAGGTCAACATAATGGATGTGATTTCAACTAAACCGCCTGCGCGTTCAGGAAGCACTTCGTTCCAAAGATAAAACCATACGGATACATCAAGAAGAGCAAATCCAACAACGATAAGGCCCATCACTGCGCCTGATCGAAATGCAACTTTAAGACCATCGTTAAGTGATTGTTTAACTGCCCACGTTGTACGAGCAGATGCGTTTGTCGCCATTTTCATGCCGAACCAACCACAAAGTCCCGAAAACAAACCAGCGATTGGAACGCCAGCAGCAGACCAAATTGGTTGAATTTCTGCAATACCAAGCAAGGCAAGAATTGCGATAAGAACTATAAACACAACGAATACAACTTTGTACTGTCGTTTGAGATACGCCATTGCACCAGCACGAACGTGCTCTGCAATTTCAATCATTTCTGGTTCGCCTTCGCTTTGTGCCATTACGCCTCTACTAAAGACAAAGGCCATAACAAGGGCGACGACTGCACCCAAGGGTGCAAGGTAAAACAGTGCCGGTAGTCCTGTTGTTTCTTGTGCAAGCATGAGAATGTTCATTGTTGGGTATCTCCAATATGCGGATGGTGTTTTTTCATCCGTTTATTCTGCCTAATGCGATGTCGTTGCATCGCTTCTAAAAAAAATAACATCAATGGTCACGAACGCGTGTCGCAACAAAGCATTAATGTTTGTCGTTATAAATGAGTAATTAAGAGCGTGAACGCTGTTGTGGAAAATTAAGTTCACGATATCGACGTGATTCTTCTTTTCGGCGAGCGCGACGCTTGCGTTCGGATGGTTTTTCGAAGTATTGACGCTTCTTTACATCCTTGATTAGGTTCTCTTTTTCACAGAGTTTTTTGAAACGACGGAGCATTTGCCCTGCGGATTCGTTTTGTCTTGCTTTAATGCGAATTGCCATATGTTGGTTACCTTTTTCTGCTAAAAACAGTTTTGAGCCACGTATTAGAACGCATTCTTGGGTTCATTGCAAGGGGTAATCGCAACATGTATAACTCTTTATTTGACAGATGCTTACAGTGGACTAAACTAGTGCTATCCTAACCATTATTATGGAATTGTTCATTGACACCTGGAACGTGCTTCATCAAACCGGTGTGCTACCTGCGGATTCGGCAGGAATTGGCACCTTTGGCCTTTGTAAAATGATTGAAAACAGTCGCTGGACTGGTGAGCGGGTTACCCTTGTTTGCGACGGAACCCCATCAGACGAGCATGAAATCGGGTCTCGATACCGAACGGTTTTTACTGGGCCCCACAAAACTGCTGACGACGAAATTATGGAGCGTGTTGCTAAATCATCTACACCGCGATCTATTCTTGTGGTGACAAGTGACAGAGAAATTATTAAATCAATCCGCAAACGCGGTGCGCGGCACATTGGCTCTTCTTCTTTTTTACAAGCACTTGTTGAAGACAGTCACATTACAAAAACAAAAACTGTTCGGCGACCGTCTGGTCTTTCTCCAAAACTTGCACAAGAATGGAAAGAACTTTTCGGCATTGACGAACAAGTAATGGAAGAGTTACACAACACGCCCGCGCCCAACATACGACCAGACATTTCCGCTGCAAGGCCAAAAGAAGTAAAACCCGCAAATGACCAAACCACAAAAAAAATCGCAGAACCAATAGAAGAACGTACGATTCAATTAAACGAACCGCTTTTACCCGATGCTATTCTCGAAGAAGCAAGGCGCTTACTCGGCAGTTAATCGTTACTCAGGAATAAATTAGTTACGGCTGAAGTCGTTCCCAATTCCATACACCGTCAGTGATGGCGTAACGAATGCGGTCGTGCAAACGTCCATCATGTCCTTGCCAGAGTTCTACTGTGTCAAGTGTAATTCGATACCCGCCCCAGAAATCCGGCCGTGCCACTGAACGACCTAACCATTGTGCACTTAACGCATCGACCTTTGCCATAAGCACTGTTCTGCTTTTTAGCGGTTGAGACTGTTTGCTCGCCCAAGCGCCCACTTGGCTCAATCTATTTCGAGTTGCAAAATACGCATCTGATTCTTCATCACTAATTTTTGTCGCTGTGCCCTGAATACGAATCTGTCGTTGTTTTTCATCCCAGTGAAAAAGAACACACACTTTTGGATTTGCAAGGATGGCATCCGCCTTTTCGCTGGTGTAATTTGTAAAAAAAACAACGCCGCGTTCGTCAAATCCTTTTTGCAAAACCATCCGTGAGGAAGGGGCACCTTCTTCATCAACAGTAGAAAGAGCCATCGCTAACGGGTTGGGCGTTGGCCTGTCTCTGTTCGCTTCATCAAACCAATCTTGTGCAGAGTTTACTGGTGAAGTTGGAGGTGCATTAAAGTTCATGTGCATAGGATACAAGCCTGAAAAAAAAGCGCCGTAAAGTTTTTGCTTTACGGCGCTTAAAAGTCTAAGGAAATGTACGATTACATCGTGTAAACAGCTTCAAGTGCTTTTCCAAGCCGTTCATGCATGTCTTGCAGATGCGCAAGTGAGTACACGTCGAGGTTATCATCAGTTGCTAATACATCACCAATTTGGTTGTACAACTGGCGACCGTGATACAGCGCAAGATTTCGAACTTTTCGCGATTGCTTTACCTTGCCAGTTAGCAAACTAATAAGTCGATCAGCCATTTCTGCTTGCAAGTTTCGGTCCATCGAAGAAATCATTGGAAGTCGATTCGTCCACTTTCCATCGGTTTCCATTTCGCCATAGATTGCATCCATGAGTGTTTGGAAAATTTCAGCAACTGTTAGTGCGTCTTCATCTGAAGGCACCATAAACTCGTTGTCTGAAACCATACGAAGACGACTAGGCGCAAGGATTGCTGAAAGCATTGATGCTTGCGTCCCTAAAATTCGATCATGTATTGGCCAAGTTGCTTCGCCATCATCACCACCACCTTCGTACCATTTATCAACATTGAAATGTGTAACTAATTCAGGTGATAGGTTGTAGGCATTTTCATCAAAAATAGTACTCACGATAAATGCAAGTGCTGCGCGCTGTTGTGCAACAGGAACTACTTGTACTGGCGCAACATCTTCGTCGCCAAAGTCGCCTTTTTTATTACGATTTGTATGCGCTCCGCCAATCCAATCAGACATCATGCCCGCTGCACTTGTTTGCATACGCAATGTTGTTTCATAGCCGCGACGAGCCTTTGACCAACTGTCGCCGTCTTCAACAAAGTGTCCAAGCAAATCTTCACGCAGACTACTCACGATTCGCATTTGGTTTTCTGCATATGTAAGTGGATCTTTACTAAAATCGTATCGCTTAGCGAGTGGGTCTGGGCCATTCGTATCTTCGTCTGTGAGATATGCATGTGCTGGTTCACCTGCACGCGCAAGTACGTCTGCTGGATCGCCTGTTGTGTAGCCATACTCGATCGCCCAGTAATCGTATGGGCCGATGCCAATCATCGCAAAGTCGCCTTGAATGTCACCAGTATCCATATTGAAGTTCACTGGGTTGTAGTCCATAACAGAAGCAGTAAACGGCTTCTTGCCTCGAACTTCGTCGGAATTTATTTCTTCTAGTGTGTATAAACTTGAAGCTTTAAAGTTATGGCGCAAGCCGAGTGTGTGCCCAACTTCGTGGCAGACAAGACTTGAAATAAGTGGACCAATAAACCATTCAGGAATTCCGTCGAGTTCATCGGATGTTGCTCTGTCATTTTCAACAGGCGAACCGATTTCTAAAAACTTCAACGTTTCAAGACCAAGACGTGCAAATGCCATTTGATTTGCTAATTCATGCGCTGCAAGACAGTGCCTACATTCATCACCAAGCCATCCTGCAATTTCTGCAAGTTCTTCGTTATTTGCGAGCACTGTGTCTGTTGTTGCAGACGGAGCTGTTCCATCTTTTCTTGCTTGAAGCAATGCAGCACGTTCCATCGGGTCTGCCATAAGAATCCGCGGGTCCCACTCTGGATATTGTTCTAGCCATTGAATATCTTCAGGTGTCATCGCGGCCATTGCTTCGGCTGATTTGGGTTGTTGGTTATACCAACGCCAGTATGCACGAATCCATCCGTCAGTCAAAATAATGTCTGCATCAAGAATTTCTCCCGTCATAGGGTGTGCGCGTGAAGGGCCAATTGCTGTTGCAACATCGTTGTGCAACCACCGCAAGAAGTTATACCGAACATCTTCTGGGTCTTTTTCCATGTGTGCGCCGGTTGCTGCGTCTTGGTAGTACACTTCGATTGCAGTATCAATTCCGATTTTTCGAAACGCATCGTTCCAATACAGCACGCCATCGCGAACCCAGCGTCGATAGCGAACAGGAACTGTGTGCTCTACATAAAACACGATTGGTTTTTTCGGTGGGCTAAGTGATAATTTCGGATCACGTTTTTGTAAATCCCAACGATTAATGTAGTGAATCCATTTGTCTTCGTTATGGTACTGCCCAAGATCACGAAAAGTAGTGCCGAAGTAACCGACGCGTTCGTCTGCTTTACGTGGTTTATAACTACCGCGCTCTGGCACTTCACTGATTGAATAGTGAATCTTCTTAAGCTTACCACCAGAAGTTGGCATTTCAAATGCAACTTCTAAGTTCTTTGGGAATGATTTTGCTTTCAAAATTGTAGTGAGTTTGCTATTTGCACCGCTGCCCACGCTACCTGCAATTTTAGATGCGTTGTTAACAAGTAAGTTGTCTAAGTCTATGACCGGCTGTCCGTTTAATCCTGTTGCAACAATCGGCACATCAATCAGTACCTCGTCTGTAAAGGAAGCATCGACACCATCTTTTGATGCCTTGTCACCAGAGGACCGCACAGAAATTTCTGGTGAGATAAATGCGATTCGATCACCGAATTTTTTTAGATATATGTATGCTTCGTTGCCTTGTAATCCAACAAATCGAACGCCAGCTGTGGGCGTGACTGCAATGAAGAATTTTTTGTTGGCCCAACCACGAGGAAGTTCTACAAGAAGTTGTTGGTCTTTATTGTTTTTCCAAAGCTCAAAAAGCGGCGATGTCCCATCGATGGTCGAGACCACCTTAGTATAGCCCTCATTCACTTCTTCAAACTTTTTGGGTTTGGCGAAGGTTGTTGCTGTAATGGTCGCAATAAGACCAAGTGAAAATATGGTTTTGTTCAGTGACATGTTGTAGTTGCTCCAGTGTTTATCTCTCCCCATACGAGTGCATGGGTGCTTTGTTCTCTTTTGTATTAAGTACCGCTTCCGTGCAGCATCGGCATCGACTGCGAATTTGCTCTAAAGAACGAACTCGCGAACCAGTTATTGTGGTTCTCGGACGTATACAATGCAAGAGAATTATTTAAAATTAGCCCAGTTGAACAACTTTTTCTGATTGTTCTTTTCGGAATGCAGAAAAGCGCTCTGAAAGAGCTGAATCGCCCATTGAAAGCATCTGGACGGCAAAAAGCGCAGCATTTGTCGCCCCTGCGCCACCGATCGCAAATGTTGCAACTGGCATACCTTTTGGCATTTGTACGGTTGAAAGCAAGGAATCAAGGCCATCGAGTGACCACGCTTGCATTGGGCATCCTAAAACGGGCAATTCTGAGTGGGCTGCGACGACGCCAGCGAGGTGGGCTGCGCCACCGGCAGCACAGATAAACAGCTCAATACCTCGTTTTTCGGCATCTATGAGGTATTTTTGGAGTATTTCAGCGTTTCTATGGGCAGAAAGCGCATTGCATTCGTGTGCGATATCAAATGAATCAAGCATTTCGCTCGCTCGCTTCATAGTTGGCCAATCCGAAGCACTGCCCATCAAAATACCGACTTTTGCACCTTCAACTGTTGTGTATGTTGCCATGGCGACATTCTACTCAATCCTGAACAAGTCCGCATGATTGGCTCTATTTTCTAGGGAGGGATCTGCCCCCTGGGGTCAGACTCCCATAAACTTTGGTAATGAAAATTCCGGTAATTGGCGTAAGGGGGTCAGTTGGAAAAGCATGTTTAAAAAGCTTGAGATCCAAGGCGAAAATGCTGATCAAGAAGAACGGGCTGTTTGGTTGTATTGTTTCTGAAACCTCATTTCGGGTTCCAGTTTTCCATGGACACATTGCGAATATACGAATACAAACGAGTGACGCAATCGATGCTTCTCTTCCTACAGAGCCAAGCGTGTTGGACCCAAGAACACCAGAAAACAATCACCATGTCGCCATTGGAAGGGTTCGCATTCAAAAAAACACGGCAGACCTTGTGGTCTGCCGTGACCAGTTAACAAGTGGAGCTGCTATTCCTGCTGTTGCATTAATCCTCGGCTCGTAGTTTCTCAAGTACAGTAAAGTCTTCGAGGGTTGTAACATCTTGGTTTGACTCTGTCCCCGCAGCAACATCACGAAGTAATCGTCGCATTATTTTTCCGCTTCGTGTTTTTGGAAGCGAATCAGTAAATTTCAACATGTCCGGTTTTGCAATTGCTCCAATCTCACTCGTAACATGGTTACACAGAGTTTGTTTCAACTCTTCGCTTGGCTCAAAGCCATTTGCTAATGTACAAAATGCCGCAATTCCTGTTCCTTTAATTTCATGCGGAACTCCAACAACCGCGGCTTCAACAATTGATTCATGGCTCACTAAAGATGACTCCACTTCCATTGTGCCAAGCCTATGCCCAGAAACATTTATCACATCGTCAATTCGACCCATTATCCAAAAGTTTCCATTTGCATCTTTGCGCGCGCTGTCTCCAGCAAGATACATACCGTTAACACGACCAAAATAGGTTTCGACGAACCGTTCTCTGTCTCCGAATATTCCACGCAAAATTCCTGGCCAGGGCTTACGTACAACAAGTAAGCCACCTGCGTTTGTTTGCGCCTCGCTGCCATCTTCGTTCACAACAGCTGCATCGATGCCGAAGAACGGAGTCGTGCATGACCCTGGAGTCGTCAGCGTTGCTCCAGGAATTGGCGTCAACATGTGACCGCCTGTTTCAGTTTGCCACCATGTATCTACTATAGGGCAACAACTTCCACCAATCGTCTCGCGGTACCACACCCACGCTTCTGGATTGATTGGCTCACCAACTGTTCCGAGCAACTTCAATGAAGACAGATCGTGTTTCTGTGGATGGTCGTTGCCCCACTTCATAAATGCGCGAATTGCAGTTGGCGCTGTATAAAACTGCGTAACTTTGTGTCGATCGACAATATCCCAGAACCTATCTGGTTCAGGATAATTTGGTGCACCCTCGTACATCACTGTTGGTACTCGATTTGGAAGCACGCCATAAATAATGTAACTGTGCCCGGTAATCCAACCAATGTCCGCGGTACACCAATAGACTTGCTCGCAATCTGGTTTTAAATTAAATACCCACTTACTTGTCAAGTAGGTGTACACCATGTACCCACCTGTTGTGTGGATGATTCCTTTAGGCTTGCCTGTTGAACCGCTTGTGTACAAGAGAAACAACATATCTTCTGCGTCCATCGATTCGCATGGGCAGTCTTCTTCTTGGCTTTCACAAACATCGTGCCACCAAAGGTCACGTTCCTCATTCCACGCGATTTCATTTTCGCAACGCTTAAGCACAATAATTTTTTCTATAACATCTGTAAGTTCTGTAGCCGCGTCTACATTATCTTTTAGGGGAACAATTTTTCCACGTCGCCAAGAACCATCGCAAGTGATCACGATTGAACTGTTTGCATCGTTCACGCGGTCAGCAATCGCTTGCGATGAAAATCCGCCAAATATGACCGAGTGCGGTGCACCAATTCGTGCACAAGCCAGCGTAGCAATTGCAAGTTCAGGAACCATGCCCATATAAATGGTCACGATGTCACCCTTCTTTACACCCTGCGATTTTAATGCATTTGCAAACTTGCAAACTTCGGCGTGCAAGTCGTGATACGAAAATATACGATTTTCTGGCCCATTACTTCCAACTGGTTCGCCTTCCCAAATGATTGCAGTCTCATCGCCGTGTCCCATATTGATTTGACGATCGATACAGTTATGACAAATATTTGTTTTACCACCTTCAAACCATTTTGCATCAGGAAACGCGCCGGAACTTACAGTATCCCACCGTTCAAACCAGTCGAGTTCGTCCGCAACATCGCCCCAAAAACCATCTGAGTCTTCAATAGAACGCTTGTACATCTGTGCATATTCGCCTACCGAATTAAAATAAGCACCGCCGATTCGTTCACTAAATTGTTTTGGTGGATCGAACGTTCGATCTTCGTGAAGGATTGATTCAATATTTCTGTTTTCAGTCATTGATGTAGCTCCAATCTGTTCACATCATCATACGACTTACTTGCGCTTTCTACCCTTGCCTTTTCGATTTGATTTGGAGTTTTTCGAACGAGATTTGTTTTTGCCACCTCGTTTGGGACCTCCGCTTGGCGCAAGAGTTGCAACATCTTCGATGTGACGCTTTGGCATGTTTGTCACATGTAACTCCATTTGACGAGTAGGCAAATCAATTGCTGAAATTTGCACTGTCACTCGGTCACCAATGGCAAGCACGGCACCACTTCGGACGGCAACAATTTGCCCCGTGCCTTCAAGTTTTTCCCATCGGCCGGCTGATTTTGAAGATTGCTTTAATGAATCAAAACGACAAAGACCTTCAATAAGGAACCGTTCAACGGAGATGAACAATCCAGAAGAAGAGAAGCCAGTGATAATGCCCGAAAATTCATCACCTAAATGATTATCATTTAAAAACTGCAATACGAGGAAGGTGCGCAGAGAACGCTCCGCTTGTTCTGCATTCCGCTCGGTCGAAGAACAGTTCGCACCGATATCAATAAGTGTTCCCTCATCAAGCGTACGATCATCATCGCGTATGTTTCCAATTATTGACCGTTTTGATTTGCCACCCTTTGTATTCGTGCCATTATCTGTATGGTCAAGATACGACGCGAGTGCTCTGTGCACTGTCAAATCTGGGTAACGTCGAATTGGGCTCGTAAAATGTGCGTAGTGGTGGCTTGCTAGTGCAAAGTGACCTACCTCTGCGGGACTATAAATCGCTTGCGAAAGTGTGCGGAGCACTGCAAAGTGAACTGCTCGCGAGGAGTCGCTGTCTTTTGTTGCTTGCAATAATTTTTGCAAATCATGTCGAGTCGGCTCGTCAGATATTCCAATACCAACACTTCGTGCGAACAGTCGAAGTTCAACCATGTCGCCAAAATTTGGTTCAGGGTGAACACGGCGCAAGAGCGGTATATCAATCCCAGCGAATGTTCTTGCAACCGCTTCGTTTGCTTCGACCATAAACATTTCAATAATGCGATGCGTAAATGCACCGTCTTCTGGGTGCGCATCAATCACATGGCCATCTTCATCGAATTCTAAAACAACTTCTGGAAGTTGCAACTCAATCATGCCATCTCGCCGCCGCCTTGCCAACAAATTTTTTGCTAATTTGTCTGCAAGCTTTAATGTATCGATCAGTTCTTGAGAATAGGCACCGCCGGTAACAGTGTTTTTTCGGGCTTCTTTTTCATCGCCATCAATAAGACCCTGTGCTTCAAGATACGTTAATCGTTTCGATGAACAAATAACTGTATTGCTCAACCTGTGGCCAATAACACGGCCCTTAGAATCAAATCGAATAAATACTGATTTTGCCCATCGGCGCACGCCCTCTTGCAAGGAACACACTCCGTTCGATAGAACTTCAGGCAACATTGGAATTACCCGCCTTGGAAGATACACGCTGTTGCCTCGTTCAATTGCGCCTTTATCAAGCGCACCATCCATCAGGACAAAACTCGCGACGTCTGCTATGTGAACACCAAGTTCCCATTCGTTCGCTTCTTTATCGTACGAAATGTTTATTGCATCATCGAAGTCACGCGCATCTGGTGGGTCGATAGTAAATATAAAATCATTCGTTAAATTTTCACGACCCTCGTCACCAGTTTCTTCAAAATGTGTCGCAGCGTGACGAGCTTCTTCTTTTGATTCTTCGTTGAAGTCTTCAAACAAACCGTACGCAAGCATGACCGCCTGTGTTTCAACATCCGGCTTACCTGCATCGCCAAGAACTCGTGTAATAACACCCTCTCCGTAATAATCTTTTTCTGGGTAATGCAACATTTCAAAGACGATCTTGTCACCTTCTTTTGCATCCTTTGCGCCAACATCCCGAATAATAACTGGGTCGTGTAACTCTCTGCCGTCTGGCTGAGCGAACCACGAATTGCCACGCTTATACAACGTGCCAACATATTCACCTCGACCACGCTCAAGCACTTCTATTATTTTCCCAGAAGCGCCTTTTCCCTTCCAACTTTTACTTTGTGAAACCAGCACACGAACAGTGTCACCAGATACAGCATCGCCTTCTGAGCCAGCGCCGATATATATATCGCCCTCTCGAAACCGTTGTGTTGGTTTCACAAAACCAAAACCGCGTTTGTTTGATCGAAGTGAACCGACTATCTCCTCTGGAAGCGAAGGCAAGCGGACACATTCATCCCGTCCAATTTCGATGAGCCCTTTTTCTTCTGCTTGCGCGATGGTATCGCCAAACTCCACCTTGTCATCATGGATAATGCGCAAATCTTTTGCGATATTTCTCACGGTTGTGGGGCGGTACCCATCATAGGATAGGTGATCGAGTAACCGGTTTGTAAATCGCATAGACATAATCGAATGCTAACTCTTACTGGAAGAGTCGGAGGCGCCTTTTGATTTCTTTTTGGAAACGCCAGACTTTTTGTCAGTTTTTGTGGTCTTTGAGGATTCCTTTGCTTCTTTCGCGCCCTTCTTATAAGAATCACTTCGATAATCTGTTTCGTAGAAACCACTTCCCTTAAACATCACAGCAGATCCAGCGCCGATAAGACGTTTTAATTGTAATTTTGCGCACTCTGGGCATTTTTTCTTCACTGGAGCACTCATCTGTTGAAAAAGTTCAAACTCGTGTCCGCAATCTTGGCATTGATAATCGTACGTTGGCATATCTAGTTGCTTACAGCAACCTTCGCTGGATTAATGACGATATCGCCAAGACGGAATCCGCTTTGCATAACCATGACTACATGATCAGTATCCATGTCTTCAGAGTCTTGTCGCATTAACGCCTCGTGCATTTGTGGATCAAAAGCATCGCCAACGACTGGCTCAATTGTTTCCACTCCACAATCCGCAAGCCCTTGGAGCAAGCCATCGCGGGCCATTTGAAAACCCTTCACAACAGCGTCGTCGCCTGCGTGTTCTATCGCCATATTCATCTGTTCAATGGATGGAAGAATTGACCGAACCACTTTTGCCATCGCACTGCTTGTCGCGCGAATCTCATTTTCAATACTTCGGCGTTGAAAGTTTTTAAAATCAGCAAGCGCGCGCAGTTTAGCATCGTTCGCATCTGCAATATCTTTTTTCAATTGTTCTGTTTCAGAAAGCTGTTCTTCGACTTGCTTCACTTCAACGTCGGTTTCATTGTCTTGGTGGAGTTCTTCTTCGTTTGTATTTGATTCAATTTTCATGGTTATTCCTTGCCGCAATGTTAACTACCTGTCACTGCCCCTTTTAACTTATCCCAAAAAGAAGTTTCTGCTTCGTGGACAGGAATATCTTCTGTTTTTGCATATTCCTCAAGAAGCTCGCGCTGGTCATCTGTTAATTTTTTAGGCACAGCAAGTCGAACGATGACTACAAGGTCTCCTCTTCTTCCTGAACGTAAATCAGGCAGTCCGGCGCCATCAATTCTAAATATCTCATTTGTTTGCGTGCCCGATGGAATTTCTAAATCATGTGCACAATCAACCGATTCAACTTCAATTGTGGAGCCAAGAGCGAGTTGCGTAAAGGCCACAGAAACAATGTAAATCAAGTGATCACCATCACGCTCAAAACGAGCATCTTCAGCAACGCGCACAAGAACATGTAAGTCGCCCCGTTGCCCTTCGCCAGTAGGTGATGCTTCAGGTACCGGTGGTTCGCCCTCTTCTGCAACACGGACAGCTTGCCCATGATGTATACCTGCAGGAATTTTTACACGCAACTTCCGATGCACTGAGACTCGACCACGACCTCGACAGTCGTCACATTTTTCCTTGATGATAGAACCTCGACCATCACACGCAGGGCATGCTGTCACCATTCGAAACATTCCGCCTAGACCTTGCTGTGCTACTTTACCTTGCCCTTGACATGTACCACAAGTTTCAGGCGAGGTGCCTGGTTTTGCACCTCCGCCAGAACAAGTGTCACATACATCTAGCCGGTCAAACTCTACATCACGTTCTGTTCCAGCAAGCACTTCTCCAAACGTGATTTCAACATCTGTTTCAAGATCGTAACCACGCACTTGCCGCCTTCTTCGGCCTCCCCCAATACCGCTGCCTTGGCTTCCAAGAATATCATTAAACATGGAGAAAATATCTTCCACATTCATCGTATTAAAGTTGTGCCCAGCATGTCCCCTTCCCCGCAAACCTTCGTGACCATATTGGTCATAAATTTGTTTCTTTTGCGGGTCCGAAAGAACTTCATACGCTTCTGCGCACTCTTTGAACTTTTTCTCCGCCTCTGTGTCGTCTGGGTTTCTGTCTGGATGAAACTTCATAGCAAGCCGGCGGTAGGAACTTTTAATTTCCGAACCATCAGCACTGCGGGCAACATCTAGAACTTCATAATAACAACGAGTAACACTCATAATAAAGAAAGGACACCGCTGCTAGCAGCGGTGTCCATACTTCCATTTAATTAGAAAATTGCTTGATCAATTGGGTCTTCGTCATCTTTCAAATCAGTGACAACAACGTTCGTTGTTAGCATCAAACCAGCCACAGAAGCTGCGTTTTGTATCGCTGTGCAAACAACGAGTGCTGGGTCAATAATACCCGCCTTAATAAGATCTTCATACGTTTGCGTTGAAGCGTTAAAACCAAATCCATCTTTGCCTTCTTTAATTTTTTCAACAACTACATCGCCATCATCACCGCCATTTGAGGCAATCAAAGCCGCTGGTGCTTCCAATGCATTAGCAAGAATAGCAAAGCCAAGCTTCGCGTCACCCTTCGCATTCTTGCGGCCTTTTTCAAGAGCTTCAATCGCGCGGATGTAAGCAACACCGCCACCTGCAACGTAACCCTCTCGAGCAGCAGCCCGAGTTGCTGCAAGCGCATCATCAACGCGGTCTTTGCGTTCTTTCATTTCTACTTCACTTGTTCCGCCAACTTCGATAACCGCAACGCCTCCAGTAAGTTTCGCCAAACGTTCTTGTAGTTTTTCTTTATCGTAATCACTTGTTGAGCGTTCGATTTGAGTCGTAATTTGATTTACTTGCGCTTCGATTTCTTTCTTTTTACCACCACCACGAACAATCGTTGTGGAATCTTTTGTGATAACAATACGCTTTGCACTGCCAAGTTCGCTCAATTCAACATCTTCTAGGTTTCGGCCAATATCTTCAGAGAAGAATAAGCCGCCTGTCAGAGCCGCAATATCGCCAAGCATCGCTTTTCGACGATCACCAAAACCTGGAGCTTTCACTGCACATATTTTCAACGTTCCACGCAAGCGGTTAATGACAAGCGCTGCAAGCGCTTCGTTTTCAATATCTTCTGCGATAAGCAATAATGGCTTGCTTGAAGTTGCTGTTTTATTCAACAGCGGAAGCAAGTCGGCAAGATTTGAAATTTTCTTTTCGTAAATCAATATCTGGCAATCTTCAAGAACGCACTCTGCAGTCGTTGGGTCTGTCATGAAGTAAGGACTGAGAAAACCTTTGTCAAAAGCCATGCCTTCAACGTACTCGAGTGTTGTTTCAGCGGTTTTACCTTCTTCAACTTCAACTACACCATCACCGCCAACTTTGTTGATCGCTTCAGCGATTGTGTTTCCAATTTCCGCATCATGATTTGATGAAACCATTGCAACCTTTTGAAGGTCACTTTTGCCTTTACATTCTTTTGCCATTGCATTTACGGCTTCAGTTGCAACTTTAGCTGCAGCGGTAATACCCCGCTGAATTGTTACTGGGTTTGCGCCAACTGAAACATGTCGCAAACCATGTCGAAAGATTGCATCTGCAAGAATAGTTGCAGATGTTGTACCGTCACCAGCGACATCTGCTGTTTTCTTCGCGACTTGATGCACCATTTTGGCGCCCATGTTTTGAAATGGCTCTGCAAGTTCAATCTCTTTTGCAACCGAGACTCCGTCTTTTGTCACAGAGGGGTTTCCCCAAGCTTTTTGCACAACCACGTTTCGACCTGCAGGGCCCAATGTAGTACCAACTGCTTTTGCCATTTGTTCAACACCAGCACGAAATTCTTCGTGGGCGGCGCTGTCATATTTCATTTGTTTTGCTGTCATTTTTGTTTTCCTTCTCTCTTTAGCCGTTAATCAAACCAAGCAATTCACTTTCGCGAACAATGAGGTGAGTCTTGCCCTTAATTTCGATTTCAGTTCCTGAGTATTTACCAAACATAACCATATCGCCCTTCTTGACTGCGGGTTTTGCCCTTTGTCCGCCCTCAAGAAGTTTTCCGGGACCAGTTGCTACAACGGCGCCCTGCATTGGTTTTTCGGACGCTGTCTCAGGAAGAAAAATTCCTGATGCTGTTTGCGTTTCTTTTTCGGTTGGTTTAATTAAAATTCTATCTTCTAGTGGTTTTACTGCCATGGTTTTGTCTCCAGTTGTTTGTGTTTGTGTATAAAAGTTGATGCCGACTTAGAAGCCCATGCCAGGCATTCCGCCCATTCCCGGCATTCCGCCACCCATACCAGGCATTCCGCCGCCCATGCCAGGCATTCCGCCGCCCATGCCGCCCATTGGATCCATGCCGGCTGCACCTGCATCATCTTCGTCTGAAGGTGCACTTGTGATAATGCAGTCTGTTGAAAGAAGCATACAAGCTACCGAAGAAGCATTTTGCAATGCGCAACGATCAACCTTTGCTGGTGTCAACACGCCATCTTTTAGCAAGTCGCCATACTCGAGTGTCAATGCATTAAATCCGTTTGAACCACTCATTTCCAAAACCTTTGCAACGACAACGGTGCCTTTTGCACCTGCGTTGTCCGCGATAGTTTGCAATGGCAACGTTAGTGCATCTGCAATAACTTCAAAGCCAACTTTTTCATCACCCTTTGCAGACTTGCGCGCTTTTTGCAACGCATCAAGCGATCGAAGGAAACTAACGCCACCACCAGGGACAACCCCCTCTTCAATTGCGGCGCGAGTTGCGTGCAACGCATCTTCTACGCGTGCCTTGCGTTCTTTAAGCTCCGCTTCAGTTGCTGCGCCAACATTGATTTGCGCAATGCCACCAGCTAATTTTGCGAGACGTTCTTGCAATTTTTCGCGATCGTAATCCGAAGAACTGTTTGCGATTTCAGCTCGAATACGTGCTATTCGCTCTTGAATTGCTTTTGAAGTACCAGCACCTTCCATGATGGTGGTTTCTTTGTTCGTAATTTCAATTTTCTTTGCTTGGCCAAGTTGAGTCAATGATATTTTTTCAATATCAATACCAAGGTCTTTCATGATTGCTTCGCCACCTGTGAGCACTGCAATGTCTTCAAGCATAGCTTTTCGACGGTCGCCGTATCCAGGGGCTTTAACTGCAGCAACTTGCAACACACCTCTCAATTTATTAATTACAAGTGTTGAAAGCGCTTCGCCTGTAATATCTTCTGCAATTATTAAGAGCGACTTTTTTGACTCCATAACTTTTTCAAGAAGTGGGACCAATTGTTTTGCTGAATCAAGCTTGTCTTCATAGATAAGCACAAGCGGCTTGTCGAGCACTGTTGACATTGCATCAACATCAGTAACAAAGTTTGGGCTCAAAAAACCACGGTCAAATTGCATGCCTTCAACGACATCGACAGTGGTGTCTAAACTCTTGCCTTCTTCAACAGTAATGACGCCGTCTTTCCCAACTTTGGAAAATGCCTTTGCCATAATCTTACCAACTTCGGTATCGTTGTTTGCAGAAATCGTTGCGACTGCTTCGATGTTGTCTTTTACTGATTGTGACATGTCACAAATGGAGGCAGTAACAACTTCAACCGATTTTCGAATGCCACGTACCATTGCGTTTGCATCACAGCCTGCTGCAAGGTGACGAAGTCCACTTTTAAAAATGGCTTCCGCGAGCACTGTCGCAGTTGTAGTTCCGTCGCCCGCATCATCAGAAGTTTTGGATGCAACTTCTTTTACCAGCTGTGCGCCTTGATTTTCAATTTTATCGCGAAGCTCGATCTCTTCTGCGACTGTTACGCCATCCTTGGTCACGGTTGGGCCACCCCACGCCTTGTCCAATACTGCGTTTCGCCCGCGTGGTCCTAATGTGGACTTCACTGCTGAAGCAAGTTTTTCGACGCCCTGCAACATTTTCTTACGGGCTTCAACATCAAATGCCAGTTCTTTTACTGCCATGAATATAATCTCCTAATCCTCAATCCAATCCCCAATCTGGGTGTGTATGAATCGAATCTTTCCTGTGCTGCTGACGGCACGATGCCTTCAGCTTCCATTTATATGTACAAATTCCGCACCAAAAACACCCCCCCTGGCATGGTTATTCGCCAAATAATCGCTTTACTCGCCAATAGCACCGCCATGCGCCCTATTTACCCTTTATTTCCTGCCACGATGGCAGACCCAAATAAACTCCTGTGAGGAATTAATTGATTCGGCGCAAGAGCTTGAGCAGCGCTGGTGGCGGCGTAATCAATGCATTTCGAATCCAAATGGTATTACGAACCATATACCCAAGTCCTATTACGATGAGAGATATACTCATCACCATAATAATTAACCCAAGTAGGGAGAGGTTTGAATCTGGTAATGAAGCTCCAAGCATCGTTCTGCCAACAATAACAACTGCGAGCGCCGCTAGAAGGTCATTCATTCTCTGTCGGCTTCCTTGGGCTTGTCTAAAAGCACGACTCCGTTGCCCCAGGCGGGGCACTAAATTTTTAAATCCAGTAAAGACCACCCCTGCTGCAATTGCTGGAACACATGTATCAAGCAACATTGTTACGGTTGTAGACTTTGTACTTCCAAGCAACAACACAAATGAAATGGCAGACATACTTATTGCCCAAAAACACAATCCAAAAAACGTCAGCACAATCCCCTTCCTGCACCCAACGAGTTCACTGATTTTGCACATTTTCATTATTGGTGCAAGGCAAACAATTGCAACAATCGATAAAAACGAGGATACCCAAACCAAACTGTTCGCAGGAGTCGTGTGCACAAAATCAGGAACTGGAAGTGAGTTGGGTGACTTCGAGAGCATCGCAAGCACGGCAGACATTACCGCGAGAAAGAAAAATAACACAACAGCAGTAAGATAATTGCCGACAATTTTTGGGTTATGTATTGGTTTCATTCTTCGTGAACTCGGGTCAATAACTTCAATGATCGTTAATCGAATTGGTTCACTGCATTCTGGGCAATCGCCATCAGCAGCAAGTTCTCGCAATTCATACCCACAACGTGCGCACGGCAAAGAGAGTGCAATTTGCATTTGGCTGAGGTCTGCTGCTATTGGGGATAGTTGTTTTGGGTCATTACTCATTTCTATCTGCCATTTTATTCGCTCTGCACCCTAGGGTTAATGTTGAGAGACTGCTATACTCGTGCGCATACATGAACGACGCAACCATACAGAAATTACAAGATTTACGCCAAAACATTGCATCAGTGTACATGGGGAACACCCTCGCAATCGATCGTATCATCGTAACTTTACTTTCTAGGGGGCATATTCTTATCGAAGATGTACCAGGTGTGGGGAAAACCGTACTTGCAAGCGCCGTGGCAAAGTCAATCAAAGGCACATTCGCGCGCATTCAATGCACTCCCGATTTACTGCCAAGTGACATCACGGGAGTGAGCATGATTGACCGAACAAACACTGATTTTATTTTCCGAGAGGGTCCCGTCTTCAACAACATCATTGTTGCAGATGAAATCAATCGAACCACTCCAAGAACGCAGTCCGCGTTACTAGAAGCGATGAGCGAATGTTCAGTCACCGTTGATGGTGTAACAAGGCCGCTCCCGTCCCCGTTTATGGTTATCGCAACGCAAAACCCATACGAGTTTGAAGGCACATATTTTCTTCCTGAAAACCAGCTCGACCGGTTTCTTATGCGGATTCATTTGGGGTACCCTTCGCCAGATGATGAAACTCGAGTCATAAAACAGCAACCACTTCGAAACTCATTGCAGACGCTGCAGCCACTCATGTCCACTGATGAAGTCGAAGCATTACAAAAAAGTGTGGATGAAATCAAACTTGCTGATGAACTTGTTGAATATATTATTGCACTCGCAACAGCGACACGACACGCGGAAGATTTACGAGTTGGTATAAGCACACGTGGCGGACTCGCACTAGCGCAGGTGGCAAAAGCAACTGCACTCCTCAATGGACGTGACTATTGCATTCCTGAAGACATTGTTTCAAATGTATTGCCCGTTTGTGCCCACCGCGTTGTCAGCAGAACATACATGCATGATGGAGACACAAACGCGACACGGCGAATTATGCAACAAGTTCTTGAAACTGTGCCGAGTCCTGGGTAACAAAATGGTTTGTTTTCGGAAACGAAAGCTCAAAACCCTAAGGGTGTAGAGTAAAAATGCACATTAGGGTGAAATGATTCCAATGTCAGGAAGGTTTCGGTAATAGCCATCGTAATCCAAACCATAGCCAACAACAAACTCGTCTTCGATGTCGAATCCTACATATTCACACGGAACGTGCATGGCGGAATCTAGTTTTTTTCGCAACAGCACACAGGACTGTATTGATCTTGGCTGTAATTGTTCGAGTTCAGTTCTTATTCGCGTCAGAGTTTTTCCAGAGTCAAGAATGTCATCAACAAGCAAAACGTGCATGCCTTTAACTTCTGGAAGTTTACCGAGCATAGGGTCATTATTGCTTTTTGTGCTTTTACCGATATAACTACTCGCTGTCATAAGTTGAATTTGAATTTTCATAGGCAGGTGCCGCATTAAATCAGCAACAAAAATTAGACTGCCGGTCATGACTGCAACAAGTGCAATTTCATGTTCCCCAACATCTTCTAAGTTCTTCGTGATTGCTTCGCCAAGTTCGCGAACGCGGTCAGAAATTGCGCCTCGAGCAATCAAAATTTGATCAATATCTTGAATCATTTTTTATATTCCTTGCATCCATTGAAGTGTCAACCAAGCAAAACCAAGTAAAGTAGAAAACGCCACTGCGTCTGTAATCATAATCAAAAATATCGCCGATGCTTGCGCTGGGTCAGCACCAATTCGTTTCATAACGAGTGGAATAGCGGCACCAGTTAAGGTGCTAATACCCATCGATACTATCATTGCACACGCGAAAATAAGACCCAGACGAGTTTCTAAAGCACCATTTCCAAAGAGCCAGAGAAGCAACGCCACTATGCTGCCGATTGCTGTACCTGTGACTAGCCCAACGACAAGTTCACGTCGAATAAGTGGGAAAATTCTATCTGGCCGTACTTCGTCAAGCACAATGCCACGCAGGGTTACGGCAAGTGCTTGATGGCCTGCGTTGCCTGCAAGTGCGGCAATAAGTGGCATAAATACCGCAAGAAGCGCGAATTCTTTAATCATCGATTCAAAACCAAGAACTACGTAGGTTGCAGGCAACATCATGACTGCCGAAACCAGCAGCCAAGGCATACGCCCTTTGAGTTTTTCTCCAACTCCAGAGTAAACCGCTTCGCCGGCACCAGCGCCTACTGTTTTTTGTACGTCTTCCGTTTGCTCTTCTTCAATAATGTCAATAACATCGTCTACCGTAATAATGCCAAGAAGCCGATCGCTTGCATCGACTACGGGAAGCATTTCGTATCCGTATCGATCAAACTCGCGTGCCACTTGTTCACGATCTGTGTCACTGTGCACTGCTGCAACTTTATGTTCCATAATTTCAGAAACAGTTGCTTCTGAAAGTCCGATCAACAATGCACGCAAACTTACCACGCCGACAAGCTTGTCGCTTTTGTCGATAACGGGTAAATCTTGCACATGTTCTGGCAGTTCCTTTTCTCGTAAAACTTCGACCACTTCTGTGATTGTCATTTCTTTGAAAAGCGAAACAAAATCAGTTGTCATAATACCCGCTGCAGATTCCTCTTTATAATCACAGAGTTGACGAAGTTTTCTCGCGTAGCCAACCGGCATTGAAACAAATAATGGTTCGATGTACTCGACATCAAGTCCCCGAATAATACTGACAGCGTCATCCGGTGCAAGCAACGCTAGAAGCGTCGATGCGTATTTCGTCCTGCTATCTTCAGATAAATCTTCAATAATGGTAACCGCTAAGGGTACTTCCATTTCGGCAAGTGCATCCGCCGCCGATTGATCTTCCATTAACTCAATGACTTCGGCAGCTTCATCATCTGGCAGATCTTCAAGTGTGTCAGCTGCATCAGCAGCTTTTTGTTTGGTCACCGCTGTTGCAAGAGCGAGAATGTCAATTGTGTGTGACATCAAATCGGCAACATGCTCGTCCTCAACTGACACGGTTTCCGCCACTTCTACAAATGGCTCATCTTCAGAATGATGACGCCCATCTGTCATGAACGGGGCCCCTTGGTTGGAGAGCACTGCCCGCCCCTAGTAATCACGGCGAAACCAGATATAACAAGTACTTTTCCACATTTACGAGCAGATTGAATTCGAAAAACGCGCCATGATTCGAGTGACAGGGAGGAATTGGGCATATCTAAAAAAACCTCTTTTTAAACGTAAGTCTATATTTTACAAGCATTTGCAACTGTTCATTTGATTTAAAAACTGATTTATGGTAGGATAGCACGGCTATGGCTACTTCAAAGACAACAACAAAAAAGAAAACCGCAAAACCAGTTGCAAAAAAATCGGCCTCAAAGCGGACAAACACGAAAACAAGGGCAAAGACCGCGATAAAGACATTCTCGTCCGCTGTTTCATACCTGCTTGAGCAAACAGATTTTGAGCGAATGCGAGTTGTCAAATATGACGAAACTACGTTTAAGCTTGACCGAATGCGCACATTGCTTGCCGCAATCGGCAATCCACAGGACAAGGTTCCGCTGGTTCATGTTGCTGGAACTGTAGGCAAGGGATCAACAGTTGCAATGCTCTCCTCGATGCTGCGTGGAAACGGGTACACCGTTGGCGAATATACATCACCGCACCTGACTGACATTCGCGAGCGAATTGTTGTCAACAGCGAAATGGTTGACGAAGAAACATTCACCGTTCTGCTTAAAGAAGTAGTTGATGCAGCAAACAAAGAAAACTTGAATCCAACATTCTTTGAACTTATTACTGCCGTTGCTTTCAAACAGTTTGCTGACCAAGCAATTGACATCGCTATTATCGAAACCGGCCTCGGTGGTCGCCTTGACTCGACAAATGTGATCACACCGCTGGTAACACTCATTACAAAAATTGATCTTGATCATACGAATATACTTGGAAGCACTGTCGAAGAGATTGCACGAGAAAAAGCGGGAATTTTCAAATCTTCTGTCCCTGCAATCAGTGCGCACCAAACACCTGAAATTACTGAAATTCTGAAGGCCTGTGCAGAAGAAACGAAAACTGAAGTTCGCGTAATCGCAAACGACATTGAGTTTAGTGCACGCTTTGGTGGCGGTGCTGACGGCAAACAACAGACACGTATTTGTGTCATAACTGAAGAATCACAATACATGCACATCCCCGTACCGCTTCGTGGTGAACACCAAGCGACAAACTGTGCGCTTGCAATTTCTGCTGTTGACCAACTCAAAAAGTTTGGGTTTACGTTCGAGGATCTCGCGTTGTACAACTCCCTTGCTGAAACGAAGATTGCTGGACGCATGGAAGTTGTCTGGCAACGTCCTCAAATTATTGTTGATGGTGCACACAACCCAATAGCACTGCAAACACTTATTAAATCAATAGGCGCGCACATCCCATACGACTCCATGATCTGTGTGTTTGGTTGCTGCCAAGATAAAGATGTCACAGGCATGCTGAACAAAATTGCTCTTGGTGCTGACAAAATTATCTTCACCAAAGCCAAGGGAAATCCTCGCGCTGCGGAACCAAAACAACTACAAAAACAATTCGCTGAAATCAGCGGCAAGATGACTCAAATTGCTGAAACGCTCCCCGAAGCTCTCGAAATTGCTGCACAAGCTGCAAGCCGAGAGGATCTCATTTGCGTTACAGGGAGTTTCTATCTTGTTGGTGACACCAAAAAGCATCTTGCGAAGATTGTAGCGAAAAAATAAGAGTTCCTGCGGTATCCTGTACCACTTATGAGCTGCAACACGGAACAAACAGAAACACATCGCTATTGCGCAGAAGTTGCTAATGAACTTGAATCTCGCTGGCAAGCCAAATGGGCCGCCGATGATTTAAACAGTGTCGGCAACCCCGGCGACGAGGGTTTCGATGTTTCTAAACCAAAATTTTACTGTTTAGACATGTTCCCCTATCCAAGTGGTGCTGGTTTACATGTTGGTCACCCAGTTGGATACATCGGTAGTGACATCATTTCTCGCTTCAAAAGAATGCAGGGCTTCAACGTTCTGCATCCAATGGGATGGGACGCGTTTGGCTTACCAGCAGAACAATACGCAATCGAAACTGGTGTACACCCTGCAACAACAACACGAAAAGCAATCGATACCTTCCGTGGACAACTTCAACGCATAGGTTTCAGTTACGACTGGTCGCGTGAGTTCGCAACTATCGATCCCGAATATTATAAGTGGACACAATGGATTTGGCTCAAGGCCTACGACGCATGGTTTGATCCAAAAGCAAAAAAAGCAAAACCAATTGCAACTCTTGTTGACGGATTACATACAGGCGAAATATGCAGCGAAGACGGCAACTGGGACGAGATGAGCGAAGCGAAAAAAACTTCGTACATTAACAACCATCGGCTCGCTTACCTTGGCGAACAAGTAGTTAACTGGTGCCCAAAACTTGGCACCGTTCTAGCAAATGAAGAAGTTATCGATGGGCTAAGTGAACGCGGTGGATTCCCTGTTGTGCGTAGACCGCTTCGTCAGTGGATGTTTCGGATTACGGCGTTTGCAGATCGTTTACTTGAAGACCTGGAGGGTCTTGACTGGCCACAATCGACTCTTCGCATGCAAGCTGAATGGATTGGCCGAAGTGAAGGTGCGGATGTTGACTTTGCTATTATTGATTCGGATGATTCACTCTGTGTCTACACAACTCGGCCTGATACACTCTTTGGAGTGACGTTCGTGGTGCTAGCACCAGAGCATCCGCTTATTAAAACATTAATCGCATCGCCTCCAGATGGTTGCGACAGCACAGCCCTTAAAGCATATGCAACCGAAGCAAAAAACCGCGCCGATGTTGACCGCATGGCAGATGCCAAAGGGAAATCCGGCGTGTTCTCTGGACTCTACGCAACAAATCCTGCAACTGGTAATGCCATTCCAATTTGGATTGCAGACTACGTTCTCATGGGATATGGACACGGCGCCATTATGGCTGTTCCGGCGCACGATTCGCGAGATCATGCATTTGCAAAAGCACACAACATTCCGATTGTCAAAGTTGTAGAACCAAACAAGAACGAAAAGGTTGCTGATTGTTTTTCGGGGCCGGGCGTTGCAGTTAATTCTTCAAGCGACCTGCTTTCTATTGATGGACTTACAACTGCAGAAGCGCAACAAAAAACTATCCGCTGGCTTGAAGAAAACAAACTTGGTAGCGCAAAAACAAATTACCGTTTGCGTGATTGGCTATTTTCGAGGCAGCGATACTGGGGCGAACCGTTTCCTATCGTCTTTGATAGCGAAGGCAATCACTACCCTGTTGGAGAAGCTGCATTGCCAGTTGTCCTTCCGAACCTTGACAATTACACGCCTGTGGAGTCTAAAGATCCTACCCCACTTCTTGGGAAGGCGACAGATTGGTTACACACCACTGCAGGCGAAGCCGGCGTTGACCCAGACATTCTTCCACCGGACACGCCTGTAACTCGTGAAGCAAACACAATGCCGGGGTGGGCGGGGTCATGCTGGTACGAAGTTCGATATTGCAGTTCTAATTGCGACACCCGATTCGTTGACAGCGAAGCAGAACAATATTGGATGGGCAACGGCATCGATTTATATATCGGTGGCGCAGAACATGCTGTGTTGCATCTTCTGTACGCACGGTTTTGGCACAAAATGTTGTTCGACTTAGGTGAAGTTTCTTGCAACGAACCGTTCCAGAAATTGTTTCACCAAGGGCTACTTACAAGTTTTGCCTTCCAACGAGCAAACAAATCACTTGTTCCGACAGACAAGGTTTCTCAGCAAGGCGAAGCGTTTATTGAAACCGATACGGGTAAAGAACTTGAACGCGTCATTGCAAAAATGAGCAAGTCTCTTAAAAACGTCGTGAACCCAGACGATGTTATTGCTGAGTATGGTGCCGACACACTTCGGCTCTACGAAATGTATATGGGACCACTTGAAGCATCCGCTCCTTGGAACACACGCGACATTGTTGGCGTGCACCGATTCTTGCAACGCGTTTGGCGACTCTGCTCAGATGAACATACCGGAGAAATGCACGCTTCATTACAAGAACCGCAAGACGAACATGTAGAGCGAGCATTACACGCAACCATTGCAAAAGTTACCGAAGACATTCCAAAACTTGCATATAACACCGCCATCGCATCGATGATTGAATTCGTTAACAGTGCAACATCCTCTGGCATGGTAACTGCAGACCAGCTCGACCGATTTGTTCGATTGCTTGCTCCATTTGCACCACACATCACACAAGAGATTTATTCCAAACTTGGTCAGCAAGGATACATTGCAGATGCGCAGTGGCCAACTTTCGACCCCGAACAACTTGTCGCCGACTCATTGGAATTGCCCGTGCAGATTATGGGAAAAGTACGCGGGCGCGTAACTGTTCCAGCGGGCGCAAGCAACGAAGACGTCGAAAAAGCTGCTATTGAAGACCCGGCTATTTGTGCCCTGCTTGAAGGGCTTGTCATCAGAAAAGTAATAATCGTTCCAAACAAAATTATCAACATTGTTGCAAACTAAGAATGAACCACATGACAAACGACTTTAACATTATTGAATTCGCCGGACTTTCAGAAGAGCGTCCTTGGGAATTACAACAACCGACTCCAACAGACGTTCGTGCAGTTGTTGTTGGGACTGAACTTCCCGCAGTGGAAAATATTACCCAAGCGCTTGCAACGTATGTCGGTGTTGCTATCGAAGCCGAAGCGGTCGACCCTCCAAGTGAAGATATACCCTGGGCAACACGCGTTCGAATAGAAGGTCTCCCTACCGATTGTATTCTCTGGGTTGAACCGCTTAATGAACAAGCACGAGAAGCTGCTGAAATTGAATCTGGCTATGTCCTTGCGTTGCAAACTGTATTGCACAGTGGTGACCCACTTACACATTTCTCAAACCTGATGCGACTCTTGGCGGGTGCGGACTTGGGTGTACATAGCATTTGTGACTTACCAACTGGGCGCTGGTTCCCCCACGACATTCTGGAACAAGTATTCGTACAAGACGATGTTGAGCCGCCGGAAGAAATACTTTGGATTACTCGACTTGTTGAAGCACCAGAAGATTCAGAGCCAGAAGAACGGTGGGCATGGATTTCTACACATGGTCTTACTCGTTGCGGACGAGCTGAACTTGAGATGTTTGGCGTCTGCGCCATTTACGCTTCAGAAGCAGTGCATATTGTTGATGGGCTTGCTGCGCTAACACTCGAAACCTCACTTCCACCTGTTGGTCAACCGATGTCGCTTGGGTCAAACTTACTTGTGTCACTTATGTCCTGCAAAGATGCACTTGGCATGCTTACCGATGAAATGCCTGGACTTGAAGACAGGAATACTCCAAGTGTTGCCATTTGTAGTTCAGACGCAACGACTGTCTATCCACTTGATGCACTCATAACATTACACCAAGGCGAAACCGCGGTGATAAGAACACTTCGCTCAACTGAGCGTAGTGCAAAATTAGCGCAAGACAACTGGGAACTTCTTCTTACAACAGCAACACGGATTGGGGATAATGAACATGCGGGTTGCATGGTCCAAGTACCGTGGGCGCAAGCAGAGGATGAAGAAGCGCCAAGAGAATATCTTTGGTTCCGCATTATCGAAGTGAACGGCGAAGAAGTCGTTGGCGAACTTGCGCACGAACCTGACCTTGTCAAAACACTCAGCGAAGGTCAAAAAGAAACGATTGAAAAAGCGGATGTCACCGACTGGGTGCTCATGACACCTGTTGGTCCGATGGGGCCAGCAGACGCTAAAGCCATTACCGAATTTCTTGAGCAGTTTAATAATTAAGGGTTACGCCTCTTTGAATAATACGACTAGAAGCCGCATTAATTCTGAAACCCGCTAACGCAAAAGTTGAAGTATAAAAACAAGTAACCCAGCAATTAATGCAAGCACCACGCAAAAGAAGGCGATTGTTGCTGTGATTGGCATTGGGCTAAAGTCGTCTTGTGGTATTTCAGTTCCTGAAAGTTCAAGCTCGTCCCAGTCAATATCAATCGAGTGCCGTTTGTTATCAAGCAAAACTTGTCTAGCCATGTCAATATCTTCTCTTCGTACTTGAAGTGGCACACCCACAGTTCCGCCGCTCAAATTTACACCAATACCGATTGTAGAAGTTGCAAATACAAATGCATCGATGCCATAATCGCGCAACACAATCGCCAACAAATTCGCCTCGAACTCGGTTGACGGAGAAACAAGTGTGACTAAATCTTTACTCATGCGAAACTATCCTCATCTCCCATTGAAGGTTGTATGACATCAATAACACGCTGCGCCCTTGGCTCTAGCCAGCGCAATTTCCGTTCGACCATTCGCAAAAATGAAGAGCCACGAATTCGTCCAAACGTTCCTGTTTTCAATATTGGTAGGAAACTTTCGACAATCAACGCTTCGACCATAAGCGATGGAAGAATAGAACGTTCCGAAGCCATCAGTGGTAATTTTGTAAACTGATCATACGATTGCACAAGCGATTGAATCGTGTGTCCACGAAAACTATCGGGCCAGTCATCAACCTGTTCCGCATCGCCCATCCGCATGGAAAACTGCAACGCGCCGTTTGCAATATCTGTGATACGAGGACTTACCCGAAGTGAATCAAAGTCTATGACAGCAATTATGTCACCATCTTTATACAACATATTTCCAGGGTGCCAATCACTGTGCACGATGGAGGTTGGAAGCGAAGAAAAATCGACAGAAGAAACTTTTTGGTGTGCACTTTCATACTGCGATTGCAAAAAAGAAACAGTTTTATGCATACCCTCAAGGTACTCAGGGGTTTCTTGTTTGGAGAGCGATTCAATTACACGCTCCATTTTTTGCACAAACGAACGACGCAAATGAAAAGAGTGATTCGCCTCGGGTTCGTTTTGGAACTCCCTAAGTATGTCATGGAAGTGCGCGAGCACCCTTCCCGATTCAGCTGCGGCTGGATTGGATTTATCAAATCGCTTCCCTTGAATAAATTTGAAGAGCTCATAAATTCGACCCCCATGTTCAACTAGAGTTTCTCCATCAATCGTTTCAATAAGGCCTGCTACTGGAAACCTGTGCTCAGCCAGTCTGCGTTGTACCGCGTGTGCAAAATCAACTTGTGCCCTGCCGTCTCTACCGCATGCTCTTCGCTTTAAAAGAAAATGCCCCTTCGCCGTCACAACAATCATTTTTGCAGCACGGCGCGAACCCTTGCGGTAGTCCATGATTTTTTCGATTGCGCCGATATCAAATCGACTCAATACTATAACAAGGTCTTGCCCCTCGATTTCCTCTGCGATTGTCTCATCATCAACGAGCGGCCCAAGCCGTGGTGTTCTATCAATATTGTCCGCTTCGTTTGTCACAAAAGTATTTTATGCCAAACTAATACATGAAGCATTTACATGTCTCTGAGACGCATTAATCACTTTAACTAGCCTGCTTTATTCAGCGTTTTGCACTTGTTCTTTTATGCGATCAACCGCGCCTTTAATCTCAACAACGCGTCGACTTGTTTCACCGTCAACGCACTTGCTTGCAATCGTATTCGATTCACGCAACATTTCTTGTGCCAAGAAATCCAGTGTCCGCCCGATTGGTTCGTCTTCTGGTCTACTGACAAGTTCACGGAACTGTTCAAGGTGACCGTCGAGTCGAGATATTTCTTCAGCAATGTCTGTTTTTTCTGCGAATATTGCAACCTCGCGCAGCGTGTCTTGTTCGGTTACGTTCGCGCCCACTTCGGCAAACAAACTCTCCATTCGCTGTCGAAGTCTTGCCTGGTATTCGCTAACAATCTCTGGTGCGCGATCTTTGATGTGCGAGAGGTGCTCTGCAATATTCACAAGTTGCGATTCAAGGTCTGCTTCAAGTGTCTGACCTTCTCGGCCTCGCATTTCAAGGACCTTGTCACAACTTTCCAATACAAGTTTGAGCAAAGTTTCTTTTACGCGCACAGAAATCTCTGCATCATTATCTGTTTTTAATACACCCGGAAGGGAGAGCAGTCGCGAAGCGTCGATTGAAACAGAATCATCTGCTTCTCGAAGTTGCGCAATGTAGTTGCGTAAAATTCCCGCGTTAATTTGCGCAACGCCGTGTTCGGGTGCATCCACGAACTTCACGTTAATCGTGACACTCCCGCGAGAAATGTGTTTGGACACCACGGAATCAATTTCCACTTCAAGTGATTGAAGCGCATCTGGCAACCGAACATTTGATTTATAAAACTTATTGTTGACGGTTCTGATTTCTACTTGAAGTGAAGTGCCATCTTCGTGCGAAGACGCGCTTCCAAAACCAGTCATTGAACGAAGCATTACTCGGAAGTTCCGTCCGTAGTTGGATTACCGGTAAATGAATCGTCAGAAGGTGTTGTTACCGCTGCTGGTGCAGTCGTCGGTGTACCGTCATCTGTTAAGGTGATCGCCGCTGGTGCTGGGTCTTCTTCAGCTAGCGTCTTACTTTCAACAAGGTTTAGGGCAACCGCGGTACCAAGAAAAAGAACAAAGGCAACGACAGTCATAATAGTCAGCGCATCACCGACTCGACCACCAAAGACCGTGTCCGTTCCGCCTCCGCCTGCGCCTCCAAACGCTGAAGCAAGGCCACCGCCTTGAGGGCGCTGAACAAGAATGATAAGTATCATTGCTATTGAAATTACAATGAGGACGATTGTGAGAATAAGGAACGTGTTGTTCATTTCATACTTTCCAGTGCTGTGTTACGGCCCACAAGCCGCCGTAACAATGGCATTAAACGAATCTGCTGATAAGGATGCGCCACCTACAAGGGCGCCATCAATATCGGGGCAGGTAAATAACTCAGCAGCGTTGTCTGGTTTGACAGAGCCGCCATATTGAATGCGAAGAGTATCCGCAACGATTTCATCATACAACCCACACACACATTCGCGTATTTCTTTGTGGACAGATTGTGCATCTTCTGGGCTTGCGGTCTTCCCAGTGCCAATCGCCCAAACGGGCTCATATGCAATGACGACCATCTGCATTTGTTTGGCTGTCACACCCTCTAGACCTGATGTTAGTTGGTGCAAAACAACCGAAAGCGTATTCCCTGCTTCACGTTGTTCAAGCGTTTCACCTACACAAAGCACGGTTTGGAAGCCGCCAGTAAGGGATGCGTGTACTTTTTTACCAATAAGCTGATCTGTTTCGCCAAGCACATGACGGCGTTCACTATGCCCAACAAGCACACTTTGAACGCACATGTCTTGGAGCATCTGGGCACTAATTTCACCCGTAAAAGCGCCGTTGGCTTCATACCAAATATCTTGCGCCCCTAACGAAACGTTTGATTGATGAATCACACTACCAACTGCTTGAAGATACACAAATGGAGGATAAATCACCACGTCGCAACATTCGCACGCAACGAAAGCATCTGCAATACCACCAGCAAGCAACATGCCCGATTCTACATCGGTCTGCATCTTCCAATTTCCACCAATAATGGGCCGTCGCTTCGTCATCTGAGTCGCGAAGGATACCAGAAACCCACTAATCTCTCGCGTTTTACCCAATATCTGCGAGTACAATCCGCCTTTTCAACCCCTAATGCAGGAAACAATCTATGCCATCGAGTGCAGCAGACATCCGAAGACAATATCTGGACTTTTTTACGCAAAAGTGTGGTCATACCGAGGTGCCATCGAGCCCAGTTGTTCCGCACAATGACCCAACCCTGCTTTTTGCAAATGCAGGCATGAATCAGTTCAAGGATGTGTTTCTTGGGCGAGGCACACGGCCATATACTCGTGCTGTTGATACACAAAAATGCATTCGCGCTGGTGGAAAACACAACGACCTTGAAGATGTTGGCCGAGATACCTATCACCATACGTTTTTTGAAATGCTTGGAAACTGGTCGTTCGGTGATTACTTCAAAGAAGATGCAATCAAATGGGCGTGGGAATTGTTCACAGAAAAATGGGGACTTGAAAAAGACCGACTCTATGTAACCGTTTTTGCAGGCGATGAAAAAGATGGTCTCGACCCAGACGTTGAAGCTGAAAATCTTTGGAAAAAGTTAACTGATATTGACCCTTCGCACATAACACGCTGGGACCGAAAAGATAACTTCTGGGAAATGGGAAGCACGGGGCCGTGTGGCCCGTGCAGCGAAATACATTACGACTCAACGCCCGACAAAAACGGTGGTCATCTAGTCAACCTTGATGACCCTGATGTGATTGAAATTTGGAACTTGGTCTTCATTCAATTCAACCGAGGAGATGATGGTGCGCTTACTCCCCTTCCAAACCAACACGTGGACACTGGCATGGGACTCGAACGAGTCGTGCGTGTTTTGCAAGGGAAAAACAGCAATTACGACACAGACTTGTGGACTCCGATTTTCGAGTTACTTACAAAGTTAACCGGCGCACCTGCATACGCTGGTGGTTTAGAAGACCATACAGATATCGCATACCGCGTGCTCGCAGATCACATTCGATGTCTTGTTGTTGCCATTGCTGACGGTGGACGACCCGGGGCAGCTGGTCGCGAATACGTACTTCGTAGAATTCTTCGCAGAGGCGTTCGACACGCACACCAAACATTTAACGTTGATGGTCCACTATTATACAAACTCGTTCCTGCTGTTGTTGAAACACTCGGCGACGTTTTTCCCGAAATATCAAAAAACGAAACGCACATCACGCAAATAATCCTTGACGAAGAAGAAGCTTTTCTTAAAACACTCGACCGAGGACTTGAACTTTTTGACAAAGCAGTAAAAAATGGCGACGGTAAGTCCATTGATGCAAAAAGTGCATTCACTCTACACGACACATTTGGTTTCCCAATTGACTTGACTGAAGTCATGGCACTTGAGCAAAACCTTACGGCTGACCGTGCTGGATATGAAGTGCTCATGGAAAAAGCGCGCGAAACTTCACGGGCGACAACAGACGATGAACTGAAAATGCACCTCCCGCCCGAGATACTTGGGAAACTTAAAGGCGTCGGTGTTCATGCAACAGATGACGGCCCTAAATACGGGCGAGGGGTTGGGGTCTCCACTGTAAAAGCGATCTGGAATGGGCAAGAACTCGTTGGAAAGGCTGATGATTCTACACTTTTTGGACTTATTCTCAACAAAACTCCGTTTTATGCAGAACAAGGCGGTCAGGTTGGTGATCGCGGCCACCTGATTCGAGAGTCTGGCAACGACTTGAGTGAAAGCGATTTTATCGTTGAAGAAACACATCGTTATGGCGAGTACGTATTGCATGTTGGACGCATTTCGGGAGGAACTATGCAAGTTGGCGATGTTGTCAATGCAGTGGTTCGAGAAAAACAACGCAATGCAATCGAATCGAATCACACGGGCACACATCTTCTTAATCATGCACTTCGAGCTGTTCTTGGCGAAGATGTTCAACAACGTGGCTCGCTTGTAAACAACGATCGCCTTCGGTTCGATTTTTCGCACGCACACGCAATGACGGACGAAGAAGTCGCAAGCGTTGAAAAACTTGTGAACGATGCTATCGCTAATGATTTTATTGTCGACGCAAAAGAAGTTCCACTAAATCTTGCTCAAGAAATTCACGGCGTTCGTGCAGTCTTTGGTGAACAGTACCCCGACCCTGTACGCGTTGTTTCCATTGGTGCAACCGTTGACGAACTTATAAATGATCCCGAAAATCAAAAATGGCACTATTGCTCGGTCGAGTTCTGTGGTGGAACCCATATTGCTCGTTGCAGTGAAGCAAAACGATTTGTTGTTTCACATGAACAAGCACTCGCCTCGGGAATAAGGCGAATCATTGCGCTTACCGGTGTCGCTGCGCAAGCATCCCATGCTTCCGGGGAATCGTTTTTACAACAGGTCGATGATGCAAACAAACTATCAGATGAGGCGTTACTTAGGGCGTATGATGAGTTGCTCAAGCAAGTTGACGGACTTTCGATTTCGCAACCAGTTCGGCATAAAGCAAAACAAAAACTAAAACGCATGCATGACCGGGTTAACTCTATTCAGAAAAATGCTGCCTCGTCGCGAAAAGACCACGTACTCGAGCAAGCTCGTGTAATCGCTGAGTTAGACCATGCCATTATCGTTGCCACAATTAATGGGGGCGATAAAGATTCAATGATGATCGCGCTTGATGCTGTTCGTTCAAAAAGACCTGACGGTGCAGTTATGTTGTTTACTTCAGATAAAGAAGAAGGCAAAGTAATTATTGTTGCTGGTTCAAGCAAGACTATGATCTCGAAGGGATTAAAAGCAGGCGACTGGGTTCGTGTTGCTGCAAGTGCTTGCGGTGGTGGTGGTGGTGGTCGCCCGGATACAGCACAAGCGGGTGGAAAAGAACCCGAAAACGTTTCAGTGGCAATGGACAAAGCAACAGAATTTGCAAACGAGGCAACAACATGACAGATAAACCAAAAGAACAAGAAGAAACAAAAGACCTGAACGCTGCTGAAAAAGAATCCGAAGGCGTGCCGCATTTTATAACCCCCCTGCGTCCCATCGTTCATCAAGTGGGCGAGCATGTACTTGCTGCACTCCAACAAGATGAAACAGTTGCAGTGCTAACAACCATCACTGGTTCTAATCAGGGAAAACAGGTAATCTCTATTCCGCTTACAGCAGAACATGTGCAACAAGTACGCGGCCTCATTGAAGAAATCCATGAAAGCGACGAACCAGAACACGTCCCCTGCGTTGGATTCCACTGCTTACTCGACGAAGAAGATTCAAACGAAAGAGCAAAAGCATGACCGATAAACTATTTGATATCTCGCTTGCGCAGTGGTCGCTCCACCGAGCATTGCAAGCAGGGTACATAAAAGCAATAGATTTTCCACAAATCACCAAGGAACAATTTGGCATCAACGCCGTTGAATACGTCAACAGTTTTTTCCCTGACAGGCAACCCAAGCCAGAGTTTGTTAATGCGTTAAAAACAAGGTGTAATGATTACGACGTGACGAGTTTACTCATCATGTGTGATGGCGAAGGAGATCTTGGAGACCCAGACGAAAATTATCGAATACAAGCTGTTGAGAACCATTTCAAATGGATTGACTGCGCTGTTGAGCTTGGTTGCCACTCCATTCGCGTGAACGCACAGTCAAGCGGGACTTACGAAGAACAACAAAAACTTGCAGCCGATGGTCTAATGCGGTTAACTGAGTTTGGTGACACAAAAAATATTAATGTTATTGTTGAAAATCATGGGGGGCTAAGTTCGAACGGCGCGTGGCTCGCTGGTGTTATGCAATTAGTTGACATGCCACGTTGCGGAACGTTGCCTGACTTTGGGAATTTTATTCTCGACTGGGGAACAAAAGTAATGTATGACAGATACAAGGGTGTTGAAGAACTCATGCCATACGCCAAGGCGGTAAGCGCAAAATCGCATGATTTTAATGCTGACGGTACTGAGTTACATACTGAGTACGAAAAAATGATTGGCGTCGTGCTCGACTCGGGCTACCGCGGCTGGATCGGCATTGAATACGAGGGCGGGAACATCGGCGAATTCGAAGGTATCATTCGAACCAAGGATTTACTTGAAAAAGTAAGAACTTCCAAAGAGGAAACCATATGAAAGCTGCAACCATTACTGGTGAAGGTACACCGGTTGCTAAAAATGTAACTGTCGTTAATGATTGGCAAGATGCTGCTCCACAAGCACATGAGGTTGTTGTAAAAACGGAAGCATCCGCGCTGAACCACCTCGATCTTTGGGTGGGAATTGGCATGCCGGGCTTAGGTTTGGAATACCCTCGCGTAAGCGGTTCAGATGGTTGCGGCATCGTGGTGAGCATAGGTAAAAATGTCGACGAAGCGTGGATTGGAAAACGCGTTTTATTAAATGCGGCGGTTCGACAAACAGAAAAGATATTACCGAACGTTTCGCCTTCACCAGAAGATATTCGTATGATTGGCGAACACGACCATGGTACAAACGCTGAGTTCTTTGTAGCTCCTGTTGCAAATGTTCTTGAAGTTGGGGATGTTGATCCAGTTATGGCTGCGGGTTTTGGGCTTGCGCATCTCACTGCTTGGCGGATGCTTGTCACGCGAGCACGAATACGTGCCGGTCAAAGTGTTTTAATAACTGGCATTGGTGGCGGCGCTGCACTTGCTGCGTTTAACATCTGCAACCATTTTGGCTGTAAAACCATTGTTACTTCAAGGCACCAATGGAAACTTGACAAAGCAATGGAACTTGGTGCAAGCGATGCCGTGCTCGACGAAGGCGAAGATTGGTCGCGAACTGTTCGTGGTCTAACCGGAAAACGTGGTGTTGATATCTGTGTTGATTCAGTCGGAGGACCCTTGCATCACCCGTGCATCAAGTCCCTCGCTCGAGGAGGAACGCTCGTTACTTGCGGTTGCACTGCGGGGCATGCGCCAAAAACGGATCTTACACGCGTATTTTGGAACCAACTCTCGGTGCTCGGCTCAACCATGGGTGATATGCATGAATTTCGCGAAGTTGTGTCACTCTTCAAAAACGGGATGGCGCCGGTCATTGACTCAATTCACGATGCTGATGATGCTTCCACGGCTTTTGCTCGCCTTGAATCCGGCGAACAGTTCGGTAAAGTCATCCTCCGCTGGAAATAAGCACTTTGAAAAATTTTAGTTTTGGTCAAACACACGCGAAGTGCGGGAGAAACACCAGCATAAAAAACAACTGCCCCCATCTCCGATGAGGGCAGTTGCGGCTAGGTATTCTAATTCTGTCTGAAAGACAGGTTTTGCCTGATACTAATCCATCCTTGGATTAGGAGGCAGTGTGAAGTTAAACTTCGCGTGCAATCAAAAACTGAATTATGCAGTTTTACGATTGAAGAGAGAAAGAACAATAACAAGAGCGATAAGACCGACGAATCCGCCACCGCTAAATTCAGTAATAAGACCAGTCAAACGACCAACCATACCTGAGAAAAAGTTTTCATTTCCAGCCCAAATCACTTGTGCTAATACACCTACAGCGATAAAAATTAGCATAAGGTCAATAAAGCCCCAAGCCCATGTTTTAATAGTATCTAATGCGTTTTTCATAATAGAGATCTCCTTAGTTTCCTGAACCCAGCCTGTTGTGGCCTTACTAGCCATCCCTGACAATTTGGACCACAACGCGGGTCCTACGGGATTTCTCACTTATCGGCGATTGAATGAAATTCACCACAGCGTAACGTCCGATTATATAATTCAACCAAGTAAGGAGTTTTGTAAAACCTTGCTATACATGGACTTATGTTTTGACAAAAATCTTGAAAAAAATTTATTTATGTATTTTTTTAAGGGTTTTCCTTGCAAAACCACGTCCGAATAGCGCTTTGTACAGCGTTTTCCACGCTTTCCTCGCACTNGGTGGAGTCAATCACGCAATATCTGTCCGGCATAGCGATCGCTTGCTCTAAAAACCCCTCTCGTNCCTTCGTGTGGAAGCTTTTTCCNTTCAACTCCATCCGATCAAGTAGCGGGTTTAAACGNCCAGCGGCAGTTGCATCATCTACATCTAAAATCAAGGTGAGGTCNGGCCAATGTCCNGAAACTGCAACTTCTGCCACTTTTTGGATCCAATCGGAAGGTAATCCTCCAGCAGACCCTTGATACGCCAGCGTTGCGCTTACAAAACGGTCAGCAACCACGAGCTCCCCCCGAGCGAGGGCAGGAACGATTTCTTGCTCGACTAACTGAGCCCTGCTTGACATATATAGAAGCATCTCACATTGGATGGTCATGCATTCATTTGCGGGGTCAAGTAATACTTGGCGTATCTGCTCGCCAATCGGCGTACCGCCCGGTTCTCGAACTTCCTTGACCGTCACGCCATGCCCACGGCTCCATTGCATAAATCGCCGCATCTGGGTTGATTTTCCAGAACCGTCCGGACCATCAAAAACTATAAATTTACCCGCAAGAGCAGATGCAATTTCGTTCATGTGTGGCACTATCGTGCAATGCGCCACTCTTTGCAAGGGGTGATAGGTACCATGTGATAAATGCTTGTCAAACTTCACCAAGATGGACAAAAAACAGACCACTTTACGGTGCCATTTGATGAACGCCCGTCTAAAGTTCGACTCGAACAAAGCGAAGAGGAGCTCGTCCTTGATTGGAATTCGACTGTCGACGACTCTGGAAATCTTAAAGCTTGCATCGTGTGCACGGGCGAGCTTTTTCGCGAAAACACGTTCCCGCAGATTACGGGATTCGTCATCGTCCTTGCGTTTGCCGGTGGTGTTGCAGGTCTTCTGGGTTTAGTTACAACATGGCCGATGCTTATTGCCATGGTCGTCCTGCTTCTTATCGATGTCACGATTTTAGTTTTACGTTTTACTCGACTTGTTTGTTACAAGTGTGGAACACGATACTGCAAATTACCCATCGCCCCCTACCATCAAAAATGGGATCCTGATCGATCTGAACAGGTGCAACGTTCTCGCTAATGGGTAAAGTACCCAAATGGCTACAAAACTACTCTTGGGCTTCATTCTTTTTTTACTTGTCACTTCCACTGCAATTGGTGACATTATTGTGTTATCAACCGGTGAACAACTCACCGTAACGGTTCTCGAACAGAATGAAAACAACACAAAAGTACACCATGCAATTCTTGGGGACTTTACCGTCGATGCTGATGAAATAGTTTCTGTGGAATATGACGAGGATTCAGAAAACCTACCTAGTCTTGTCAGCGAAGAACCGCCTGTACCCAATACCAATGAGCCCGCACCGTGGAACCAAGCCATAAACGTAGCACTTGGATTACAAAACGGACAAAAAGATTCTACAAACATTTTTACGTCTTACCAAGCAGACAGAACTATCGACGAGCACAAAGTTGCTGTTGACATCAGTTATCGAGTGGCAGAGAGTGATGGGGCACGGACTGAAAATCGTTTTTCGAGCAAGTGGGGGAATACGTGGTTTCAGTCTGACAGCAAGTGGGACGTATTTACAAACCTTCAATTCGATTGGTCTGAATTTCAGTCTTGGGACAAGCGAATCATTGGTGATATCGGTGTGGGTTACGAATTGATAAACACACTTGAAGGTGATGAAACATTTACGCTTACAATTAGCGTTGGTAGTGGTTTTAGAAAAGAGTTCAATTCAAGCAATGAAAGTATCATCCCTGAAGGATTGTTTGGTACAAAAGCGCAATGGAATATTTCAAATAAACAAAAACTGTCTGCAGAAACAATTTGGTACCCAGACTATGCTGACTTTGAAAACTATAGGCTTGTCACCAAAGCAATATGGAATATACAACTTGACGCAGTAGAAAACTTACAGTTTTCCGTTGGATTGTTGCATGAATACGATTCTGTTGTAGATGCGGGTGTTGAAAAAACAAATTTGCGCATCACTGCAGGAATAAAATACGCTTTTTGATTATCTTCCAGCACGCCAATGTTGGATGATTCTCCAAACACCAAGTGTGCCTGCAAAAATATACCCTACCAGGCCAAGTGCCGAACGAATGTCAATCGAATCCGTACGGTTTGCAAGCACCATAATCGATGAACCCACAATAAGTGCGGATATTACAAGCGCCCAACTTACATTTCTTGAAGACCTGTCAATTGCATCAGTCATGTGCTCGACTGATTCTACATCAATATTCAAACGAACTTTGTTGCGCCGTATCCTATCGAGTATTCTTGTTGCGTCATCTGGCAAACGTTCGGCAAGTTGCGCCCAAAGCAGAGCGGATGTTTCGCTTCTGTTTTTTATCGCAGAAAAACCGTATTGCGATTTAACGAGTTTTTCAATCGTCGGTTTTGCATAATCCACAAGATTAAAATCAGGAGACATTGCTTTGCCGACACCTTCAATCGTAATCAGTGCTTTGATCATCAAAATTAAATCGCCGGGGCACTTCACGCTATGTTTCCGAAGCCCCTCAAGAAATGCTGTCAACATACTTCCCATGTCAATATCGCCAAGCGGGCCTTCAGTAAAGCGCTCAACAAAATCACGAAGATCTTTACGAAGCTCTCGTTCATTAATGTCATCAAGGGTAATGTCGCCAAGCCGTAAAAAAGCACTCGTTACGTTATCTAGGTTTTTTTCAGAAACACCATACAGCAACATCGCTAAATCTTTTCGCATAGATTCTTCAACGCGGCCAGTCATTCCACAATCGATAAAACAGAGTTTTTCATCTTCAAGGACAAAAATGTTTCCTGGGTGCGGGTCCGCGTGGAAGAAACCAATTTCAAGTGTTTGCCGAACAACTGCGTGCGCACCATTTGCGACAATTCGGTCGCGTTGTTCTTGTGTGTAATTTTGTTTTTCCCATTTTGTTAACTCTGCGCCATTGACCTCTTCAATCGCAAGAATTCGCTTCGTTGAACATTCAGGATACACTTCTGGAAATGTCGCTGTTTCATCCGCTGTCATCGCCTTAAGCATTTTTGTACTGTCTGCTTCATGCCGCAGATCTAGTTCATTGTCGAGAGCTTCTGCAAAAGTATCAATCACTTCCCTTGGATCAAATCCGAGTTTTGCACCATGACTATTCAATAAGGAAGCCACCACTTCAAGGACTTCTAGATCAGACCGAACCGTCTTCTCGATATTTGGGCGCAATATTTTTAAAACAATGTTGTTGCCATCTATCGAGACTGCTCTGTGCACCTGTGCCATCGACCCGTCGCCGATAGGAGTCTCTTCAATGGAAGAAAACAGAGAATCTAGTTCCGATCCGTATTCTCTCTCGATTTCTTTTTTAATTTCAACCCACGGCACAACTGGGCAACTGTCTTGCAGGTTTGCTAGTTCTTCGGACCACGACGGTGGCACAAGATCAGGGCGCATGCTGAGAACTTGGCCAAGTTTCATAAATGTAGGGCCTAATGCTTCAAGGGCCAGCCGAAACCGCACTGGCGCTGGCTTCTGGTCTACTTCATGAGCTTTATTAAATTTACCAAGAAAAGTGCCTAATTTTGTGTCCCGAATTATCTCACCGAAGCCGAACTTTGCGGCGACAGAGACAATTTCTTTCATTCTTGGAAGGTTTCTTATTAGCTTTGATGTTGGCATAGGACTGAATAATACCACTTTATGCAAAAATATTAAAAAAATTTACGTTTTCGTTGACCATTTTCGTTTGGGGTGCATAGTAGTAAGTATGAAACACGATTCTCAAAACGAAAGACTTCAAAGACTATTGTCTCAAAAGAAGCATAAAGTTGCTGTCCGCAGTGCAAACGCACCAGCAGCTTGTTTTATGGCTTCACTACGTTGTTGTGCGCATGGGGAATGGAAACTCGCGGCAAAGTATCTAACATCCACGATGAACCTTATTTGGACAACCATCGTACATCCCAAAGAGGGAGCAAATCGGAAAAACTGAGTAACTACTCAAACCAAACACCGACAAGCCCCGCCTAGCCAAGGACGGGGCTTTTTTTAAGAACTTTACCAACCATGAATTCACCACTACACAACCAAAACGAATCAAACAAATGGAACGAATTTGAGCCTTCATTGGCATCGATGTTCAACCCGTTGAGAATCAAATTGTCAACTACCGCCGATGGATGGTGTGTCGATATCTCCTCACTCACTCCTTGCGATGCCATGGTGGCGCTCGCTCGAGAAGATTTGCTGGAAGATTCGACCATCCTCTGTGGCGATGGTGCAACCAAATGGGTTGCTTGTGTTCGTGGTCCGGTCGAATCGGGTGACGCGAAAGCAATTGTTCGAGAAGTTTCCACTTCTGCATCACCCCTCTGTGCTGATTTCCGAATGCAGTCGGTTGTAATAACAAGCAATAACACCGGTGTCTCTGCACACGTTCGTGAATATGATGAGGCACTTTTTCTTGCTTCGGTTGCACTAGCTCGACACATGAGTGATTTGCTAGGAAAACAGGTGCAAGAGCCAGACCTCGGAGTTATGGATGCAATGCTGCATAAAACAGGCACCCTTTCTATCAAACTAATCGAATCTGAAGTATTTGCTTCCTTTGTCGATGTTGGCGTCTCAACATCGGACAGCAATGAACCAGCAGACAGTTCCATGATCTATGACATTTACTCAGATTCATGGCACTGTGAATAAGCTCTCCTTTCGCGCATGGCTGCGTTAGCTGTGCGCAATCCTCCTCCTTGGTAAATCAGGGTCGGCTAAAACCGACCCTGATTTTTTTGTCAAAACAAATTATTTCTGCAGTGGTGTCAGACCCCTGGGTTCAGACCCCCTCTTATACTGCGGACGTGCAATTAGTAACACACAATCAAAGCGATAATGGGGTTCTGCATATTTCGCTTCATGATGCAAAAAAACGAAATGCATTAGGTACCGAGATGTTTGATGCTCTAGACATTGCAATCAACGCAGTGAATGGTAAAACTCGGTGCGTTTTGCTTTGTGGGGAGGGTCCTGCTTTTTGTGGTGGGTTTGACATGAAAGCATGCGTTGATAACCTCGAAATTTTAGAAACGTACATCTTGCGTCTAAGCAAACTCATACGTTCATTAAGAAGGTTAGCCATGCCCGTTGTCGTCTGTGCCCATGGCGCCGCAATTGCAGGTGGGTGCGCACTTCTGACAGGATGCGATTTTGTGGTTGGGTCACTTGACAGTAAGTATGGATACCCAGTGCATCGCATTGGCATTTCACCTGCTGTCACGATCCCGACTCTTTTTCAAAAACTCGGCGAGGGGCCTGCTCGAGCACTCGCTCTTGGTGGTGAGATTATCGATGGAGAAAAAGCACTCAATATTGGATTGCTTACACACCTCGAAGAATCCACAAATTGCGCACGAGCAAAAGCACAAGAACTTGCCGACTCTCTTGCTGCAAAACCGCCCATCGCACTTCAAACAACAAAACAATGGCTGAACGAACTTGACGGTTCACTTGACGATGAATTTTTTGATGCGCCGGCAAAACACTCTGCCTCTTCGCTTGGTGAAGAAACAAAAACCCTTCTCAACAACCTGTGGAAAAAATGAGTTACTTACACTTAGCCCAGTTGCCAACAATATACAAAATATCTGCAACGTCAAGTAAATTTGTTGATAACATTAATCAATCACTTGCTATTAGAACTGTTTTTCATCCTTTAGATACATCAAAATAGAGATACTTATGGACAAACAACAAGCAGAATCCGCTTGCAACGACCGTTACTCACCAGCCGCAACAAAGGTAGAACCCGCGCTTTGCTGTCCAGTCGATTACGACGCTAAGTGGCTTAAGGCAATTCCACAAGAAGTTATAGATTGTGACTACGGTTGTGGAGACCCCAGCAAATATGTACGCGGAGGGGAAACGGTTTTAGATCTAGGTTCAGGAGCAGGAAAAATTTGTTTTATCGCAAGCCAAGTTGTTGGGGAATCAGGCAAAGTCATCGGCGTCGATATGAATAAATCCATGCTGGAAGTTGCGAATCGATTTGCTCCTGTTGTGGCAGAAAAAATCGGTTTTTCAAACGTTGAGTTTCACAAAGGAAACATTGTCAACATGCAGGGCATTGTTGACGACGACACCATTGATGTTGTTGTTTCTAATTGTGTTTTGAATCTTGTTTCAAATCACGAAAAGTCTGACCTATTCAAAGAACTGTACCGAGTGACTGCACCAGGCGGGCGGGCAGTTATATCAGACATCGTTGCAGATGTTGATGTGCCCAAAGAAATGCAAGAAGATGAGCACCTGTGGAGCGGGTGCATTTCAGGCGCAATGAAAGACGATGGATTTGTACAGGCATTCGCGGATGCAGGTTTTGAAGAAATAACCGTTGTAAAACACGAAGCAGAACCTTGGCAAACCGTCAACGGTATTGCGTTTCGTTCAATGACTGTTGTGGCGTGCAAGGTCGATGCAGATGGCAACACAGATTCTGGTCCGATGCCTGACCAAGACGAGGAGCGTTGCTGTTCGGGATCCGATTGTTGTTAATCGATAGGACTGTTACTTTTTAATTGCTCTGTTCTGATTCATTGCAACATTCAATTGTGGAGTAGTTGCCCCGCCTGGACAAGCCACTGTCATTTAGCGCCGCCTAGGCCATACTGCACATCAATTTGATGTTGCGATAGTTAACTGCCATCAATGCCAACCCGCTTTGTACCAACTACATCACCAACATGCACTGTAACCTTTGCACCTATTGCAAATACGTTCGGTGGAGATTGTTCAGGTGCACCGTGTCCCACGTTGCATCGATAACGGGCCCAACAATTTCATGCCACTTCAACACAACGCTGCTCACGATACAGGCAAGCAAAAGTACGACCGAAATGTACCCGAATAACTGATAGTGGATTAAGTTTTCGTTTTGCCGCATGTGCTAAGGTGAACTTATGCACACACCTTAGCATTAGCAAAAACCCACCACAACATGAGGCCTATTGGTCTTTATTTAGTTGATTGATGCATCCTGCATTGATTTAGCGGTATCTGAATCGGCCATGTCGCTATGACACGAGGCCTTGCCCTGCGTTGTCATTGCCACATTGCCCTTCACTTTTGAAGCTAGCTTATGCACTTCTTCAGGGGTAAGCACGCCGCGGTGTTCAAGAATTTCTTTTTGTTCGATGGTAAGCGCAGCGGATATCTTCGGTTTATCCCATGCATAGTTTTCATCTTTACCTGAAGCAAACTCCTGAATTTCTTTACTAATTCGAACGCTGCACCAATCATGACCACACATTGCACAGAAATCGGTATCAACATCCATATCCTCATCGTGCATAGCGCGAGCAAAGTCGGGATCAAAACTTAAATCAAAATGCTTTTGCCAATTTAATGCTGCACGTGCTTTTGTAAGCTCGTCATCGTTGTTGCGACTTCCCGGAATTCCAAGTGCGATGTCGGCGCTGTGCGCAGAAATTTTGTACGCGACACACCCCTGTTTTACATCATCTTTCTTTGGCAAACCAAGATGTTCTTTCGGCGTGACATAACAAAGCATCGATGCGCCGTGGTACGCCGCTGCAGTTGCACCAATGCAACTTGTAATGTGATCGTAACCTGGGAACATATCTGTCACTAACGGCCCAAGTACATAGAACGGTGCGCCATGACAAAGCGACCGTTGCAACTTCATGTTGTATTCAATTTGATCAAACGAAACATGACCCGGGCCTTCAACCATAACCTGCACGCCCTTTGCCCACGCGCGCTCGGTCAATTCACCAAGTACTTCTAGTTCGCGAATCTGTGCTTCGTCAGTTGCGTCCGCAAGACCACCCGGTCGTAATCCATCGCCTAATGAAAACGAAACATCATATTGTCGCATCAAATCACAAATATCATCAAAGCAATCGTACATTGGGTTTTGCTTATTGTGGTGAATCATCCACTTTGCAAGAAGTGAACCGCCGCGTGAAACTATGCCAATCAACCTGTCTTTAATATATGGAATGTGTTCATGAAGAACGCCCGCGTGAATCGTAAAATAATCCACGCCTTGCTTGGCTTGATTTTCAAGTTCATCCATAATCATTGTCGGTGTTAAATCTTCAATCTTTTTATCGATGATCATTGAATAAATCGGAACTGTCCCAATCGGCGCTGTTGACCCTTGGATAATCGCTTGGCGACACGCGTTTAAATCTCCGCCTGTTGATAAGTCCATCACTGTGTCAGCGCCCCACTTCAATGACCATTGCAATTTTTCCAGTTCTTCTTCGATACCAGAAGAGACCGGCGATGCGCCCATGTTTGCGTTCACCTTCGTCAACGAAGCACGACCAATTGCCATTGGGTCCAAATCCATCGCAAGGTGAACAATGTTTGCTGGAATGATGAGGCGTCCAGAAGCAACTTCATCTCGAATTTGTTCTGCAGTAAGGTGCCGTTCGCGCTGGGCGACTCGTGTCATTTCAGGAGTAATTATGCCGACGCGTGCATGTTCAAGTTGTGTTATGGGTGAAAATGTGTTGCTTTCTGGAGTTCCGGGGGATCCTGGTGCGGGAGCAAAATCCCACGCGGTTTTATCCGAAGGAGTTGGCATTCCGGGAGTATCTGGTGAACTAAAAGTCGTCGGACCGCCGATGTTTGATTGAAGCGCAAAGCTTCCTGGCGCTGTGCCTTGCTTGTCTGCGGATGGATTGTCCGCGCCGTGCATGGGCATAATGTGTTCTTGAAGTCCGACTTTTATGTTTGTATCTTTCATCCCCATATTCTACCTTCGCTACAATCCATAATGACCCTATGAAAAAAATATGTTTCATCGCAATACTCGCCCTCGCTGGATGTCAATCACAGCACATTGTCCACTTTGCCAACGCCAACCTTGCCACGCAAGGGCCTGTAGAAATCAACGTTGAATCGTTCCGTGGAAATATCAGTATTATTGCTGACCCTACCGTAGCAGGCACGGTGGTTACAGCAAAACAAGTCGAAGAACACGCAAATGGTCTACCAACTGCAGAACCAAAAATGCAGTGCACGACTAAAATCGAAATGGGTGACAACGGGCAAATTGTGCATGTTGTCGCAACTAGCAGTAATGATGTATTGCAGCTAGTACATGCTGATATTGTTGTCCGATCAAATCTTATTCATGATGTTTATGTGACGACCACAAAAGGCGATGTCACTCTACTTGGTGTTTCAGGAGCCATCACCGTGCACACCAACGATGGTGATGTCCGCTTGGTCACACCTCGGGTGATTAATCAAGATGTAACAATTGAAAACCGTCGCGGGAATATTGTTTATCGCGTTCGGGGCGAATCCTCTGGGATGATTGATGCTCAGGCAATAAATGGTGACGCTTCCCTTGACGTGCGTCATGGAGAAGCAACTATTCTTCCTGGTTCAACAGGAGACCACCTAGTGGCAAAAGTTAATGGGGGCATAAACAACATCAACATGCGCACGGTGGACGGAAACATACACATCGCTGTCGTTGCCGATCCCATTGGAAGCGAACCCCTCTTTGGCACGGATTGGATTTCTTGGTAACGCCGTATGTCTGCACAACGAGAATTACACGATTTCTTTTTTAAAGAAGCGAAGCGCAAGGGCTATCGTAGCCGCGCGGCATATAAATTGTCTGAAATCGCTGACAAACGAAACGTTTTACAGAAAGGTGACGTTGTGTTGGATTTGGGCGCCGCGCCTGGAAGTTGGTTGCAGGTTGTCTCGGAACGAATCGGCGAACACGGCAAGGTTGTTGGTGTGGATCTAAAGGAAATCGAAGAGGGGTTGCCCTTCAACGTCGTTACGATACAGGAAGATGTCACACTTTTAACAACCGAAGTTCTTTCCTCTATTTTAGGGAGCAACTTCCGTGGTTTCGATTCCATCCTCAGTGACATGGCGCCAAGCACAACGGGTACAAAAACTGTTGACCACCACGGTTCGGTTAATCTTTGCCATACTGCACTCGATTTGTCTGCGAAGTTGTTAAAGCCGCATGGTAATCTCGTGATGAAAGTGCTCGAAGGCGAAGCATATCCAGAGCTTTTAAAACGTAGCGCAAACTGTTTTGAATCGGCAAAAGGGTATAAGCCAAAAGCTTCGCGAGCCATTTCCACCGAAATGTTTATAGTCTGCCTCGACCGCAACGAAGACATGCCCAAGCCGCTTAAGCCTGCACCTGCTCCCCCCACCACTGGATGGAATTAATCTACCCGCGGTAGATAAACGAAAGCAAAAACTACGTCGTACTCGTCGTTGATATATTTTTTGTGCTTGGCACACGCTATTACTTGAGTAGCTTCCCTGAGTTTTAAAGGGGTGTTGAAGCTGTGCGGCGCTGTGATTAAGGGCAAACTTAACTCGGGGGTTTTTTAAAAACTTCAAAAACGTGCTACGCTTTGTATGGAAAAAGAGGAAGCGCGATCGGGGTTATGTCATACTCGACAATGTGTGCATCACCAACCACGTTCTTTTTCATACGCTTCTCGTTTTTTGCGGATGCGATCCTGACGGCCCTCTTGATCACCTTCATACTTCAATGACCACTCACTATCTGATGCAAACTCCAAAAGAGCACGTCCAAATGAGGTTAGAATCCAAATCCACGGAAACATAAGTGCAACTCCAAAGAACCAATAAAGTGCTGGTGGAATACTATCGCCTTGGTCAATTGAAATTCGTTTCCACGGAGCAATAAACACAATCAGCCCAATAGACAAGATTGCAAATGCTGTAACGTTGCATTTCTTCGCGGAAAAATCTAGCCCAAGGCGCAGTGCAAGGTCATGCAACCAAAACGCCAACCCCGCCAAACCTAAGCCCCCTACTGCGTGAATATAAAAAGGCACGTCGCACTGTTTGATGTTCCCGCCGAATGTTACGTCTTCGGCTGGCAAGTAAAAAACAAACCACACCACATACCCAATTGCCCAGCACCACTGCGAAAACGGAATCCATTTTCGTATCAATCGGTAGATTGGTGGCATCGCATTATCTACACTCGCCGGCATCATGCCGACAACAACAGTTGGCCATAACAACGACATGCCAAACAGAGCAACGCGGTAGAGCGGAATTGAAATTATTGCAAACATCACCAAAAACTGCAAAAAGCCGAGACCAAAAACAAACAAGGCCGCAATACGCATCCAATATTTGGCTCGCAAGCGAATGTCTGGGACTACTTCAAGACCCTTGACGGCAACGTTTGCGTCAATCATTTTAAGAAATTTACTTGATGGTTTTTCTAGTACATCAACACTAGACGAAGATGTCGCTGAACCTCTTGACTCGCCGCACTCCGGACAAAGGGCGCTCAATGCAAGACCTTGCAAGTCATATCCGCAATGTGAACATATAATCGGCTCTTCAGTTTGCATCCATGTACAACCGTGCGTGATTTTTTGGCGTGCCCGCAATTCCCCAGTGGTGTCGTGATGCATGCGCCACGTGGACCATTGTTTCGTCTTGTTCTGCTGTTCGTTGTTTGTTATCAAGTAACGACCAAGTTTGGTTAAACAAATCAACTGCAGGTTGATGGTGATCTGTCATACTGATTGTTCAACACGGTTTTGTGTTTTGTTTTTTGTAACATGTTGCACTGCATTTTTAAACATTTGCAAACCGAGTGGATCGCCCTGTTGTTCTTCGTTTGACAGCCGTGTCCATGTTGGATGTTGGGTCCATCGGAGGAAGCGTTCTGGGTGTGGCATCAAACCCAACACCAAACCGCTTGCGTCGCAAATGCCCATAACATCGCCAACCGAGCCATTTGGGTTATTGTTTGCACCGTATCTGCACGCAACTCGTCCACTACTTTCAATGTCTTGCATGACTGCGTGGTTCGCAGGCACAAACCTGCCCTCGCCATGAGCGATTGGGATTAAGGAAGTTGCAGGTGTAGAATTTATATTTTTTGTCCAGATGCACCGTGTGTTTGTTGGCACTTGAAACTGCACCCACTTGTCAATAAAACGGGCTGATTCATTTTGAGCAAGTGCGACCGTTGGAGCTGGAGCAGAGCCACACCAATCACCGCCTGGGAGTGGCCCTGGCAATAACCCTAACTGCACCGCTATTTGAAAACCATTGCAGGGTGCAATCATAGGGACCCCGCGACGAAGCGCTTCAATAAATTTCGGGTACAACGTTTTGCGCATCAGGTTTGCCATGATGCGACCAGCTGCAATAGAATCGCCGTAACTGAACCCGCCTGGCAATCCAATCAAATCTGCTTCATCAATAATGGCTGGGTTTTCTAAAAGCTCGTTTATGTGTACTGACCAGGGCGTTGCTCCAGCGAGCGCAAAACCTTCTGCAAGTTCAAGGTCGCAATTAATTCCTGGCGCTGTAATGACGAGTGCTTTTGCCATGTTAAATCACCATACCTGTCATCCAACCGCGACATAAATCTTCAAGTAGCCAAGAAGCGTCACCGAAGGTCATTTTATTCGAGTCATTAAACGCACCAATGATTTCGCACGGAATACCTGCAAAGTGTTGCTCCACTTGCGCACGTTTGTCTGGGTGAATTTCTAGTAAGTAACGTGATGGAGTTTCAGAAAAACAAAGCGATTCATCAAATCGCAAGTCTAGGCCAAGTTCACCACCAAACGCCATCTCTGCCGCAGAAACTAATACGCCACCTTCGCTGCAATCGTGTGCCGAAGTTACAAGCCCTGAGTTGATTGCTTCAAAGACACGTGTTGCGTTGCGCGGGCCGTCTGTTAATGAAACTGTGGGTAACTCCTGATCACATTCTGTGTTTGGGTCAACAAGTAAAACATGGGAACCGCCCATTGCTGAATTCGTCTCACCAACCAAAACCAATAAGTTGCCGGCGGCTTTCGCATCCATTGTGACACAGGTTGCAATATCATCCACTATGCCAAAACCAGAAATTAACATCGTTGGTGGTATGTAAATTGTTTCGCCAGATTCAGTCGTGAACTGGTTGTTCAGCGAATCTTTACCTGAGATAAAGGGTGTGCCGTACGCTTTTGCTGCGTCGTAACAACCGTGTGAACAACGAACAAGCCGGCCCAAACTCTCTTCATCTTTCACACCAGGCCAACAGTAATTATCAAGTATTGCAATGGTTGATGGGTCGCCACCAACACACACAATATTGCGAACACACTCGTCAATAGCCGCCGTTGCAATGACATACGGGTCATCTGCTAGGGCCGTTGCTAATCCGTTTCCGATTGCAAGCCCCTTTGTTGAACCACGAACCGGCGTAATGACCGCTGCGTCAGATGGTGCACTCCCCGAAGGACCTACAAATGGTCTGATGACGCTTCTGCCTTGCACTTCATGATCGTACTGTTGCACAATGGACTGTTTGGATGCAATATTTGGGTGCGCGAGAAGTTTTGGCAACATTGTTTGCACGTCTATTAAATTTGTGCCTGATTTTTTTAGTTCTGGTTTGTTCCAACGCGCAACTCTCGTTGCACCATGCCAGCCATCATGCAAGAAGTGCATGTCAATTTTACCAACAGTTTCGCCAGCGTATTGAAGAATAAGTTCTTTTCCGGGGGTACCAAACTCACCAAGGTCGCATAGTTCTGCGTCGTGCCTGTCGCATATTTCCTGGATTGCTTTGACATTTTCTGGGGGCACGGACAAGACCATTCGTTCTTGCGCTTCGCTAATCCAAATTTCAGAAGGAGTCAAACCCTTATATTTAAGGGGCGCGTTTTCAAGATAAACCGTCGCGCCGATTTTTTCGCCCATTTCGCCAACTGCGCTAGAAAAACCTCCAGCGCCGCAATCGGTAATTGCACTAAAGAGGCAACCCGCCTTATGGTCGCGTGCTTCGAGAATTGCGTCGAGCGCTTTCTTCTCGGTAATTGGATTTCCGATTTGAACCGCGTGTGAAAATTCGTCTGCATGTGTGTCTGTTAGTTCGGCAGAGGAAAATGTTGCGCCGTGAATTCCATCGCGGCCAGTTTGGCCACCGATAACGATTATTCGGTCGCCCTGCGCTGCATCGCCTTCGATGCGATCGATTGGCATGACGCCAACACAACCGCAGTAGACCAAGGGATTCCCTGCGTAATTGTTGTCAAAAGAAACACCGCCGTTTACCGTTGGAATGCCCATGCGATTTCCATAGTCACGCACCCCGCGAACAACTTCACCAAGCACACGCCTTGATGGCAAGCAGCCTTCAGGGGGTTCATTGTCAAAATGTGCTACACAGAACGTGTCCGTTGCTGCAATTGGTCGAGCGGCTAAGCCTGTACCCATGATGTCGCGGATGCAACCACCGATACCTGTTGCCGCCCCGCCGTACGGCTCAAGCGCAGATGGATGATTGTGTGTTTCAACTTTAAAACAAACTGCGTGCTTATCATCAAACTTTACGATGCCTGCGTTGTCAACAAACACGCTCAAACACCAGTCGACTGATTCTTCCATCAACTCAAATGTTGCTGCTGCAACTGTTGCTTTTAGCAAGTTGTGTATTGTAACTGTGCCGTCTTCGTGTTCTTCGTGGTGGGGACGATTCGTTGCGTTTGGGCCTTCATACCGAATGGTTGCCTTTAATGTTTTATGTACGCAGTGCTCTGACCACGTTTGCGCAAGTGTTTCAAGTTCAATCTCGCGTGGCTCACGACCAATTGTTTTGTAGTGCTCCTGAATGCCTTGCATTTCCTCGAGATCAAGGAACAAATGGGAATCACGTGACATCGTTTCGAGCTGGCTGTCCGAAAGAGTACTAATCGGAATTTCTGGCACGTGCATGTCTTGCGCGTGCCCATACTTAAACTCTTTTGGATGGTACGGCGACGTGTGAACTTCATGCACGACGGTGTTTGCAAAACAACGTTTTGCAAGCTCACTTGCTTCGTCACATGTGGCGCCTTGAAAATCAAAACGGCGGCCTGTTTGTACTTGTACTTTTGTCCCGAGCAATCGTTCAATTGCACGCTCTACAGCTTGTGCTTCTGGGTCCATCACGCCGGGTTGCGGGTGCACTTCAATCATCGAATCAGCACGAAGATCGGCCGAACCTATGTGAGCACATTCGGTGACTGGATTGCACAGCAATTCAGTTGCAATCTTAGAAACAGACTCGCTATCCAGCTTGCCTTGGACAAGGTATATCGATGTGGTTTCTATTGCTTTTGGTGAAAACCCCAACTGCTTCGCTTGGTGTAAAGCAGCACGCCCGCCAGTGTCTACTATTCCGGGCGCGGGAGTTACTTCAATACGAAACACTGTCATAATATGTGTAGGGTATCAGAGGTGGAACGGACGATAATGTGTTTAGTATGTCGAATCTTCCAACTTTTCTCCTGTTCACCGACGGCGCGTGTTTGGGTAATCCAGGGCCCGGTGGTTGGGCGTATATTTTACGTGACTGCGATGGAAACGAGGTCGTCGGCAGTGGAAGCCAACATGATACGACGAACCAAAAAATGGAAGTAACCGCCGTGCTTCGTGCGCTCGAATCTCTTACCCAAGCGTCAGCCGTAGAGATTCACTCGGACAGCCAATATGTAACCAAGGGTTTAATGGAGTGGATGGATGGGTGGATCAAAAAGGGTTGGATAAATGCTGCAAAGAAACCCGTCGCAAACCAAGATTTATGGAAGCCCCTTGCAGAGTTACGCCAGAAGCACACAATCACCACTAACTGGGTAAAGGGACACGCTGGGCACCCTGAAAATGAGCGTTGCGATACGATTGCTTCTGCTGAGGCAGAAAAACTCTCGCAATAATACTTGGGAAGTACTACGATTGAGCAATGAAATATCTCGGCAACCTTCTTTCGCTCGTCACCCTCTTGGTAATTTTTTTCTTTTTTAAAGTGACTGCCACTTTAAAAAAGGAAAAATCATTATGTGAAACCGTGATTAGAACACTTTTATCGGGGTTTACGCCCTGTAAAGAGAGACTTCCCTTTGTTTGGAAACTATTTCGGGAGGGGAGTCAGACCTCCTTTGCATGAACCGATGTATTATCGGACTGTGAATGGTGTGTGGAATCTCTTTAGGGTTGAAGGAATTCTCAATAATGGTATGATGCGTGGCTCGCCTGACGGAAGGCGAACCAACCCAAGATCTCGGAACTACTTATGCCAACAATCAACCAACTCGTACGAAAACCAAGAAAGACCCCAACGGTCAAGTCCAAGGTTCGCGACCTTGAAGCAAGCCCACAAAAACGTGGTGTCTGTTTGCAAGTTCGTACTGTAACTCCTAAGAAGCCGAACTCCGCGCTTCGTAAAGTTGCTCGAGTTCGTTTATCAAACGGTAAGGAAATCACAGCGTACATCGGTGGTGAGGGCCACAACCTCCAAGAGCACTCCATTGTGCTTGTTCGTGGAGGTCGTGTTCGTGACCTTCCTGGCGTTCGTTACCACGTTGTTCGCGGCGCACTTGACACCTTAGGTGTTGATGCACGTAAACAAGGACGATCTAAGTACGGAACTAAAAAGGGTAAATAAAAATTAGTAAGCACACATGTGTGTGCTAAGCAAGTAATCACACTCCCTGGCTATAGACGTTTCTATAACCCGCAGTGTGGTGAACAAGGTCACAACTCCGTGACAGATGAGCTGAAAGGAAAAAGCTATGGCTGGACGAATCACAAAATCAGAAGAACAACTTAAACCGGATCCAAAGTTTGGTGATAAGGTTCTTTCTAAATTCATTAACTGTTTCATGAAAGATGGCAAAAAAGCTGTCGCCCAACGAGTTATGTACGACGCACTCGAACGACTTGAAGCAAAACTCAAAAAAGAAAAAAACTCAGACGATGACGCTCCTAAAAATGCAATGGACGTCTTCCATAAAGCTCTTGAAAACGTACGACCAAATGTTGAAGTTCGTTCAAAACGTGTTGGTGGTGCAAACTACCAAGTACCAATGCCGGTGAACGCTCGTCGTCGCCAAAGTTTGACATTCCGCTGGATTATCACTGCCTGCCGTGCTGAAAAAGGCAAGCCGTTCGCACAATGCCTCGCTAAAGAGCTCTGGGATGCATCCAGGGGTGAAGGCAAAGCAGTGAATACACGCGAACAAACGCACCGCATGGCTGAAGCGAACAAAGCATTTTCGCACTTCGCGTTCTAAATAATCCTTCACCTGGACAATTGAACAAATGGCTATTTTTGACCGCTATCACCGACAACGACTCGTCGATGGTATCGGTGATGATGGACAACTCGCAATTGCAAACGCAACGGTTGCTATCGTTGGAGTCGGAGCGCTGGGTTGCGCGTCTGCCTCAATGCTTGCACGTGCAGGAGTTGGTCGTATTATTCTCATAGACCGCGATATCGTTGAAAAAACAAACCTGCAACGGCAGATATTGTTTACCGAAGAGGACGCGGCAAACCAAGAACCCAAAGCAATAGCCGCAGCAGCTCGACTTGCAAAAATTAATAGCACCATACAGATAACCGCGCACGTTGAAGACCTTACTTCAAGAAACATCAAACACCTTCTCGAGGGCGTTGATGTAATTGTTGATGGGCTCGACAATTTTACTACGCGATATCTTCTAAACGACTTCGCTGTGCAACAGAACAAACCGTTTATGTTTGCAGGTGTCCTCGCAAGTCAAGGAAATGTGATGACCGTTCTACCAGAGTCAACGCCCTGTCTACGGTGTCTATTTCCAGAACCACCGCCTGCAAGTTCGCAAGACACTTGCGACACCGCTGGCGTGCTTGCTCCCGCTATCGGCATCGCATCGTCATGCCAGTGCATGGATGTGGTTAAACATATCACAGGCAATAAACATAAAATTTCAAGAACGTTGCTCACGTTTGATTTATGGAACTCGATCAGCAGCCGACTCGAAACTGGTAACCCTGTGGACAACTGTATCTGTTGTCAACAGCGTAGCTTTGCGTTTCTTGAAACCCAAACTGTTGAGCCAGTCGCACTTTGTGGACGACTTGCTGTTTCATTACCAGCGATTGAACCGTTCGATTTACAAAGCACCTCGGCTAAACTACAAGAACACGGCACGTTTACCTGCACCGACACCATGATCAAGGGCGAGTTTAATGAAGAACGCGCAACAGATGGAAGCGCAATTCGGCTTCTTTGTTTTCACAATGGACGCGCCATTATTCACGGAACAGACGATATTCGCCGCGCCAAAGCTATTTTTGAAAGATATGTTGGTAATTAACGAGTAAAAAACTATACTGAGCACTCTCTCATGGAAAATCAACCAATTATTGAAACAAAACCAATGAACCTCCCAACGTGCGTGGATGGTCCTGTCACGCTGCGAACACTTCGAAGGTGGTCAAACGCAAATGCCAAGTGGGCAATGTTGACGTGCTACGACGCAACAACTGCAAGATGGATGGCGGAAGCAGGGCTTCCAGCAATGCTTGTTGGTGACACGGCCGCTGAAATGATTCTTGGATACGAAAGCACCATACACGCACCGCTTGATTTTCTTATTACTTTGACCGCTGCTGTAAAACGCGGTGCACCAAATGTATTTGTCATGGGTGACATGCCCTTTTTAAGTTACCAAGTAGACGAAGCATCTGCTATCCAAAACGCTGGCAGATTTTTAACTGAAGGCGCAGCGGATGCTGTCAAGCTTGAAGTTGATGGAAAGTGGGTCGATCGATTTGCTGCTATTTGCAACGCCGGCATTGCAGCAGTTGCACACCTTGGTTCACGACCACAGCAAGCAAAACAAACCGGCGGATACACTACTGCTGGCCGAAACGCGGAGGCTGCACAAGCAATTGTTGAAGATGCGATTGTTATGGAACAAGCAGGCGCCTCCATGCTCTTACTTGAAGCCGTTCCTGAAGAAGTTTCGCGAGCAGTTGTTAAAGCCACAACTATTCCAGTGATTGGTTGCGGCGCAGGAACAAGTTGCCATGGACAGGTCGTTGTCATGCAAGACCTTGCAGGTCTAACAAAATGGCAGCCATCGTTTGCGAAACCAACTGCGAATGTAGGCAATGAAATTTCATCAGTTGCAAAAACATGGATGAACAACGTACACGCAAGCGCTCTTGGTAAACACCCTTATGCTATGCGTGATGGTGAATCAGAAAAGTTTCAATCGTAAGCTGACGCAATTAATTCCCTGGTTATTTGATGTTCCGGGTTTTGAATGAGTGATTTTGTTTCGCCTCGCTCAATAATTTTTCCAGAATCCATGACCAACACTTCATCGCAAAATTGGTTCACGACAGCTAAGTCATGCGTAATGAACAACATTGTTAAGCCGAGCTCGTCACGAAGTTGCGATAAAAGTTTCATAATTTTATTTTGCACTGTTACATCAAGGGCTGATGTTGGTTCGTCACACACGAGTAACTCTGGCTTTAAGGAAATCGCACGTGCAATTGCTATTCGTTGTTTTTGACCACCAGAAAACTCATGCGGAAATCTATCGGCATCTTCTGGTTCTAAACCAACTTGAACCAATAATTCTTTAGCTCTCAATTCCAACTCATTACCCTTTGCCCTGCCGTGCACAAGAAGGGGCTCGGATATAATTTTTCCAACTCGCATGTATTCGTTAAGCGAACCGCCTGGATCCTGAAAAACCATCTGCATTCGAGGTCGAATGTTGCGAAGATCGTTTTTGCTCAAAAGTGATACATCAGTACCATCAAAAAATATTTGCCCGCTTTCGAGTGGAACGAGCTGCATCACCGCTCGTGCCATTGTCGATTTCCCCGAGCCGCTTTCGCCAACCACTCCAAGTGTAGTGCCTTTGGGAAGCACAAAAGAAACCGTATCAACCGCTGTAAGAACGTCTTTGCCATTTGAAAAAGAAACTTTTACGCCCTGAAGTTCAAGAAGTGGTTGATTGCTGTCCATCATTTGCTTTGAGTATGGTATCTTCGACAACTAGTACCCATGAAACAATATCTTGAATTACTTGAATATGTCCTCAATCACGGGGTTGTGAAGGAAGACCGCACAGGAACCGGAACGAGAAGCGTTTTTGGTTGGCAGATGCGTTTTGATCTAAACGAGGGCTTTCCGCTTGTTACGACCAAAAAAATCCATACGCGTTCTATTTTCCATGAACTTCTTTGGTTTTTAAGGGGTGAAACAAACATCGCCTACCTAAAAGAAAACGGTGTATCCATTTGGGATGAATGGGCGGATGAAAATGGTGAACTCGGGCCTGTCTACGGCTCGCAGTGGCGCTCTTGGAAGACAGCTGATGGCCGAACCGTGGACCAGATAACAAATCTTATTGATGGGATTAAAAACAACCCAGATTCTAGGCGACACATTGTGAGCGCTTGGAACGTCGGCGAAGTGGACCAGATGGCTTTGCCGCCCTGTCACACCATGTTCCAGCTGTATGTTGCAGACAACAAACTTTCGTGCCAACTCTATCAACGCTCAGCAGATATTTTTCTCGGTGTTCCATTTAACATTGCTTCGTACGCATTGCTTACGATGATGATTGCTCAGACCACCGGATTAGAACTTGGCGATTTTGTGCATACGTTTGGTGATGCGCACTTGTACTCAAATCACATCGAGCAAACAAATGAACAACTTAAAAGAGACGTGCGTCCGTTGCCAAAGGTAACACTAAACCCTGCGATAACTTCTGTGTTTGATTTTACCTATGACGACATTACGTTGACTGGGTATGAACCACACCCGCACATAAAAGCTCCCGTAGCTGTGTAACAATATGGAAATTGTTGTCGCAATAACTGAAAACTTTGTCATCGGCGCGAATGGCGACATGCCCTGGCATTTACCAGCAGACTTGTGTCACTTTAAAGCAATCACCTCTAATGGCGCGATTGTTATGGGAAGACGAACGTGGGACTCAATTGGAAGACCGTTGCCAAACCGAATAAACATTGTTCTTAGTCGGCAAAAAGATTTAATGATAGAAGGCGCGACAGTCGTGCATTCGCTCGATGAGGCGATTCGAGCTGCAGAAGGCAAACGTCTTTTTATCATTGGCGGGGGTGAAATTTATTCGCAAGCTTTACCTCTTGCGACAACCATGCATATCACTCGAATTCATACCACTGTTGAAGGCGATACGTTTTTTCCAACATTTGATGGGAACGAATGGGAACTGGCTGAGGCAACTCACTGGATTGCTGACGAAAAGAACTGCCACGACCTAACCTTTGAATTGTGGCGTAATAAGCAATAACACCGCCTTCTGGCTTACATCGCCCCATCCTGCCGATATTGCATAAGCAAGATGGCAATCCCTCAACCAAAACTTTCAACGTTGCATTGTTGCCCATACATTGAAGATGGGCACTCCGCTTGTTCAAGTCACTTTACGCTCGGTCGACTTGACCAAGCGTGCAGTGTTTGCTTCGGTTCGTTTAAATCATGCTCGATGTACCGGCAACTAGCTGGTGTAACTTTTAACACCTCTTTAGATATGACTGTCAATGGCCAAGCCGTCGAACTACGACCAACAGGTTCGTGATTTTTTTGGGTACCTTCGTGTTGAGGCGGGCTTATCGCCATTGACGCTCGACGCCTATCGACGTGACCTTGAATTATTGCGCGATAGATTAACTGCAGAAAGAATTGTTTGTTGTAGCGATGTAACGCCAAAACATCTTGCTGCGCACGTTCGGTATTTACATAAAGACAGAGGATTACAAGCTTCAAGTGTTGCAAGGCATCTTTCGACCATGCGGATGTTGTTTCGCTATTTGCAGGCATCAAACAAAATAGATTCTGACCCCGCACGATTGTTAGAAACACCAACTCGGTGGAAACGCTTGCCAGATGTTTTGTCTCCAAAGAAAATGAAACAACTCATAGACGCGGCGAATCCTTCGTACGGAAGGTTGTGGCAACGCGATCGCGCGCTTGTTGAACTCATGTATGCTGGCGGAATGCGCGCGAGCGAAGTGGCGGGAATTAAGCCGGACGATTTTAAAGAAACACTTGCTGTTGTGATGGTAACGGGCAAGGGGAATAAACAGCGGCTCGTCCCAATTGGCAAACCTGCCATCGCAGCTATTCAACAGTACACCGCGGAACTTCGCCCGAAACTTTTGCGCTTTGATGATGGGCGAGACATGGGACATTTGCTTCTTTCAAACACGGGTCGCCCACTTGAGCGGGTATCTATTTGGCAAATCATTCGCAAACTGGCGAAGAATGCTGACCTTGGAAAAGTGCATCCGCATACGCTTCGACACAGCTTTGCAACGCACATGCTTTCTGGTGGTGCCGACCTTCGCGTTGTTCAAGAACTTCTTGGACATAGCGATATTGGAACTACTCAAATTTACACACACATCGACCGCTCCCAACTTAAATCCGTCGTCGCCAAATACCACCCCAGGCCATAGTCCGCTAAAGCAGATTAATTCCCCAGAGACTATTTTTGACTCAAAAACGGTGTTTTTCGAACAAATTTATTCCTCAGCGGTTTTTTGAGATGCTCGATATGTCTCTTAGATATTTATTTGTTTGATAGAATGAATGCATGAGCATTGGGTTAATATTGGTAGCGATAGTGAGTATTTCGGGAAGCGGAACAATGCAGCCAATATGCACGCAAGAAGATTTTCAGTTGTCAATTGGTAATTCAACTCAAGGAGATACCGCATTTATAGCCCAAGCTGTATTTGATGATTATCTTGAACAGCTCATCACCCTAGAGCAAGAATACTCACGCGAAGACGATATGGATACGCCCCCTGCAGGGGATCTAATGCAACAACTTAGCAAAGAGCAGGCTGGTGATGATTTGTTCGATACTTTGCTTTCTTCTCTGGCAGCACTCAACGAAGGTCCACAATGGAAAATCAGCATCGCCAATCTTCGAAGAACGGTGCTGCTTCGAGCTCGGGAAGCGAAGAATCCGTGGCAAGGCGTAGTTTGGTTGGACATTTCAAACATGCCGGCAGATGCAGTGGTTCGGGTCGATTTATTTTTGCAAAACAATATAGACGAAGACCGCACAGACAGGTACTACGGCATCGCCATGCAAACATTGGGTGATAGTGAGAAATGCAGAACGTTTGAAAAACAAGCAATGCAACGTTGGGGTACATTTCTTAAACTCATAACTCCATACCTAAACGAAAAGATAATAGTTCATCTCTACCCACAAATCGACCGGGGCAAACATGTACACCGTGTAAAAGACTGGATAACAACGCATATCCAAGATGAAGACACCCTTGCAAGTGCTCGCCAACAGTTTAAACTTTGGAACTCGTTGCATGAAAAATTAAACCAGACTATCGTTGAACTTGTCGTACGCGCTAGAAGTGAGTTAGGTTTCGACCCATGGTCGCGTGGCTGTGGTCAACCAGTTGGTTCTTTAGCGTACAAACTCAAAAATGAATTGTTACAAAAAAGTGCTGAAATCCAAGAGTTTAACAACACAACCACCCACTTGATTTTACATCTTCTAACGCAAAAACAACGTCAACAGTTTGAAGAAGAATAAAATTCTTCAATCACTGTTTTCCACTCTTCAATTGACTGTGACTGAATAAACTGCTTACGCACGTTTTCCGATTCTGGATGGTACTTAGAAAACTGAATTCCAAATTTCCTCATTAGCCGGGAGCCCTTTTTTTCTCCGTGCAATTGTGTACATAGTGCGATATGGCCCAGCAATGCCGTACGTTGTTGCAAAACCGTTGGCGGCAACGGTGATTTTCCCGACATTAGGGCGCGCGCTTGATTAAATATCCAGGGATTACCAATACAACCACGCGCAATAGAAACTCCGTGCACACCCGTTTGTTCCATCATTCGAAAAATATCGGCGGCGCACCAAATGTCACCACTTCCAAAAACAAGTGCATCTGGCCGGCGTGTTGTTAACTCTTTTAAGAATGACCAATCAGAAGGGCCAATATACCGTTGCTCGACCGTTCGTGAATGCACCGTTGCCCAACTGAAACCCGTTTCGTATGCGTGGTCAAAAACTGCATAAAAATTCTCTGACGACTCAACTGTGTCATCCCAACCACGTCGAAGTTTTACGGTTACTGGGATATGTTCGGGTACAGATTCGCGAACTGCAGTCAACACTTCTTTCGCTTGACATGGTGCTGTTAAAAAATGCCCACCGCGATTTCGTCTACGTACTTTTTTAACTGGGCAAGCAAGGTTTACATCAATAACCTCATACCCCATTCCCGCAAGAATAAGTGCTCCCTTTGCCATCTCGTCTGGATTAGTTCCAATCACTTGCCCCGCTATTGGGTGGTCGTCCAAGCCGGCTGCTGTGTTCCCTTCGATTTCACCCGCCTCCTCTGCGAGTAAATCTGGATCTTCTTTTCTTCGACCTTTTCCGCCATTTATGAGTGTGCGATCAAGCAACGCTTCAGTGACACAAAATGGGCAGCCGTGCTGGCGTGCAATCAATCGCATGGCGCCATCGCTGTATCCGGCCAAGCCGGCTTGATAAAACGGAACATCAAACCCCTTAACAAGCGCTGGAATTCTTGGATCAATCAGAAGATTATTTGCAAACTCTGCAATGTCAGCATGTGACACATCGCTTAGTTGCGAAGGGTTCATATTGACCGACATGTTTTAATCCTGTTGACCAATGACAATTAACCCCACCAGAGGGTTGTCGTCTGAAATTTGCAACTCGGCAATGACTAATGGCGTTGGCTCGTCTGTTCTCCAGATGCCACCAGCATTAAACTGCTCTCCGAACGAATCTCGAAGTGACCAAAGATTAACTCGCATTGTTTGACCAGCAAGAAGTGGCGCTAGTTTTGCTGAGTATCTTTGGTTCACCCAAAGTATTGCGGTGTTGTAATCATCTGCAGTGCTGTTGACTATTTTTACAAACTCTTCATCACGAATAACCTGGATTGGTACAGAGTTCGAAACATGCAGCCCCATCGGATATGGGACAGAGGCAAGTTCCGGATTGCCTGATGGGTTTTGGCAAGCGAAAAGAAAAAGCGAGACTGTGCTAACGAGTAATAATTTCATAGTTATTCTCCGAAGGAAATCGATCGATTAAAGAATCCTAGTCCACATGCTTCTTTTGCCATGGCGAGAGTTTCTTCTGTTTTTACATTTGCTCTAGCGGTGCCGTCGCGAACAATATCAATGATTGTGTCATCATCGCCCTCGTACTCTGCCCTTCGCTCTTGCATTGGTGTGAGTAACTCGCTGATTGATTCCGCTATCTCGACTTTAATATGCCCGTCGCCGATGTTATCGCCGCGAACATATTTGTCTTTTAGTTCTGCCGAACGCTCTTTGTCTTTAATAAAAATATCAACGTATTGCATCAGTGGGCTGTCTGGATCACCGGGGTCTGTCATTGATTGACGACCTGTATACAGTTGACCAAGTTTCTTTTTAACTTTTTTTGGAGTGTCAGTTATAAGAATCGCGTTGTTCAATGACTTGCTCATTTTATTCACGCCGTCTGTTCCCATAAGTTTTCCAACCTTGCCTACATCTGCGCGGGGAATTGGAAATACGCCTTTTTCTTCCATGATTGGATCGTCGTCTTCAACGTTGTCGTCAATGCCGCAATACAGTTTGTTAAACCGCCTTGCAACTTCGCGTGTAAGTTCAATGTGTGGCACTTGGTCCTCGCCAACTGGAACGGCATGCGCACGGAACGCGAGGATGTCCGCAGTTTGACCTACCGCATATAACGGAAAACCAAAACTGTAATTTTCCCCAAGGCCCTTCACTTTTATTTCTTCTTTAAGGGTTGGGTTTCGCATCACACGATTAAACGGCAACAACATTGCAAACAAAAAAGTAAGTTCCGCAATTGCGGGAACTTCAGACTGCAACGTGATTGCGGCTTTGCTTGGGTCAATTCCCATTGCCAAATAATCGCGAACAATTTCAAGCGTGTCTGCATGAATTTCATCTGGTGTGTCAGAACGCGTTGTGTATGCGTGCATGTTTGCAAGCAAGAAATAACAATCATGCGTTTCTTGCAACTCGACTCGCCTCTGAACCGAACCAAAATAGTGACCAAGGTGCAACTGCCCAGTTGGGGTGTCGCCTGTAAGAATGACTTCGCGTGTGCTCATATCTTCGTACTGTAAACAAATGCGATATTCATTGCGTTAAAAATTATGTGAATGAGTACCGGAGCAAGCACGCCGCCGCTTTTTACTCGTGCCCAACAGAGTCCAACAGAGAGGATAAAGAGCCCAATGATTGCCGATGGTTGCGCTGCTCCGATGTGCATAATGGCAAAAAGTGCACTTGTTGCATACATTGCTCGCCAGACCGACTTCCCACCAAATACCGCGACAAATGTTGGCAAAAGAAGACCGCGGTACATCACTTCTTCAAAAATACCTGCCCCAATAGTCACGCAGACAATCACAACCCATGTTGCAGAAGACCAGGGTGTGTGAACAATTTGCTCGAGCGTCTTATGCCCAATATCTGTTGGTGATTCAAGCCCAAGCCTAGCAAAAAGGATATGAGCAAGCCCCGCAACTGCAAGGGTTAGGGGCACAAACACCATGAACGCGATGACAGAAACGGGCAAAATGTGTCTAGAGCTGCATTTTCTGCGAAATTTCGCATACAGCAATACGACTGGAATTTGTGCCGCCATCGATGAGCCAATCATCCACGCAGTGCCAACAATCGTGCTTTGTTGCTCTGGTACGTGATTAAACCCCCACCAGCCACCTATGCCAGCAAGGATAAACATGGCACCGCAGAGCAAAATTGCCATAGTTGGAGTGATGGCTGGATCAAGATACCCACGGTGCGGAAGGTTTGCGTGTCCAGACTTTACGAACCAAACTCCGATAGCCATGGAGAAGAGTGTTAGAAGTAGGGTTACTAAATCAATGGAAGGCACTTCCACAAACTGAGCTTCTTCGCTACCCTTGGCAATTGATGAACACATGACGATTACACTAAGCGATATTACAAAATACAAACGCGACGAAGTTGCGGCTCTTTGTAAAGAGAAGCCCGTCGAGGAAGTACGCGCCTTGGCAGAATCTGCTGATAAACCGCGTAACTTTTTTGGTGCGGTGGTTAACGGGCACACCAAGCGAAGTACAAGTGTAATCGCCGAGGTAAAATACAAGAGTCCCTCAGCTGGAATCATACGAGAAGATTTTGATCCTGTTGCCATTGCTAAAGCGTACGAGAAGGCGGGGGCTGCCGCCATCTCTTGTTTGACAGATACGCATTTTTTTGGAGGAAACATTGATTTTATTCCTCAAATTCGCAGCGCGGTGGGCTTACCTGTCCTGCGGAAGGATTTTGTCGTTGATGCATATCAAATTTGGGAGGCTCGAGCTGCTGGTGCGGATGCCCTCTTGCTCATTTCTGAAGTGCTCTCTGAGGGGCAGTTGGTCGACTATATGATTCTTGCCCAGGAGCTTGAGATGACAACGCTTGTCGAAGCGCACGATATGGGAAATTTGTTAAAAATACAGCAATATGTGGGTTTTCCGCATGCAGGGTATTGTTTGCTCGGAATTAACAATCGTAATCTTGAAACGATGAAAACGGATATCAAACACACGGTTCGGATGGTTGATGTCATTGATGACACATCGACCGTTGTGAGCGAATCTGGAATTACTGCACCCGAAGACCTTGATACATTGCGGTCACACGGTGTTCATATCGTGCTTGTTGGTGAATCGCTCATGAGAGAGTCTGACCCAGGAGAGGCACTGGCTAAACTGATCCGCATGAATCCATCGTAAAAAAGTTAGGGTATACACATGATTCAAATTACAGAACAACAAAACATTGTCACAGTTACGCTCGACCGAGCAAAAAAACATAACGCCCTTTCAGCTGAATTAATTGATGCGCTGCATAATGGACTCGATGAAATAGAACAACACAAGGACATGCGGTGCATGGTACTCGCGGGCAACGGTCGTTCATTTTGTGCAGGAATGGATCTAAAGGGTGTTATTGATGACCCCCAAGCAATGGGAGCAATGTTACAAGGACTCGCAAGGGTTTCTCGGCGGATTCGTAATCTTCCGGTACCCACGATTGCTCGTATTCAGGGCGCCGCTGTTGGGGGTGGTTGTGGCCTAATGGTTGTGTGTGATTTTGCGTTTACGCATCCTGAGTCGAAGGTTGGATATCCAGAAGTTGACCTTGGTGTTTGCCCCGCTGTTGTGGCGCCGTGGCTCATTAAAAAACTTGGTGCTGGAAAAGCTCGAGCCATGTTGCTTGCTGGTGGGACAATGAGCGGAGAACAGGGCTTTAAAGCTGGTTTAGCAACACATTTGTGTGAATTGGAAGACTTACCCACTGCGGTCACTGATTTTGCTGAAAATCTCGCCAAGGGCGGTAAAAATGCGCTCGCCACGACAAAACGATGGCTAAATGAGCTTGACGGCTCTTTAAACGACGATATTTTACAAAAAGGCGCCGATTTATCTGCCAAAATCATTGCTGGCGATGAGGCCCAGGCCCGCTTAGGTCCTCTGTACGCAAAGTAGCGATTTAAATTAATTCCTCAGAGACGATTATTGGGCCAAAAAGGGTGGTTTTCTAAGCTCAGTGTCTTTTATCTGCGCGTTTTAGGAGCTGGGCTCGGTAAGTGAGAATTCCCGTTGTGGTCAAGAATCGGGTACAATGAGGGGCGCGGTAAACCGCGCGAAACAGCATAAAAATGGGGATATACAGAAAGATTTCATGGCAACATCCACCCAACAAAACACTCTAAAGATTGAAGTAAGTAACGCTGGAATAGCGACGCTTTGGCTCGACAGCGGCGACCGCCCCGTTGTTGTCCTCGACCGAGCACTCATCCAACGTTTACATACTGCGCTTGATGAGATTGACCAACTCGACGGAGTATTCGGTCTTGTACTTCGCAGTGATTGCGAGCGAGTTTTTGTCGCGGGTGCTGACCTTGCTGAAATTGATTCACTCGACGATCCGGGACTACATGCGTACCTTGCTTTTGGTACGACTGTCTTTGGCAGAATTGCTTCCCTCCCCTTCCCAACAGTCGCCTGTATAAATGGCGCAACCCTTGGCGGTGGTCTTGAAGTCGCCATGCATTGCGACGGTCTCGTGGCCTCAAAAGTTACAAGCAAAGGGAAACCCTATCCAATCGGTTTACCTGAAGCTGGGCTTGGAATTTGCCCCGGCTGGGGTGGATCGCAAATGCTCCCTGCTCGGATTGATCCCGCAACTGCCATATGTGCAACGGCAACAGGCTCACCGTTTATGAGTTCTGCTGTGCCAAGTGGTCTCATAGACGTTCTTGTCGAAACACCAGATGACTTAACAACCGCTTGCGAAACGTGGCTAGAGGGACAGTCCGCCTCAAGCGATACCCCAAAAGCGATTACCCCCCAAGAGTGTGATGTGTACTCTGATGCACTGAAAAAAGCTAGAAATGAAACTGAACGTACTGAAGCAGCAACGAGTGTATTCCTTGCTGTTGAAACAGGCACCCGCACAGGTTGGTCCGCAGCGGTTGCCGTTGAACAATGTGAATTGGTGAGGCTCCGAAACACACCTGTCGCTCAAGAAAAACTCGATGCATTTTTGTCTAAAGGATAAACAAAAAATGAGTAAACCAGACCTTACTAGCCAACTAAAGAACGTTTCCAAAAAAGACATCAAGCAAATCAAAGATGCTGAGGAAATGCTTGGACCAGAACCAGAAACAATGGGCTTCATTAAGAATATTTTCTGGGGAAACTTCCGCGAAAATATGGTGTTCCCGTATCCTGAAGAACCAACAGAAGAACGTGCGCGCTGCGACGAAATGCTCAAGGAACTTGACACATACTTCCGCACTGAACACCCTACCGTTGAAATTGACCAGAACCAAGAGATACCAAACTGGGTGATTAGGCGTTACTTCGAAATGGGCGTGTTTGGCATGATCGTCCCAAAGAAATATGGTGGGCAAGGTTTTGGCGTAACGAGTTACAACCGCGTGCTTGAACGCATTGGTCGCTCTTGCGGCTCTTCTGCGGTTATGGCTTCAGCACACCTTTCGATTGGTTGCAACGCGGTTACCTTGTTTGGCACCGAAGAGCAAAAACAATATTGGCTTCCAAAAATTGCGAACGAAGCGCTCAGCGCTTTTTGTTTATCTGAACCAGATGTTGGTTGCGATGCGCAAGGCCAACATACTACTTGTGAACTTAGCGAATGTGGTAAGTACTACATTATCAACGGTGAAAAGAAATGGGCTACTTCGGCTGCGCAGTCTTGCATGTTCACCGTGATGGCAAAATACAAAATGACCGATCCGAAAACTGGAGAAACAAAAGATAAGTTTAACGCTATTATTGTTTCGCCTGACATGAAGGGTGTTGACATATTCAGTCGAAACCGTTCGAAGTGTGGTATCCGTGGAACATGGCAAGGTCGTGTTCGATTTACAAATGTAAAGGTTCCACGCGAAAATCTATTGCACAAGGAAGGCAAGGGAATTGTCCTTGCACTGACATGCCTGAATTGGGGACGTTGCACACTTGCAGCTGGCATGGTTGGAGCGGGAGCGTCTGCATACGAACAAGCGATTAAGTGGGCGCAATACCGATATCAATTCGACCGACCAATCGGCGAGTTTGAGTTAACAAGAGAACGGCTTGCTCGTATGGGTGCGTTCGTTTGGGCAATGGATGCGATGCTCTACGTAACAACTGGTATGGTTGACCGTAACGACGAAGACATCATGCTTGAAACCGCTGTTTGCAAGGTCTTCTGTTCTGAATACGGATTCCGTTGCACGAATGAGGCGATGCAAGTCATGGGCGGCGAAGGATACATGACTGAAAACGAAGTCGAACGGCTCTGGAGAGATTCGCGAATCAATCCAATTGTTGAAGGCGCTAACGAAGTCATGCACAACTTTGTCTTTGGGTATGGCTCTAAACAACTTGGCGAGTTCATGCTTGGTGTAAAAGCAAATCCAGTTAAAAACATTGGCGCTGCAATGAAAATCGCCATGGAGTTATTCCTTGGTGTACGGCGCTCTGCTCCAAAAGTCACAATGGCAGATTCGTCACTTGATGTTCACGCGCGCACGCTCTCAAATCACATCCGTGAATTCTCGCATCAAGTAAAACTAATGTTCAAAGAAAAAGAAGAAGCGTTAATTACAAACCAAACAACGCAATATCGACTAAGTTGGATTTCGATTTGGATTCACGCCATGGCATGCTCTATCTCGAAGATGGATAAAACGGTTCGAAGTGATGCGGATGCAAAACAAGTTGACCACGATAAAGCGATGCTTGATTACATCATGGACTACGGCACATATAAAATTAATGGTTGGCTTCGTGGCCTTCGGGAAAATCCTGACGGCGCTATGTTAAAGGCTAGCGAAAAGGCTTGGGAGTTTGGTGAAACACTTCCAAACAGCGATTATTACATTCCAGAAAGCACGCCTGACAAAGATGCGCACGGTGCCGGCAAGGTGAATAACCAGGACGGGATTCAGCAATTTAGCGGTGGGTCACTATTCATCGAACAAGCGAAAACTGCAACACACTAATTCATTTACGATATACACAACATGCAAGAAACTGATTCCATTTTTGAACAAATCGTTGACCGAGGTCACGAGCAACTTTGCTTCCACCACGATCCTGAAACAGGGTTGAAAGCAATTATTGCAATACACTCTACTGCTCTTGGTAATGCGCTCGGTGGTACACGCCGTTGGTATTACGAATCCGAAGCAGACGCTGTCTACGACGTATTGCGTTTATCCAAAGGGATGACATACAAGGCGGCGGTTTCTGGTTTGCCAATGGGTGGGGCAAAAAGTGTCATCATGCTTCCACACCGTGAGCAGCCAAGAACTGAAGCGGAAGCCCGCGCGATGGGCAGATTCGTGGACACCTTCAACGGCGCATACATTGCCGCTGAAGATGTTGGTGTTGACATCGAATTTATTGATTGGATGGCTTCCGAAACAAACCACGTTATGGGCGGCGAGACTGTGTCTCGAGGCGGTGACCCTTCACCGTGGACAGCCATGGGTACCTTTCACGGCATGCGCGCAAGCTTGTTGCATGCTGGCAAGGGTGATGATTTCTCAGGTATTACTGTTGCAATGCAAGGCGTTGGACACGTTGGACAAAACCTATGCCGGCTTCTCACAGAAGCAGGCGCAAAAGTAATTGTCGCCGACATCAATAAGAAAAGCGTCGACCATGTTGTTGAAACCTATGGGTGTACTGCCGTGCACGATGCTGACATCCTGACTCAAGAATGCGACATCCTTGCGCCTTGTGCACTTGGTAACGTAATAGATGGCTCGATGGTGCAAAGTTTACGATGCCAAATTCTATGTGGTGCATCCAATAACATCCTTGGTGATCCGGAAGAAGATGCAGTTGCATTAAAAACCGCTGGCATTGTCTATGCACCAGATTTTGTTGTGAACGCTGGCGGACTTATTCACCTTGCGGGCATGCACCTGGGCATGATCGACGCTACACTTCAAACGAAAAACGACGAGATATTTGAAACGTCTTTGCAAATTTTGCAACGCGGTGAAGCGGCGAGTTCAACCTACGCTGCTGCAGTCGAAATTGCAGAGCAACGAATTTCTGGCGCGAAGGAGACAGGTATACATGCCGGTTAAAACTATTTTTGAAACAAAGATTGAACACGTTTCGATCCTTGATGAGCACGGCAGTTTCGATGCAGATCTTGGCGCCGGACTAATTCCAGACGAAGATGTTGTAGCAATGTACAAACACATGATGGTTTGTCGCCACCTCGATGAGATTGCATTTAAGTTGCAACGATCTGGTCGCATGGGCACATACCCCGAAAACCGTGGTCAAGAAGTTCCACCACTTGCGGCGGCGTACGTATTGCAAGAAAAAGATTGGATGGTGACTTGTTACCGAGAAAACGCGGGACTTTTTTGGCGCGGTCTTCCAATGGAGAAAATTTTGTTGCACTGGATGGGCGATGAACGTGGAAACCACATTGACAATTGTAATGTCACTCCACCTGCCATTGCAATTGGCTCGCAAATGCTGCACGCTACTGGCCTTGCCTGGTCAAGCAAGTATAAAAAAGATGGCGCGATTGCTTGCACCTTCTTTGGCGATGGTGCAACAAGTGAAGGCGACTTCCATGAAGCTGCAAACTTTGCTGCAAACCTTGATTTGCCGGTTGTGTTTGTTTGCCAAAACAACGGATGGGCTATTTCAACACCAACAAAACTTGAGTGTTCTGCGCCAACCGTTGCTCAGCGTGGTATTGCCTATGGCATGGATTGCGTACAAGTGGACGGCAACGATATATTTGCAATGGTTAAAGTTGTTCGTGACGCTGTCAAGAACGCTCGGGATAACAACCGACCAACATTTATTGAAGCGCTTACCTACCGACTTGGTGATCACACGACTGCGGATGATGCACGTCGGTATCGCGATGCTGACGAATTAGCAATGTGGGAAAAGCGTGACCCAATGATTCGGTTACGAAAATACCTTGAAGACAAAGACCTTTGGTCATCGGCGCAAGAAGAAGAGCAACTCGCTGAAGCTTCAAAAATTGTTACTACTGTTGTTAAAAACGCTGAAGAAATTGAAGCACCAACATCAAACGACTTCTTTGACTGTATGTATACCGACCTTTCGCCGCAACTGCAGTTGCAACGAGACACAATGCGCACAAGCAGTCTTGGTCAAGACCCGTCACAAGTTACGATTCAACCTAAAGAAGGCGCGGTGCAATAATGGCAAATCTCACACTCGTTCAAGCTATAAACCTCGCGCTCATCCAAGAAATGGAAAAAGACAGCCGTGTACTCCTGCTCGGTGAAGACATCGGTCTCAATGGTGGTGTATTTAGAGCAACCGAAGGGTTGTTTCAAAGATTTGGCGGAGACCGAGTTGTTGACGCACCGCTTGCTGAGTCTGGAATAATGGGAACGGCAATTGGCTTAGCAATGGGTGGACTTCGCCCAATTCCAGAAATTCAATTTGAGGGCTTCATGGGTCCTGCGTTTGACCAACTGACAAATCAAGCAGCGCGTTTTAACACACGGACCCGTGGTGGTATCACTTGCCCGTTAACACTTCGTGTTCCCGTTGGCGGTGGCATTCACGCTCCAGAACTGCATAGCGATAGCCCAGAAGCAATTTATACACACACGCCTGGCCTAAAAATTGTGATGCCTTCATCGCCTTACGATGCAAAGGGTTTGTTGATCAGCGCTATTCGCGATCCAAACCCAGTTATATTCTTCGAGCCAAAACGAATTTATAGAGCGTTCCGAGAAGAAGTTCCAGAAGATGAATACATGGTTCCTATTGGCGAAGCTCGAACTGTTTGTGAGGGCGAAGAACTCACAATAGTTTCATGGGGAGCAACAGTCGTGCAGTGTATGAATGCCATCGAAAAATCGGGGAAGTCAATTGAGCTTATTGACCTTCGTACTATTTCGCCAATTGATATGGACACGGTTTCAAAATCAGTAAACAAAACAGGCCGTTGCGTTGTTGTACACGAAGCGCCTAAGACCTGTGGACTCGGCGCAGAAATTGCAGCCGGAGTTATGGAACACTGCTTCTTACATCTTGAAGCGCCTGTGCAACGTGTATGTGGTTTCGATACCATCATGCCGTACTATAAACTTGAACTTGACTATCTTCCTGATGAACAGCGCATCAGCAAGGCAATTACCGAAACTCTCGCGTACTAATTATTATGGCTACAAAACAACCAGCAGATCAATCGCACTTTATTCTTCCCGACCTTGGTGAAGGCGTGCACGAAGCAGAACTCATCAAATGGTGTGTTTCAGTGGGTGACACTGTGCAAGAACACCAAACGATTGCAGAGATGGAAACCGACAAGGCGCTTGTTGAAGTGCCTAGTCCGTGGGCAGGTGTCATTCAATCATTGAATGGAGCTGAGGGAGACATTATCCTTGTTGGCAGTATTCTTGTGAACTACAACATCGCGAACGAGTCGGCGAGTGATGCTCCTGTTACTGACGACACTCCGCCAGACACTGGTTGTGTTGTTGGCGCTGTTGACGATAGCATGAGCGTACCTGCAAGTTTTGCGAGAACATCTTCGCCTGCTGCGGAAGAAGTTACCAATGTAAAAGCATCGGCGACCCCTGCTGTTCGAAAAATTGCTCGCGATAAGAATATTGACATTAACACTGTTACGCCAACTGGGCGTGGTGGACGTGTGACAGCATCTGATATCGAATCACATGGTGCACAAACAATTGTTACTCAAGTAGTACAACCAACTGCTGCACCTATTGCCGCTGTTGTTGAGCAGGTTCCCACCGAAGAACTTGCTACGCGAGTAAGCGTTCCACAAGAGGGTGTTTCAGAACGAATTCCTTTCAGAGGTATTCGTCGAAAAATTGCAGAAGCAATGACTAACAGTTTGCAGAAAGCTGCGCACTTTCAAGTTATTGACGAAGCTGATGTAACGCTGCTTGATAAAAAGCGCAAAGCACTGAGTGAGCTTATGGGTCGCAAACTCAGTTTACTTCCGTTCCTTATGTCTGCTGTGACTAAAGCGCTCAAAAAACACCCGAGCATGAACTCAACCGTGGATGACTTTGTCGAAGAGATTTTACTTCATTCAAATGTGCACCTTGGGTGCGCGGTTGACACTGACAATGGGCTTATGGTTCCAGTTATCAAAAACGCTGATAAACTCAGTCCAATTCAGCTTGCTGATGAAACTGTGCGCCTTGCAAAGGCATGTCGTGACCGGTCAATCCCTCGCGAAGAATTATCTGGTGGAACTTTTACAATCTCAAATGTTGGAAGTTATGGCGGCATGTTCGCTACTCCAATTATCAACTACCCCGAAGTTGGCATCCTTGCCGTTGGCCGCTCAAAAGAACGTGTGCTTACAAAAGATGGTGCATTTTATGCCGGGCTTGTTTTGCCACTAAGTTTAAGTTGCAACCACTGCGTTGTAGATGGCGCAGAAGGCGCGCGGTTCTTACGTACAGTGTGCGAATTACTCGAAAACCCTGAAAATTTGATCCCCTCCATATGAGTACCGCACAAATGACAACTGCTTCCGCCGAATTACTCGCAAAAATTGAAAACAAAACTGCTTGTATTGGCATTGTTGGCATGGGATACGTTGGTCTTCCTCTTGCCGTTGCTGTCTTTGACGCTGGATACGAAGTTCTGGGCTTTGACGTTGACCCAAACAAAATAGAGTGTTTAAATAACGGCACCCCATACCTCAAGCACCTTGGCGATGACTTTTCAAAAGAGCTCGCTGCGGCAGATAGGTTTTCCGCAACGGACAATCCAGAAGCGCTAAAAGATGCTGACATTGTTTTGCTCTGCGTCCCAACGCCACTTGGTACGCACAACGAACCCGATCTTACCTACGTGCTTGAAAGCACACAGGCCGTTGCGGATGTTCTTCGCAAGGGACAACTTGTGGTTCTTGAATCAACAACCTATCCAGGAACAACCCGCGACGAGATGCTCCCGATTCTTGAAGCGAGTGGATTAACGCATGGCGAAGATTTCTTCGTTGCGTACAGCCCAGAACGAGAAGATCCGGGTCGCAAATCTGAATCAACCCAAACTATTCCAAAACTTGTTGGCGGGCTCGATGATGTAAGTGGAGAGATTGCCTATTCGTTTTACAGCAGAGTCATTCAACACGCACACTTGGTCAGTTCAGCAGAAGTTGCCGAATCTGCAAAACTTCTTGAAAATATTTACCGGTCCGTCAACATCGCACTTGTCAATGAGATGAAACTCATCTTGGAAAAACTCGACGTAGACATTTGGGAAGTTGTCGCAGCCGCAGCAACAAAGCCATTTGGGTTCCAGGCGTTTTATCCTGGTCCTGGTCTGGGCGGCCACTGTATTCCAATTGATCCTTTTTACTTAACGTGGAAAGCAAAAGAGGTTGGTATGCCAACTCGATTTATTGAGCTTGCTGGTGAGGTAAATCAGAAAATGCCGGGCATCGTCGTTGATAGAGTTGCATCTGCACTCAACGACGACAAAAAATCCCTACGTGGGGCAACTGTGCTCGTTGTCGGGGTTGCCTATAAACCAGACGTTGATGATATTCGAGAAACGCCTGCAGTATTTATTATTGAAGACCTCATTGAACGCGGCGCTTGTGTTTCGTATCACGACCCACATGTACAAGATTTTCCAAAAATGCGTGGACACGATGTAAACCTATCGTCCATCTCTCTTGATTCAAATACTCTTAGTGGTTTTGATGCGGTACTCATTGTTACTGACCACTCCTGCATTGATTGGGATGCCATCGCACTTAATGCTTCGCTTGTCATCGACACTAGAAATGCACTTGCGGGCTGCAACGATATTCGCGCTCGACTTGTCAAGGCATGACTTGGAATTGGACGCTTCTGGACGCGGGTAGATTCGCCCTAGATGGCGGGAGCATGTTTGGGGTTGTTCCAAAGGCGCTTTGGTCAAGGTTAGTAGAGCCAGACGAAAAAAACAGAATTCCAGAAGCGTGCAACTGCGTTCTTCTTGAAAAAGACGGTGAGCATGTTCTCATCGAAACTGGGTACGGCGATGGCTGGAACGACAAAGAAGTCGACATGTTCGCTATGAACGGCACCACCATTCTGGACGTCCTCAACGAACACTCAGTTAACCCAGACTCTATCGGTACTGTTATTTTATCGCATCTCCACTTTGACCATGCAGCGGGCATTATGTTATTGCCAAATGCAAAAGTCATTGTGCAAAAACAAGAATGGGAAGATGCAAACAACAATAGATCTACGATGAGCAAAACCTATTTGCCTCGTGTTTTAGACTCTATTGGGAGGCGCCTTGAACTTGTGAATGGCGATAGTACCGTTTGCGATGATATCCAGCTCACCCAAAGAATTGGACATACGTGGGGATTACAGTCTGTTGAGTTTAACGAT
>NZFX01000075.1 GCA_002689385.1 Phycisphaerae bacterium
GTACGAGTTATGCCAAACTTGCCTTGCAGTATTGGCTATGGTGCTGCGGGAATTGCACTCGGTAATGGCGCATCGGATGAAGATGCAGAACTTGCACGGGAATTGTTTTCTGCAATTGGCGTCGCTGTTGATGTTGATGAATCACTTATGGATGCAGTGACTGCTGTTAGTGGCAGTGGGCCAGCGTATTTGTTTATGCTTGCTGAATCGATGATCGAAGGTGGCATACGCGCGGGGCTTTCTTTGGAGGTTGCAACAGAACTCGCACAACAAACAGTGCTTGGCGCGTCAGAGTTACTTGTTCAAGATGGCAGGAGTGCTGGGGAACTTCGAGAAGCCGTCACAAGCAAGGGTGGAACAACTGCTGCTGCTTTAGACTTCATGAACACCAATGGTGTGCCCGAAGCAATTCAAGAGGCAGTTATTGCTGCGCGTGATCGCGGAAGAGAATTGGGACTGCCTTCAACTCGCAGTTAACTATTCTTAGGTAAAACGCAATGCTGGTGCGTTCCTGGGAAGATTTTTAGAAATCTTTTCGAGAAAAGTACATCGATGCCAGTCCAAGAACGAACCCTTCAAAAAGAAGGGATGTTCCAAGGACGTACCAAAGCGAACGAGATTCGTAATCTTCTTGAATCCTGCGATTTGCCTCTCGGTCTCGTGCGCCACGTGTTGTTGGATCAAACTCTTTTACATCTTCACCTTCGAAGGCACGCATGTCTCCGTTCATGATTGCGCCAATGTCGAACCCGTCTGGGTCACTTAACCAACGGTTGAGCAATCCAATAGTTTGTGCATTTTTAGGCAAAGCGGCTAGCACTAACTCTACCGGCATGTGCCAGGGCGCGAGTTTAGCAAGAGATTCTTGCGCTTCAGTACTATCTTCTTTGTACGTCTCGATTCGTTTTTCAAGTTTAGGAATTCTAAAATCAGTTTCAGATTTTGCACGAATTGTTGTAAGTTCTTCAGTTGTTGTAATAATGCCTTCGTCAAAACGTTCAATGTCAACATTGAACCTTGTAACAAAACGATTGAGTACGACTTCCGAAGTTTGTACCGACCAGAGCAGCATCCAAAAAATGCCAGTAATAAGAAGGGCAGTAATGCCTGAACGTGTCAAGATCCCGACGAGTACACAAACAGCGAATAAGTAACTAAAAAATGTAGCGACGATGGGGATAGCGGAAAAAATCAAAGGATTCCATTCACCGATTCGCAGTCCAACACACAGAAAAATTCCAAAACAAAAAATTGCAACTTGCAACACGACAAAAAGTAAGCTCACAATATATTTTGAGATAAATAGTTTGAACCGACCAATTGGTTTTGAAATTGTGAGTTCTATAGAACCGCTATGCACGAATTCAGGGAAAATTGAACACGTAGAAATGAGCGCAAGCACGGTAGCAATCCAAGCAAGCCAAATTTTAACGAGGAAGTTTGAGAAAATACCAATGTAGAGTCCGCGAGCCCACGGGCTACCAGCGTTTAGTTGTTCAGATTCAATTTGGTATGCCCCAAAGCCAATGGAAATGCCTTCTGAGTTAAACCCGATTGACCCAAAAGCGACGACAACAAGTGCCGAGATGCCAACAGTTACCCAAAACAGTTTTGCAGCACTCAGTTGTCGGTATGCATCAATAAGCAATGCTTTGAATTGCATCATCGGATCGCTCCTGGCGCATCAGTGTTATCGACTGCTCGCATAAACAAGTCTTCTAGATTTTCACGAACGGGTTGTACTGAAACAATAATAATGTTTTCTGAACGCAGACGATCGAGAATTGGCTGGATTTTTGAAGGGTCATCGCCGAGTAGCGTAAATGAGTTTTCTGAAACATCATCTGCTAACTCTATTGCCCATTCTGGAATCGAACCTAGAGTTGTAATTTCGTACCGCCTCGAATCAACGGTGAGTGAGTCAATCGTGCCCTGCATGGTAACTTTCCCCTTTACCATGATAGCGACACGGTCGCAGACCATTTCAAGTTCACTGAGCAAGTGGCTGTTTAAAAATACTGCTCTACCTTCTTCACGAAGTTCGGCAAGTAAGTCGCGAATTTCACGTCGGCCGACGGGGTCAACACCATCAGTTGGTTCGTCGAGAATCAACAATTTTGGGTCATTCATGAGTGCTTGTGCAATGCCAAGTCGCTGCAGCATTCCCTTGGAATACGTCCCTACTTTTTTGTTTTCCCAGCCAGAAAGTCCAAGGCGAGAAAGTAATGAAGACGCTCGAGTGATTCGGTCTTTTCGTCCAACTTTGCAAAGTGCCCCATAATGGTCAAGCACTTGTTTGCCCGTCAAGTAGTAGGGAAAGCGGTGGTGTTCTGGAAGGTATCCAATGGATTCAAGCGTTTTACGGTCGCCGATTGGTTTGCCAAGAAGTGTGCCAGAAACATTCGAAGCGTGGATAACAGTCATGATGATTTTGACTAGTGTGGATTTGCCTGCGCCATTTGGTCCAAGCAACCCAAATATTTCACCGTCCATCACATCGATAGAAACTCGGCGAAGTGCATGCACTTTGCCTCGATAAACCTTTTCAACACCTTGAAGTTGTATCGCAGCCACGCACAGAGTGTACCATTCCTACTATGCACCATCAATGTCTTCAATCTTTTTTACACCACTTAGAAAAACAAGGCGAACTTCGCCGCATCACCGAAGAAGTTTCCCCGATGCTTGATGTTACGAATTTTGCGCAGATTGAGGCAGTGAGGGATTGTCCCACGCCTAGCATGACTGCTAAAACATTCGATGCAGGGCGAGAAACACTCGGGGGTCAAGCATTGTTGTTCGAAAATATTCGTGGTTGCGATTTTCCGCTTGCAATAAATACGTTTGGGTCTTACTTCAGAATGGAAGAAGCATTTGGGGGAAGATGTTTTGAAGAGATAGCCAATACGATTGCATCATTTACCAACATAACCCCACCTTCGGGGCTGTCTGATCTTGTATCAATGGTAAAACAATTCAAGCCATTGATGAGCATGAAGCCAAAGCGCAGCAAGGGGAATGGCCGTTGTCAAGAAGTTGTGCAATTGGTTGCAGATGGCGATGTTGATTTGACTCGAATACCCATTATTAAATGTTGGCCATTCGATGGAGACCCGCAGAAGGTTGGCTATGATTATTCGCCACAACAATCTCGAACGTCTGTAGGTGGTGGGCGATTTATTACGTTCGCAGGAATGCACACAATTCATGCGGACGATAGAGATGCGCCAAAACCAAAATCACATAACATTGGCATGTACCGTTCACAACTTGTCGACGAAACGCACCTTGCAATGCACTGGCATATTCATCACGATGGCGCAGCGCATTGGCGTTCATGGAAAGCGATTGGTGAACCAATGCCAATTGCCATTTGCTTTGGCGGCGAAACGGTCTTGCCTTACGCAGCAACTTGTCCGCTTCCACCAGGCATGAGCGAGTTACTTATGGCAGGTTTTTTACAGGGGAAAGGAATCGAACTTGTTCGAGCAAAAACGGTTCCGCTTTGGGTGCCTGCAAACAGTGAAATGGTCATTGAAGGATTTGTAAACACAGATTGTGGCCCTTGTGGCTGGGAACCAAAGGATGGCGAACTTGGCGAAGGAGCAGTGTTTGAAGGCCCATTTGGTGACCACACAGGTTATTACTCAATGCCAGATAGATATCCACTCGTTGATGTGGCGGCAGTCACGCACCGAAAAAATGCGGTGTTTCCAGTAACCGTGGTAGGGCCACCACCACAAGAAGATTATTACTTAGGTAAGGCAACAGAGCGAATCATGTTACCTTTGTTGAAGGTGATGATTCCAGACATCATTGATTATCACTTGCCAATGTTTGGCACGTTTCACAACTGTGTTTTCGTCAAGATGCGTTCGCAGTACAAAGAAAATGCGCGAAAAGTGATGCATGCTCTATGGGGTGCAGGTCAAATTGCTTGGACAAAAGTCATTGTCGTAGTAAATGAAACTGTGGATGTGCACGATGAACACGCTGTCTTTGAAGTACTTAGTGGGATTGCTATCCAGGATGACATCGAAGTTGTTCGTGGAGCGCTTGATATTCTTGATCATGCTGCGCCAGAAGTTGGCGCAGGTGGAAAGATAGGTTTTGATTGCACAAACGCAACTCCACGGGATGGTGCAGTTAAAATAATTTCGATTAATAAGAAAAACGGTGGCGATGGTGCGGTTGCATTACAAAAAGCACATCAAGAAAACCAGCGGGCTTCGATTATTTTTGCAGTGGACAGCGATGTTGATCCCCAGAATCTTGGCGACGTTTTCTTTAACTTTTGCGCATGTTTCGATCCATCCCGCGATATGCATTATTTTGACACGTGTATAGGATTTGACGGAACAACTAAAATGATAGGCGACGAGCGAAACGGCAAAGCCGTTCGCGCGTGGCCGCCAAAACTAGTCGTGNACAATCGCGATTGAGTCTGGCTTGAGAAANANGTAATACAACTTTCCTTCGGCGTATTGGCCACCAGCTTTAATGCCAGCNGTCGGCCCNATACCCATGAACAAATCAGCACGGCCAGGTGCTCGAATCGCTCCNCCNGTGTCTTGGTCAGTCATGAATTGGGTGAACGCTTTTTTTTCGCCAGTGAGTGAGCGGACAGTCGTATCCACAAGTACGACACCTCCGCGAGGGAATATTTTTTTGTCTGTCGCAATTGAACGTTCTGCCGTGACCGGGACACCAAGCGACCCTGCAGGCCAATTCTCACCACCGTACTCTCGGAAAAAAACAAACGACTCATTGTTGTCAATGAGTTTGTTGATTGATGCAGGGTTGTTGTCATACAAGCGGCGAATGGCACGCAAGCTTAATTTTTCAGGTGGAAGCAATCCCGCATCGAGAACCGAATGACCAAGCCCAGTGTATTGACGATCAGTTTTGCCAGCGTATCCGATGTACATGAGTTCGCCATCGTTCATTCGCAAACGCGCTGAGCCATTCACCTGGATAGTGTAGGCATCGAGATCATCTTTGACCCAGACAAGTTCTGTGCCTTCAAGTTCGCCGGATGATTTTAACTCTTTTCTTGCGGGCCATTGTTCGAGAGTTCCAATTGCAGTTTTTCTTCCCAGTGGCGCACCTGACGAAGGGTCGGTTACAAGGGTATCTGGTCTTGTGTACAGCGGGGCATTGAACGTGCTCGAGGGTTTTGTTGATGCTTGGAAATCAGGAGAGTAGTACCCAGTAAAAAGTACAGTGCCTTCGTTATCGCAACCTACCGATTCAAAAACATTGAATCGATCTTCAACTCGTTCGAGGAATTCTTTTTTTGAATTCGATTCTGCAATGATTGTTCGCAACACGATGAGAGAATTTTTTGCCTGCTCATGGGTGATGTCTTCGATTGGGAACCACTGTTTACTTGAAGGTGCGTCAAACCAACTGATCGAATTGTCTATTGAGTCTTGCAGAAACAAATCACGTTCTTCCCAAGCAACGCCTAGGTTTGGCCAGTTGCTATTTGCAACTTTTCGAAGTGCAGGTTGCCCCGTAGGAAGTGGTTTCGTGTAATCAGGAGCAGAACTGGGTTTAGTGGCGGTCGTTTGTTGATTTGTGCACGCAAAAAGGCAAAAAGTAAGGGAAACAGTAGCGATTGTTCGATAGTTCATATTGGTTGTTTCATCGACCAGAGATGCCTTTTCTGCCCAAAAGTGAAGGCAAATGTGTTGGTGAGCGGGCGCCCGCATGATAGAATGACATACCTGCATTCCGCAGTCAAGGAAATTCACAATGAGCACATTACTTAATCCAACTTCATTTTTAGCACTGTTTGGTATGCCAGGTGGCATGGAAATCGTTGTTCTCGTAATTATTGGGCTTCTTATATTCGGCAGACGACTTCCAGAAGTTGGCCGAAACTTGGGCAAATCTATTGTTGAGTTCAAAAAAGGCATTAAGGGTATCGGTGACGATATTGATAAGGAAGCTGATAAGCAAGAACCAACAAAAGTTGACCAAGCTAAAACAGCGGATTTACCTGAGGCAAAAGTTGCGCCCGGTCCAGCAAAAGAAGCAGATATCGGGGTTGAAGACGCCAAGCAAAACGCAGGCGACTAAAGAACATTGTTAGATTAGGTTGCAGGGGCTTTTTCGAGGTGAACGTACAGGCGTCGCCATGGTTCTTCGCCAATAATTCTCCATTTGTGCCCTTTGCCCTCAAGGTCATCTGCAAGAAAAACATCACCAGGTTTTACAACGAGTATTTCGCCGTTGCCAAAGGTGAATTCAATTGTTCCATTAAGTGTAACAACATACTGTTTTCTTGGAGCTGGATGCCAATCGTAAACACCTCCTGGTTGCGTTTCAGCAAGCCGGACACTGTGGCATTCGATGTTATCACTGACGGAAGTGCCGTGCCCGTGGTCGTTCGTTCCAATGCAGTGTGTTTCTACTTTAGAAACGAGTGAATTGTCTGTGCAAAAATGGGGGAATTCTAATGGCATGGTTGTGCTCCTTAACTTGTTACTCTATCAGATATGGAAGATAGAACATATGAAGTACTTATTATTGGTGGTGGAATCAGTGGCGGAACCTTGCTATACGATTTAGCGTTGCATAGTGATGTTCAATCGATGTGCTTGATAGAAAAGTACGACCACCTCGATCCATTGAATTCAAATGCACACAGCAACAGTCAAACTCTGCATTGCGGTGATATTGAAACGAACTACAACCGAGAAAAAGCGGAACACGTTCGTGGGGGTGCCGATATGATGTTGCAGTTTGTCAATAATGGATCGGGCGATCAAACATTAAAAAGAAATTACGGGAAAATGCTTCTAGGAGTTGGCGAAGAAGAAGTTGCGTTTGTTAAAGATCGTTTTTCTTCGATTTCTGATTTATATCCAACACTACGTGAAATAAATGCGACTGAAGTTGCAGATATTGAACCGAATGTCGCGCTTGTTAACGGTAAGCAACGAGACGACGAGATCTTTGGTTTGTACAACCCCGAGGGATGGGCGATTGATTACGGCCGCATGACGGACAACTGTGTTGCGCAAGCGCAGGGTGCGAAGGATAAAACGGTTGATGTTAAGTTGTCAACTGAGGCGATAAAAATTACACGCACTGAAGATGGGTTCGAAGTGAAGGTAAAGCATGGGGATACGTTGCACTGTAAATTCCTTGTTGTTTCGGCAGGGACCTATAGTCTGCATCTTGCACAAACGATGGGAAAGGGGAAACATTTTTCGGTGCTACCAGTTTCTGGAAGTTTTTACTTTGCGCCTGAAGTGCTCAACGGTAAAGTATATACCGTTCAAAATCCAAAACTTCCTTTTGCGGCAATTCATGGCGACCCTGACATGACAAAACCAAACACAACTCGATTTGGGCCAACGGCGTTGATGTTGCCAGTTCTTGAACGTTTTAATGCAAAAACTGCACTTGGTTTTATGGAATCATTTCACTTTACAAAGGGAACTGCTACTACATTGTTTCACCTCATGAAAGACAAGGACATTCGTGAGTTTATTTATGAAAACATTGGCTACGAAATTCCAATACATGGCAAAAAAACATTTTTGAAACAAGTGCTTAAAATAGTCCCTTCGATGCAGTTGGACGATTTGGATTTTGCAGATCACACAACTGGCGTTCGGCCTCAACTTATCGATGAGGAAAAAGGTGAACTCCTTATGGGCGCTGCTAAGTTTAGTGAGGGTGATGGCGTAATTTTCAATATGACTCCATCTCCAGGGGCTACGAGTGCTTTTGCAAACGCTGCAGAAGATTTGGTGACTATCACCGAGTATCTTGGTAGAACCATCGATCAAATCTCATTTAAAGCCATTTTTGCCGTTTCCCCATAAAAAGAATTGGGACTTAAAAATGTCTTTCTAAAAATGCCTCAGAGGAATTGTTTGAAATTAAAGTTCTTGTTTGACCAATAACGTTGGGTATGAAGCGTTATGCACTATGTTTGATGCTCGTTGGAGTGATAGGTGGTATTTTTATATGGTCATGCCTAGGCTGCGTTACGCTCATTCGTGAGGCATTTGATGCAGGCAGTTTTATGGGTTGGTCAACAATTACATGCATTGGATTGCTTCTCTCTAGTTTTATGTATGTGTGCTTCGCTGAACTCTCTGGATATTTTTCTATACGAAGGGTAGATGCATTGGCATCAGCCCTTCAAGGCAATGATATCAATCATGCCAAGCGTTTAGCGACACGTTGGGTACAATCAATACGTTTGCAAGAGGGCGATATTCTAGAGAGTGCCGGGACCATGCAAGAATTGCGTGACGTTGTAATAAAAAAACTAGTACTGATTGACTTACAAGTCGATCGAACGATTGCAAAAGAATCAGTATTGATTGCTGCATTTGTAGGCATATCGCCCTGGCCGATGATTGATGGCGCCATAGTAGGCTGGCGTCAACTTCGTATGATGCGCGGTATTGCTTTGCAGTACGGTGTCCGTCCGAGTTCAATCAGTACCATTCGGCTCGTGCGGCGTGTATTCGTCTCCGTTGTTCTCGCAGATGTATTAGAACATGCAACACAATGGATTGCCTCTAAAGTGCCGTCAATGGGCGGATTGATTCCAAAAGCAGGCCAGTCACTTGCAGTGCTTGTACTTACTGCTCGCGTCGGCAAGACATGCAAAGATGCGTGTCGGCCGATCGCTCGAAAAAGAATTCAAAGAAGCACGCCGCTGACGAAATTAAAAGCGTTTCTCTCAAAAACCGTGTTACAGTACAAGACGCATGACTATCAAACTTTTACCGGTGAAAAGTTCTGACCGAGCATCCTATCTGTGTCAGAAAATGATTCATCTTAAAAAAAGAGAAACTTATTTGCTATATTTATTTCTACCAGCTCAAAATGATGCCTGTTAGGATATGCAAATGTTGAATTCACTTTTACTGATTTCCTTGTTGTTAAGCCCAAATGGCACTTTTTTACGCCAAATCGATGGCTTTCTTGAGCCAGCCCATGCAATCTGGCTCCCTGACGGAACTATTGCTGTAGCAGACAGAATGGCCGACGAAATTGTCATTATCACGCCTGAAGGTGTGCGAATCAGCACTGCCTCCGTTGAAAATCCAATGGAGCTGCAATTTGACGAATCAGGTGAAGTTAGAGCCGGAGCTGTTGCTCGCCCAAGCTGGGACACAGAAGACGTAGTTTATGCAGGAGTGCCGGCACAAACATCCAACGGTTGGCTCATTCCTGATGTGTATGGGCATGCGATACACCAGTATGACCTCGAAGGAAACTGGCTGGGCAAGTGGGGCGTCCACGCACTACTTCCGCATGAGGGTGAAGGAAAATTGCATTATCCAAATGCTGTTGACATCTCACCTGATGGAACAAAAATTGTCGTGTGCGAAGGATTCGAAGGTCGAGTGCAAATTTTTGAGCTCGGCGAGGGTGAATCAGAAAGCGCGCCATTGATTTCGAACATCGCACATTTTGGCAAACACATTGATTCGCATAACGACCTCATTCTTCTTGCAGAACCAGAACTTGGCGATATCTATTTGTTTCGAACGGGTCTTGATGTTCCAATTCCAGTAACTCGTTTTGGCGGCGAAGGAAACGCACCACATCAATTTAGGTGGGTTAACGGTTTGTGGATTGATGATGGCGAGATAAAAATTGTTGGCGACGGGAATCTAAAAACATTTATGTACGAGCACGACGCAGAAAGCCCGTTCAAACAAATTCCTGGCATGGTGAAGTTTCAGAAATCACAAAGTCATGAATCTTTGAATGGACCAATCGACGGCGCAAACATGATGCCAAGTTCTTCGGATATTGCAGTAGCTCTTGACGGTAAAACTCTATGGGCAGTTGATGCCGTTGCCGAAACAGTTACGCAATCGTCGTTGCCCGATGTTAAAATACTACAAACAATTACGGGTTTTATTGAACCGCAAGGTATCGAAATTGAAGCTGATGGGAACATTCTTGTTTCCGATATTGGTGCTTCGAATATAAAACGTTTTTCTCCTCAGGGCGAACTGTTGTTGACATTTGGCGAAAAAGGCTACGCGCCTCATGAGATGTATAAGCCGGCGGGCATGACCGTTCTCGATGATGGAATGATTGTCGTTGTTGACTGGGGCAACCACCGCGCGCAACTGTATAGACCTGATGGAACATGGCAAGCTACGTTTGGTCGCGGTCGAAGTTGGACGCGTGAAAAAAATCCGCCTCCCCACACCGTGAAAAGTAATGCGGGAAACTGGAAGGTCACGTTTAGCCCTGCGCCAGAAGAAATGCCGCTCAACGAAGTGTTTGAGTTGACAACGTGGGTTGAAGGTAAAGGCAAAGTAACATCACTTCGTGTTGACGCAGCGATGCCTACCCACGGCCACGGCATGATGACCGATCCAGTGACGACGTTGCAAGAGGATGGTAGTTACAAAACAACTGGCATGCTGTTGAGCATGCCAGGGTACTGGGAACTGTATTTTGATATTAATAACGGCGACACAATAGAGCGCGCACAAGACGAAGTCACTCTGGAGCCGTAAGTAGTTTTTTATCTGGCAACGGCGCAGTTAAAGACTCTAGAAAAGCAATCAGGTCAAGTTTTTGTTGATCATTCATATTGAGTGGTTCTAAAATTGTTTCCCGGTGATGGTCCGCGCTTACAAAATTTTCTAGTGTTGAATAATGCTCTACGACATCTTCTAAGGTAGCAAGTTGACCGGCATGCATAAATGGTGCAGTTTTTTCGACGTTGCGTAAGCTTGGGGTCCTGAACGACCCCCAATCCTCCCGCCGTTTTGCAATGTGCTTGGAGATGGTCGCTCGGATGCCTGCGGGATCATCACTGTGTTCGCCACCGGCAGTGAACTGTGCTGTTTTAAGTTTGTCGATAGCGCCCGCTCGGCCGGCATCTTTCAAAGGTCCGCCTTCAAGCGGTGCTATACCAACGGAATGAAATGCACCATCAGAAAACCATGGTCCAAAATGGCAACGCAAACAACCGCCGTCTCCAATAAAGAATTGCAACCCTCTTTGTGCGGAATCTGAGATTGCATCTTTGTCGCCTGCGACAAACGCATCGAAGGGCGCTTCGGTCGCATCAAGTTTTGTGATGTAACTTGCAAGAGCTTTTGCAAGTTTTGCAGAATTGCCATCGATGTCATCCAAATCTAATTTGCCAAAAGAAACATTCCAGCCAGCGGTGAGTTGTTCATCTTGTGCAATAGTAGAAATGATTTGTTCACGGGGAAAGTCCATCTCTGCGGGGTGTTCCATCGTTTGAATTGCTTGCCCCCATAGGGTATCTGCGCGACCATCCCAAAAGAACCACCGCTGATGTGCTGCATTTAAGACAGTAGGAGAGTTGCGCGTTGTTTGCCCAGTGCCTACGGCAACAGCGAGACCATCGGTAAAATATTTTTTTGGCTCATGGCAAGTGGCGCATGAGACTTCTTTATTGGATGAGAAGCGTTCGTCAAAAAAAATGGCTTGCCCGAGACTTGCAGCGTCACCGTTTTGTTCAAAAGCATTTGTTGTATCTGGCAGTAGAACCGCTGGGCTCAATGACTGCACAATTGCCCATTCTTCCTGTGAAAAAGCAGGCGATGGAGTACCATCGCCTGCTGTAAAAACTAAACAAATAAGTGCTGCGAACATGTTCGAGATATTATTCGATTGTCAACGTGCCTGCGCCAGCTGCGCCTTGCCATCCACCAATACGAATGTAATAGGTTGTGCCTTCTTGTACGTTGTAGTCGAACGCTGAGTAGTAGGATTGGCAACCAGTATCGCCATCTCCATCACCGTTGCATGCGACTTGGTTGTCACCACTACCTTCGTACAATGCCATCGAAGTGTCATAACTTGATGCATCGCAAGTCGTGAAGCGCGCGTTTCCAGAGTAGTCAGCTATCCATATGAACCAGATGTCACGGGAGTTACTCCATTCCATATAGGTGCCGGCACATATCGAATCATCTGGTTCAGGGCTACTCGGAGTTGCGCTAGATGTATCGTATGCATTAGCACCTTGAGTTGCTATGAGTGCAGTTGTGTATTCATCGCCAGCACCAGGGCACGCAGTATCTGCGCAAAGTCCTTCATCGCCGTAATATGTACCGCCGAGTTGTGCGCAACCAGTTTCGCTTACTTCTGTGCAACTAAAGTCACTTAAGCAGCAAGGGCCTGTGATTACACATTCGCTTCCCCAAGTACCAACTATTGCAAGCACGTCAGAAACATCGACACAGCAAGAACCGTCTACATCACCGTTTGGTCGGAACGTGCCATCTCCACAAACGCCCCAGTCATCAATGACAGCCAAGATGTCAGCTACGCCAACGAAGCCGTTGCCGTCAACATCGGTTGCGCACGCAGAAACTGGAAGGGTGCAAGGGTCAAGGATGCCAAGTTCCCAAACAAAAAGTCCTCTTTCAAGGTCACTGCCAATAACAGTTCCACTTGGGAAGTATGGAAACACATTCCATAAACCATTGAAGCTTGCGCTGTCGTCCGATGGGTACGTATCAAAGTAGCCGTAGGGAGTTGGGTTTGTTGGATTGGATGTCTCAAAGATTCGAAGACCCGAACGATAGTTCGCTTCAAAGATATACCCGTTGTGCGTGTATAAGTTATGGTCGACGGATGGCACTCCACTTGTAAATGTTCCAATGAAGGAGGGGTTTTCAATGTCTTCTACATTGATGACTCGAGTCGTTGTATTGCCACCAAAGTTTTGTTCATCAAGTTCATCGTTAAGGTAAAAGTACTTTCGATCTTCTGACAACCATCCTTGATGTGAATAAGCAGCGTTACTGTAGTACGCTTGAGAAACAACAAATGTATTTGATTTGTTCGTAACGTCAACAATCGTTAATCCAGTGTCACTCCAGCCACCGCTAAAGCCAGCGCAACAAAAAGCGATTTGACGTCCTGCGAACGGTCCTTGTGTGTACGTTACAACTTGTGCATCGTGAATATACCTGTCAGTCCATTGGCCAACTTGAACAGGTGCAGCTGGATTTGCAAGACTGTAAATGTACATGCCATCAGGGGCGCCACCGGTTCTGTATAGAAAACCACTTTCGGTATCGATAACAACATTGTGTGTTGCGCCTGAACCAGCGGAGTTTAATGTCTGCACGTTGCCGTTATCAATGTCAGCAAGATTAAAGACTTGAATGCCGCCGCCACCTTCGCTGACTACGTACATGTAGGTGCTGTAGGTTTTGATATCACGCCAGAGGCTGTTCGGCCCAGAAAGCGAAGCAACGACTTGCGCGTTGCCGGGGTTGGTTACTTCGACAATAACGGTGCCGCTTGAGGTGCCCATGAGAGCATACTCACGACCCGATGGCGATACGTAGCCCCAACAATCGTTGCCAGAGTCGGCGTTGTCGAGTTCATTCAAGGGTAACCATGATTTGAGTTGCACGTTTTCAGAGGCGAAACCAAGAGAGCGTTCTTGACCACTGCTGCGGTCAGCACGAAATGCATTCGCCTTTACAGCTGGTTGGCGATCTTTGATTTTCGGATCATCTTGGTGGGCAATTAGAATCGCGGCTGGTGCTATAACACCCAGTAAAGCGGCTGTAATAATAGTGTTTCGTTTCATATCTCTCGTAAAGACCTTTCTCTCTGTGTACATCATGCATAAAAAGGGGCAAAAAGCCACTTAATTCGTCAAATTATACGAAAAAAGACGCCTTCGGTTCCAGATAATCCACTTTAAAACGCCAAGGTAATCTTAAGAGGTTACTCGCAAGTGCCCCAATTACCGATGGCGGCAAGTAGGTCGCCAACGTCAACGATGCCGTTAGCGTCAATATCTGCATTTTCGTCAGTTGAGTTCCAGGCACCAATAATCGCGAGCAAGTCTGAAACATTTACAAAACCGTCATTGTCTAAGTCGCCAAGACAGCTTGCACCACATGTAATAATTTCAAGTTGAAAATTATCAAGGCCAGCTTCAACGATACTTGGAGGATCGGTATCTTCTGTGACAAACGCGATGCGGATTTGTTCAGTTGGTTCGATCACGGAACTCACGGTAAATTGCGCGGACTCCCACGTGGAATTTGTATTGTTTGTTTCTTGTGCCAATGTCCACGTATTACCGTCGTCATTACTGATGTACGTTTTGAGTGAGTCTGAATCTTGACTATCGAAGAACCACCGAGCATATGAAATGATTCCATCGGTACCCCCAACATCAAGGCGTGGTGACACAAGCGTTGTTGAACCACCATCTACATCTGCTTGCCCTGCACTTTCGCCAACTGCGCCATTTTCAGTGATGAAACAAAGCACACTGTCGCTTCCACCGGTGACATCATCTTCTGGCGCGGCCATTTCAGAATTATAAATTGTCCCAACAGGGTCAGCTTGTTCCCAAGCGCCAGTTGTAAGACCGCTGCTGTTTGTAACCGTCCAATTTGAAATGTCACCTTCCATGTCGTCTCTGAACAGGATTTGCGTTCCTTCGCCAACAGTTACGCTATGCCATCCAGTAGGCGGGTCATTGTAGGTTCCACCTTTGGTCAAGGACACCGTAACAAAAAAGGAAAGTTCAGTCGCGCATGCATTTGCTGGAATCGTCGCTTCGAAAAGGTTTTTTTCGATTGCAACAAGTGGATACGATTCCTGTACGCCATCATTCATCAATGTTATAGATGTGTTATTGGTGTCGATTTGTCCACCGCCAATAAGTGTGGCGAGAATTTGGAATGACAGCGTTTGGTCGGGTTGTATGAACCCTGGAAGGCCGTTTGGATAGGAAAACACTACACCAGTTGGTGCATCTTGAATCCAGACTTCAGTGGTATCACACCGACCCATGACCATGTCAAGCCAACCATCGCCGTTAATATCAAAAACGGCAACGTCGTGCACTCCTTGAAGCTCTGCGTTGCTTATGCCCACATCTTGCTCATCGAGTGTGATATTTGGCGTGTCTCCAAGATTTCTAAAAATATGCGTGGCCCTTGAGCAACCTGAGATATCAACGTCAACATCTGTAACAATGACATCTTGATGACCGTCATTATTTAGGTCGCGTATGACAGTGTTGCCGCCGAACTCTGATGTGTTTTCTAATGTAAAAGAATCGAAGTTAGCAAAACCATCTCCACCATTTCCGGTGTTCAAATAGTAATGGTCAGAACCGTCGTCGACTACAACGAGGTCCATTCTTCCATCGCCGTTTAGGTCGCCTGCAGTAACAAAGTACGGCGCTTGTTGATCGATGATGTCGTAGCCATTGAAGTACCCCTCGTTGTTCGGGTCGTTGTAGGTAATGGCAACATGTTGTGGCGGATTTAACGAAGTTTGTTTGACAATATCTAGCGCGCCGTCACCGTTCATGTCAACGATTTCACTTGCTGCACCAAATGCAGATTCAAGCATTTCGCTATTCATTCGTTGCGTACTTTCGTCTGTAAACAAACCATTGCCGTTATTAATGAGCAGTCGGTTGTTATAGTCAAACAATTGCTCGCCGCCACTGTCGTAATCGCCAAAGTACAAATCAGGATGTCCATCTCCAGTGACGTCCCCAATAGCGAGCGAACAAAAACGCGGCCCGGCAGTGTCGTGCATTTGAGGAATTCGGTTGTTTTCAAAGCGAAAACCTTGCCAAATGCCATCGTTTTCGCCTAGATTTATGTAAACACGAGGGTGTGAGAGTTCTTTAGTCGAGTTATCAGTAAGTGTGGTGACAGTCACCATATCGAGCCAACCGTCATTGTTTAGGTCATGGAGCACCACATCGCGGTCATTCGTTGGTGTGAGGAATCCGTTATCGCCGGCCACATCTGTCGCTGTTGCATACTCAGCAGTGCGGTCAACAAGCACCCCATTTTCATTCATAAAGAGAACGTTTATGTTTCTCCCTGTAGAAGTGAACGGCTCTTTACGTACACAGACTAGATCAATATCGCCATCAAGGTCAAGGTCCCCCCAGGCGTAATCTTTTTCTTGAACATCATCTATCCCAACAGCAGGGTCGCTATTCATTCGTTCATTTGTTTGGTTCGTAAAGCTGCCGAAGCCGCCTGCAAGGCTAAGTTGTGCAATAAGTATAGGTGTAAGCATTAGGTGCAAGGTCCCCAGTTTCCAACGATGAATAAAAGATCAGTAACATTCACTGCTCCATCACTATTGATGTCTGCAGAACAATTTGAACATGTTCCCCATGCGTCGATAATTCCAAGAAGATCATGAACGCCTATTGTGTTATCGCCATTCATGTCGCCGAGGCACGTTTGGCATTTGTCAAGGATGCCGTTGTTGTCTTCGTCGGGTTCGCCAAGCAAAATATCAAGCATGTCGACAACTCCGTTGCCATTGCAGTCAGCTGGGATGTCATCAAAAGCAATAAGGAAGATGTCAAAATCTTCAAGGTCAACGTCGCCATCTTGGTCTACGTCATGAATTGCACACGGGTCATCTGGTGTTGGAGTTGTTCCATAGCATCCACGAAAACCTACAGTGTCGCTGTATCCATGAAAGTCATTCAACTCAACGTCGTTGTCCCTGTCGCTATCAAACTCAGCGCGGCCGAGCGAACCGAGAAAACGTATCAGGGCATCCTGATCCTGCGTGGAGAGCGCGGTAAATGCTTCAGAAGAAGGAACGCCTTGCGACCCAAACACACCATGTTCAGCAATTGAGTCACGTATGCGTGACTCAAACGTTCCTGCGGAAAAACGTCCGTCGTGCCACATGGGGTCTCGGTAGGATACGCCCCAGAGTGGTGGTGTTTTTAACTGTTGCCCATTGGCGTCGCCCTGCACGATACCATCGCCTGCAAGTCCCATGTCGTGCAATAAAAAATCGCCGTATGGATGAATGGAAACATTATGTAGAACTGATTCGGTTTCGATGTCATTGCCAGTTGTAAATGTTGGCTGATGACAGACGGCGCAACCAATGTCCATAAAAACCATTTCGCCTTGCATGCCGAACTGCGGTGTTTGTGGGGGCGGTGCAAGGAATCGTTGAAAATCGGTTACACGATCGACGAAATCAAACCCATCGCTATCGGGACCGTCTTCAGGGTCTGCGATGGTGTCACAGTTCGCGAGTAACTCCATGTTGCCATTTGGCGCATTGTCAAACGGAAGAAAACGGTTGCTTAGCCCCATTTCGTTTTGTGCAGCGTCAGCAGAAAAAGTTAACACCGAAGCGACTTGCGCTTTCCAGCCAAAACGTCCAACATGGAGTTCTTCAGGCGAACCTTCAAAATTCGACACCATGTGTGCTTGCCCACGTTGTGCTTCAGGTTGAGCATCGCGAATGGCAAGCAGAGACGCGTCACTGATTGCTTCAATAAGGCCAAAGGCAAGTGCACTATTCGTGACTCGCATCGCGATGACATTTGCTTCTGGTGGGATAACTTCTGCACAGTCTTCGCTAATTGCTTCTGCTTGTCTTAGTGATCCACCTAGGTCAGCTAGAGGTTCGAACCCGCCTTTCTTTCCGATGAAACCAAATCGGGTAACCGTTTGAGAACCCGGGCCACCTACAGGATTGTTATGGCAATTCGCACAACTTGTTTTATTAAAAATAGGTCCCAGACCACCCTCGATGGTGAGGTCTTGGCTATAGGAAGTTTTACCGAGCTCAAATCGAGTAAGCAGTGAGTCTGTCAACGTCTGAAGTGGCTCGCCAGCCCTTGGTTGTGGCGAATTCCCCAGTGATGAGTCTGAGATACAAATTGCCAACAATGCGGCAAGTGTTATTTTTTGCATTGACAAGTTGGTCTCTCCTTTATCTGTATTAGATACGGTATATTTCACTTAAGGTTGCACCTAAATGTATGCGAAACACCACCACAATCCAATACTAATACTACTCATTGGTCTAGTATTCTTCGTTTTCTTGGGTTGTGAGGGTACTAAACACGAACAACCTTCGTTGCGTATAGGGCTAATAAAGCACCATTCGCTTATTTTGGAGGGTAAAACAGGGGCTGCACGAGTTCAGCTACGCCAATATATGGAGAAATATGGTGAATATAGCCATCCCCTTTTTCTCATGGGCTTAAGTTACCACAGTGAACAAAGTTATTCGAAAGCTGCGCAGTGGCTCACTAGGTCGACACATGACCAGAACAACCCGTACCCACTCGCGTGGCATTTTTTAGGGTGGTCACAATTGTATCTAGGTGATATCGATGGTGCACAGCTTTCGTTTGAACAATTTCTACGAGCGTACCCGGATGAGCCCGATTCAATTTTTGCTTTTGGCTTGCTTGCAATGGAACGGGGCGAATTGCAAGAAGCGAAGGGGTTTTTTAAAAACGTTATTCGATTGGCAGCAACCAATAAAAGGATTCGAGCAAAGGCGATGGCTCGGCTAGGAGACGTGCTCATTGAACTCGATGACATGTCTGGAGCAATGAGTGCATATAAAGAAGCACTGCAAGGAAATCCAGACTTATACGAAGCGTGGTATCGGTATGCAACATCGTTGAAGCGACTTGGGCGAATGTCTGAATCGAACGAAGCACTTGTGCATTTCGAAGAAGCGCGTAAGCGAGTTCGTCCTGACTTGTATCAACAAACAGGTTTCCCCGAATGAAACGTGTTGTTTTTTTATTACTGGTTGTTGGTTGCCAAGAAGCACACGTGCAAGAAGAATCAAACATAGTTTTCACAGAAGTGAATACTTCCATTGTCTCAACTGTATGCGGCGCTCAAAATCCCACGCAGATCATTGAGGTCAATGGAACAGGCCTTGCCCTGATTGATTTTGATAATGACGATGACTTAGATTTGTTTGTTGTCAATGCATCTAATGCACCTTGCCGTTTATATGAAAATGTGGGCGACGAATCCATAGTGTTTGAAGACGTGACTGAACGCATGCAAATCGACCTGAAACGATGGGCAAATGGCGTTGCAGTTGGAGACATTAACAGAGATGGATTTGATGATTTGTATGTGACATGCCATGGCGCAAATGCTTTGCTGCTAAATGCTGGCGGGGAGTCATTTGAAGAAGTAGCAGTAAGGTCAGGAGTCGCTGATGCTGGCTGGGGAACGAGCGCTCGATTCGGAGATCTTGATGGCGATGGCGATGTAGACTTGTATGTGTGTAATTATGTAGAGTATGACTTTGAAAATCCGCCGGCACCGGCGACGTATAAAGGGCAGTTAGTACTTGGTGGACCGCATGGCATGACTCCCGAAAAGGATGTTGTCTATGAAAACCTGGGTGATGGGACATTTAAAGACGCAACGAAAAAGTGGGGGTTCGATAGTGATCCTTCATTTACGCTAAACGCTGCAATTCTCGACTTTACAGGAGATGGGTTGCAGGATGTTTTTGTCGGAAATGACTCTATGGCAAATTATTTATTCGTTAACACAGGCGAGACGCCGACGCGTTTTGAAAACAGAGCGCTCCAGTTTGGCTCTGCAACAAATGGGGATGGAGCAATGCAGGCAACAATGGGTATTGCCGTTGCGGATGTAAATGGAAATGGCCGAGCTGATATTTTTACGACTAATTTTTCTAGTGATACAAACACGCTACTTTTAAATGATGCATCAGGTTTTTTTGACGATCGCACAAAACGGTACGGGCTTGGTTTATTGAGCCGTACCCAGCTCGGCTGGACTTGCGGGTTTCATGATTTTGATTTAGACGGCGATGAAGATTTGTTTATAGTGAACGGTCATGTCTATCCAAATGCAAGTATGGAAACAATGGACAGTGCACGGGAGCAACCAGTCTTACTTCTTGAGCGTAAAGGCGAAAGGTTTGAACGAGTTGATTTGCCTGGAAAGTATAGAGACCGAGCAGCAGTTTTTGGTGACTTGGATAACGATGGTGATACCGATGTCATTGTTGCACAACGTGGCGGCGATGTACGCGTTTTACGAAATGATGCGCGCCTCGAACAGTCATCTATTGTTGAATTTAAAGGCGCCTGTTTGGGCGCAAAAATACATGTTTCGTTTATGGATGGAAGTAATACAACAAGTTGGATTACGGATGGTTTTGGTTTTCAATCATCTTCAAAAAATGCTCGAAAGGTATTTACCAAACCAATTTCATCTGTCGAGATTACATGGCCCAGTGGTAATCAAGAAACAATAGTAGATGTGCCAAAAACAGGAGTCTTTAGTATTGTTGTTCCGGATTAGTAGTCACTCATTTGGTCATACTGAATCAGGTTTTGAATATATCTGACTTTGTGTATTTCTTGCCGAGTATGGCTTGCGCGTTTGCGCCCATCCAATCTTCAAGCACTGATGTGTACACTTCTCGAAAATCAGTATTGAATTTCAAGTCGCCCTGGTCAAGGTGAGTGAGAGAAGGGTGCTTGCCAAGTAAGCCGTTTTGTACATTGTCACCAAGCAAGAACATAGGTGCTGCTGTTCCGTGGTCAGTTCCACCAGAACCATTTTGCGCAACACGCCGCCCAAATTCACTGAAAACCATAGTGACAACCTTTCCGGAGTTTCCTTGTTTGACAAGGTCCTTCTGGAAGGTATTTAGCGCATCGCCGAGTTGCCGCATCAGATTTGCATGACTACTCAATTGATTTGCGTGCGTGTCAAAACCCCCTAGACTTGCGTAATACACACGCGTTGGCAGGTCAGCACGAATCATTGAACTGATTAACTGTAACTGTTGTGCTAATTTTCCGTCTGGATAGCGAAGCAATGGTTCCTTGGAAACGGCGGCACGTATTCTGTCTGAAGAAACCTGCGCGTCGAGCGACGTCCGAAGCAAGAAGTCCAGTTGTGAATCTTTGTTGTTTGCTTGCGACGTTGCTTTTCGATTAATATCGTCGTACGGTTTACTAAGATTCGGATCCACAGTTGTGCCTGTCCATTTGAATAACTCTTCTGTTTCAAAATTCACAGCTTTCTGTGTTTGTCCGTGCAAAGCAAGGGGCGCTTTGTTGCCAATCGCAATAGAACCTTTAGGGTTTGGTTTTCCTGCACAAGTGTTATCAAAATATTTGCCTAACCAACCGTATCCTTGCCCAGAGTGGTTTGCAGTGTGCCATATATCAGTCGAAGTAAAGTGTGATCGGTTTGGGTTTGGGTATCCAACACCTTGCACAATCGCAGTCTGGCCGTTATCGAGCAAGTCCCGTATGCCAGTTAGGTTCGGATGCAATCCAAACCCGTCTGCTCCTGGTATCTCTAATGCGTCCGATTGCTTTATGGCAATTTGCGGACGGTTGTTGTAGTACATATTGTCACCGTACGGGATAACTGTGTTAAGCCCGTCATTCCCGCCACCGAGTTGAATGACAACAAGTGTGTGGTCTTCAGGTATACCGGCTTGCGATGAAACAAGTGAGCCAACGGGAAGCATGACACCTTCCGCGGAACGTTGCATAAAGAGAGGGACGGTTGTTGCCATAGAGAGAAACGCCATGCCTTGTTGCATAAATAGTCGGCGGCTGTACGCATTTTCAGACCCTGTGCTCGAAGTTGTCTCGTGTTCGTGGTGATGATGTGACATAGTTAATCCTTAGCAGAGTTGGTATTCTGGCATTGCAGTGATAAGTGTAATCAAGCCAGTGACAGTTTCATTATTTATGTTGTTGTGTTGCGTTTTTACAAAATCTTCAAGGGATGACATGCGATCTTTCTCGACTTCGTCTACATTCAAAATCGTTGAGACAAGGTGCTTGATAGTGGTTTTTGCAGTTCGTGCATGCCCTTGAACAAGTCGCATCGCGTCGTACCGAGTACCATCCGCTTCCCACGCTTCGCTATCTGGTCGTTGGCCTGTTAATAAGTAAAGCAACGTGTTTTGACGCATAAAGAGTGTCGAAGTATTGATCCAAGTTCGTCCTCCGTCCCAACCCTTTACAGACGGGGGAGCAAAAAGTCGTTGTCCCATTAGGTCGGATGCAATGGCAAGGGTTTGTGACATTTTCTTCCTCTGTGGGGGGTTTAGAGTTCGCGCAGCTTGCACAATTAGTTGCACTGGGCTTTTAATAATGGCGTTTCGATTTGCATTAGCATAAAAATGTTTCGATAGAAAAATCGATTCGATAATTGGCTTGATGTCCCAGTTGTTTTGTTTGAATAATTTTGAAAGTGCTTGTATATATGGTTTTGAATCCACAGTTTTGCCGTGAGGCAGGTCGTTTACGAAGTAGCGATATAGTTTTTCAATGACGAATGTTGAAGCGCTTGCACGAGTGAAAATCAAATCGACAAAATCATTCCCATCGAACTTGCCACTTCGTCCAAAGATTTTTTTCGTTCCAGTGTCATGCTGACGAGTTTGCATAACAAATGCATCATCATTTACGGCATAACCTGTGAGGGTTCGTGCGCCTTCCTTGATGTCATCTTCTGTGTAGCCATCGCCTTCGCCAAGTGTGAAGAGCTCCAGGAGTTCTCGCGCGAGATTTTCATTCGGCGCTTGTTTTCGGTTTTGATGATTGTTTAAATATTTTATCATCGCGGGGTCATGGATAATTCCTCGAACGAGATCTTCTTTGAAATTGCCCATGGCGTTTTCGCGAAGAAACATGTTTTGCATGTACATGTGATAACTGTTCTCTATGGTTCGGTACCCCGTGGCAAAATGCCCATGCCAGAATAGTGTAAGTTTTTCTTCGAGTGGCCTTGGAGTTGAAATCATTCTCCGAAGCCACCATCCTTCCATCTCTGCAATCTGTTGGCGATCTGCTCGTTGCCTTTTTTGACGCGCCTTTCGGAACATGTCAACAACGTCTTCGTCTTTCGATTGCCGCGCTTTTTTTGCCTGCCCTCTTTCTTCTTCTGTAAGTGGGCGAATAATATCTTTGTCGTAATCATTGAGTGCGGGAGCGTCTGGGTCGGGTAAATTTTTATAATTAACAATGTATTGAACTGATTTTTCTAGCCCCAGTTTTGCGAGAGCTTGTGCTTGCTCAGGAGTTCCACCAAAGCCAGCTCGCTGTAGAAGGTGTTGTGCACATCGTTCATCGAACTGCTTAGCGTCGAGTGGTTGTAGAGAAGAAACGGTCATTGTTTGCTCCATTGTTTAGGGAATCCAAATGGCTTCTATTAGTTGCCTCGTATTGTGAAACGAAGACGACTTGGTTACTATTGCGATTTAATACGACGTTTGCGTAGCCTACGTTTCAGGCGTATGGCATTGCCAATAACGGTAACATCGCTTAAACCCATCGCTGCAGCTGCAATAAGGGGGCCATTTTCCCCTAAAACACCAAAAGCAGCGAGAGGAATGGCTGCAACGTTGTACATAAACGCAAAAACAAGGTTCTGTTTGATTGTTTTGAGTGCATCCTTTGCGATATGTATCGATTCTACGGTTGCTTCAATGTTGTTAGCAGGGATGATAATAGATGCGGATTCCATTGCTATATTTGTTCCAGAAGCGATGGCAACTCCAACATCTGAAGCGGCAAGTGCTGCTGCATCATTAATGCCGTCACCTACCATCATCGAAGGTCGAGGAAGCGAGGATACAATTTCAGCCTTGTCTGAGGGGCTGGCTTGAGCATGCACATTCTCTGGTTTGATGCCAACTTTACCAGCAACTTCTTCTGCGGTTGATTGTCGATCACCCGAAAGCATATGCACTTTGATGCCAAAATCGTGCAGTTCCTTAATAGTGTTTTTTGCATCCTCACGAATGTTATCTGTTACTGAAATGCGGCCGATTGTTTTGCCTTCGAGTACAACTTTGCAAGTGGCCGAATCATCGCGAAGAACGGACACTCGTTTTCCATTAACTATTCCGTGAACACCGGTGCCAGCGGTTGCTTCAAAGTTCTGCACAGTGGGGACAATGATGTTTTGTTTTTCTGCTTCTTGCACAATTGCATATGCAATCGGATGTTCGCTTGGCAATTCGACGGACGCTGCGTATGCAACAACATCTTCTTTTGAATAGTCTGCTTCTGGAATGATCGTTGCTACAACCGGTTTTCCCAAAGTCAGTGTTCCCGTTTTATCAAATATAACGGTTCGTGTTTTTCCTGCGAGTTCTAGTGATCCGGCGTCTTTGACGAGAATGCCTCGTAGGCTTGATTCGCCGGCGGCAACCATGACAGCCATCGGTGTTGCAAGACCAAGTGCACAAGGGCAAGAGATTACTAGAATGGTTACTGCTGAAACAAAACCTGTTTCAATATCGCCCGAAATCACCCAGCCAATCACAGTAATAGCAGCAATTGCAAGAACGATTGGAACGAATATTCCTGCAACTTTATCGGCGATTCGCTGGATTCCCGCCTTACTTGATTGTGCGTTTGTTACAAGTTGTGCAATGCGCGAAACGGTTGTATGGCGACCGTCTACTGTTGTTAAAAGAATAATTTGCCCTGTTGTGTTCATAGATCCGGCAATCAAGTTGTCGCCAATATTTTTTGCAACAGGTAATGGCTCGCCGGTTACTATAGATTCGTCAACTTCACTGACACCATCTATGACAGTTCCATCAACAGGGATGCGACTCCCTGGTCGAACCAGAAGGCGTACGCCCTCGCCAATCTCTCCTGTTGGAAGTTTCGTTGTGTTACCTTCATCGTCAATAATTTCAGCAGTGTCGGGTTGCATTTTTAGCAGTTCGCGAATTGCTGAACCCGCTTTTGCCGCCGAGGTTGCTTCAAGCCAATGTCCAATACTAATGATTGCTAGAAGGGCAGTTGCTTCCATAAAATACATTGGATAGCCAAGTTGTTGATTGAAAAACTTTTCTGACACAAATATAAAAAGGGAAAAGAAATACGCCGCTGATGCGCCAATCGTAATGAGCGTATCCATATTCGTTTTGAATCTTTTTGCAGCACCAATGGCAGAATTAAAGAAACCACTGCCTACAAAAACCATTGCTGTAGTTGATGCAATGAACATCGCCCACGGCAACCAAGGCCCCGCTATGCCGAGCGAGTCGGCACTCCAGTGCAGTGTTTCAAAGGGCGCCCAGATGGCGACGCCTAAAATTGCTCGGCGTTTCCATGCTGATGCGTTCTTTTTCTGCCTCGTTTCGATTTCGGTTGCAAGTTTTGAGGGGTCAATACCCTCATCGATGATTATCGAGGGATAGCCAGCATCCGTTGCAATTTTAGCAAGGAACTCGCCATCTAAATTTGTGCTTGAGACTGTCGCTCGCCCCGTGGCAATGGCGACGGCAGCAGTTTCTACGCCGTCAACTGCATTTAATGCTTTTTCGACTGCGGAACTGCATGCTGCGCAGTGGAGCTCTTCCACTTGAAGTTCAATTTGTTCCATGGTGTACATAGTACCTTGGGTGTCTGACCCTGGGGCTCAGACACCAGGAGTTAGACACCAAGGCTCAGCCATCACTTTTTTGTTGGAAAATAAGAGAAAGCGGGTATACTGTGCACAATGCGAAGTGATCGCGGAACCAATATAGCAACCGTTTTGCTACTTATCTGCTGTATAGGTGGTTCGGTCAGTGCTGGATCTATGGCGACGCACCGCGTTCTCATTAGAACAGTCGTGCAGCATGGAAACGCTTCGTATGTCGAGAAAGTTGCACGCACCCACGAATTAGAACTTTCAATTGTTTGGATTCCCCAGATTGTCGACGGCAACCTTCTCCCAGTTGCCGATATTGAAGAACGACACAATTTACCTCCGCCTTCGCGTGGTTAAATTCGTATTCAGTTCTCATTTATTTTTCACATTTTATTTAACAACAGAAGAGGTGACGCATGGGCGTTCCAGGCATTAGTACAGTAAGTCGTAAATTATTCGGTAGCCGCAATGATCGCATGGTCAAGCGGTATTTAAAATTAGTCGAGCAGGTATCAAGTCGTGAAGCAGAAACACGATTGCTTACAGATGCAGAGCTCTATACAAAAACAGCAGATTTTCGTAAGCGGGTCTCTGATGGCGAAAGTGCGACTGATTTGATTCCAGAAGTGTTTGCCATTGCTCGTGAAGCAATGGACAGGGCGGTTGGTATTAGGAATATTTTTAATCCATTGCACGAGTTTGATTCAACACTTCTAACTGGCGATGCTCGAAAAATCTACGACGAAACGAAAGCAATCATAGATGCAACCGAAGACCGAAATCCGGACCGCGAACTTCTTGGATGTGTAGATCCAACACCAGCATGGCAATTTGTTGAAATTCCAAACGCGCTTTATGAAGCGGTTCGAGAACTATTTCCAACATCAAAGCCGCCATTTAGAGCTCGCCCATTTGATGTACAGCTCGTTGGCGCAGTAGTCTTGTACGAAGGCCGTATCGCAGAAATGAAAACGGGTGAAGGCAAAACAATTGTTGCACCTCTTTCATGTTACCTAGCAGCGATTGAAAACAAACAAGTGCATGTCGTCACGGTGAACGATTACCTCGTTCAGCGCGACCGCGACTGGACATTTCCGTTCTTCCGCTCGCTTGGCATGACCGTCGGAGCAATTCATCCGCAACACATGCAACACCCACAGCTGAAACAAATGGCTTATCACTGCGATGTGGTATACGGCACAACTGCCGAGTTTGGTTTTGATTACTTGCGTGACAATATGAAGATGACTCCGCAAGAGCAAGTCCAAAAACGACGCCAAATTGCAATTGTCGATGAAGTCGACTCTACACTTATTGATGAAGCGCGTACTCCATTGATAATTTCAGGTCTAGCGCACGACGATCAACCTCGATATGAACTTGCGGACAAGCTCGCGAGGTACTTGCTCGAAAAGCAGAAGCCGTGGGAAAAACTTGACCAAGAGGTTCAATCTTGTTTGGTTACAATCAGCGGTCTCGAAGGCGACATTAGAAATGCAGTTGATAAGAGTGCTATTCCTGCAATGAAAAAACGTATGGATGTTGCAAAAGCAAAGCTTCCGAATCTTGAAATTAACCGAGACCAATACACACAGTTTTATGAAATTGAATTAGATAAAAAACGAGCTACGCTTACCCACGAAGGTGTTGCTGAAGCACAAAAAAAAGCAAACATAGGATCATTTTATGTTGGCGAAAACATGGATGTCCCGCATCTTTTAGAGCAGTCTATTCGTGCACATACCGTGTACCAGCGCGACCGTGATTACATGGTTGGAGCTGATGATAAGGGTGTATTGACAATCATTATTATTGATCAAAATACTGGTCGTAAGATGGTTGGGCGCCAGTGGTCTGACGGCCTGCATCAAGCGATTGAAGCAAAAGAAGGCGTGGAGATTAAGCAAGAAACGCAAACAATGGCGACCATTACAATTCAAAATTTCTACAAATTGTATGAAAAACTTGCAGGTATGACGGGTACTGCGGATACCGAAGCGACAGAGTTTTACGAAATTTATGGACTCGATGTGTTGGTCATTCCAACAAATGTTCCCGTCATACGTGAAGACCATAATGATTTAGTGTTTACAACAGCGAAAGACAAAGTTAACGCTTCAGTTGAAGAAACATATGCCATGTATCGAGTAGGTCGACCAACACTTGCAGGCACAACGAGTGTAGAAAAATCAAAAGAATTAAGCGGTTTGTTAAAAAATCGCCACAATATTTCACATGAAGTATTGAATGCTGAGCAACATGAGCGTGAATCAGAAATTGTTAAATTCGCAGGCGAGCTTGGTTCTGTGACTGTTGCTACCAATATGGCAGGCCGTGGTACGGATATTAAGTTAGCGAAGTTTTCACAGGAAGAATTGATTGAACATTGGAAGAAAACAGACTTGTGCCCTCGCGATGTTACTGTTTGCATGGATATCGATGAAGTTATAACGAGAATTTACAGGCATATCGCACCAAAAGAATTAGGATTGCGAAAAGCGGATGTTTCTTCGATGAGCGACGCGGATATTCGCCGCCAATTGCTGGAACATTGGTGGGCAACCTGTTGTTGGTGGGTTGATGGCGATAAGGCATCAACGACTAAAGAAGATACATTGATTAATGACTTGAATAAGAGCGGTGGGTGCATGTTGCACAAACTTCGCTTCTTTGAGGGTGTTGAGGATATGGGCGGGCTGCATGTTATAGCAACTGAACGTCACGAAGCACGGCGAATTGATAATCAGTTGCGTGGCCGTAGTGGACGGCAGGGCGACAATGGCTCCACTCGATTCTTCTTAAGCTTGGAAGATGACCTCATGAAAATGTTTGCCGGGCCACGCACGCTTCAGCTCTTAAGTAAAATGGGGATGAAGGAAGGCGTTGCTATTGAGCACAGCATGCTCACGAAGGCACTCACCAAAGCACAGCGTAAAGTTGAAGAGCGGAATTTCCTCGTTCGCAAAAATATTCTTGAGTACGATGAAGTCATGGATCATCAGCGGCATGTCTTTTATGATTTGCGACAACAGGTTCTTGAAGGGATAGAAATTCGGGAACTGATCTTTGAGTATATTGAGAAAGCGGTTCATGAATCAGTAAATAATTATCTGGACCCCACCTATTCTGCGAGCTGTATGACAGAGTGGATCCGCGAAAAATTAAATGTAGGTATCGAGCCAGAGCGCATCGCAGGTAAAGACAGAGAAGATTTACACAAATTGATTGTGCGAGACGCTCTAGAAGAGTCAATCGAGATTATCCGTGTCACTATTGGTGAATATCTTCCTGATACTATTGACCTGGGTGATGGCAAAGTTGCCGAGCGTGATGAGGCAACGTGGGACTACAAAGGTGCTGCTGATTGGGCTGGCATTGCTTGGGATTGTGGTATGACGATTGCAGAAGCAACCGATCTTTCACGAACAGAAATTGTTGAACGCATTCAGTTAGCTGCTGAAAAGAAAATTCGATCAATTGACTTTGCTCCACTTGATCCGTACTTGGTACCTGCTCATGCGCAGGAAGAACTTGCGACTTGGGCAAAAGCAAAATTCGAAATTCCTTGCGAATCGAGTGACTTTAATGACCTTGAACCAGACGAAGCAGTTAATCTTGTCATGGATAGGGCAATGGAAGTCTATGCAAAACGGGAACGTGAATATCCAATCGAATTTATGATTGATATGACCGGTGCACGAATGCAACAAGATCCCGCAAAAGCAATCGAAGCTTTTTGCAATTGGGTAAAAGTCAAGTATGAACTTGATTGGACACCGCAATCATTGCCATCAAACAACCCAGAAGACCTGAAGAAGTTTCTTCTTGAAGAAGCAAGCCGGTGGGATGATGATAGGTTTGCGCGCCGTTCGAAGCGGATTGTTGATGAAAGCAACGGCGATATTGATGCTTGGCTTCGAGATAATTTGCAGTTTGGCTTAACGGATAAGGAAAAAGAACAAGCGATAGAAGATCCACTGAGCGTTGCAACTGCAAAGATTAAGCAAGTGCAGCGTGCCGAGTTAGCGCAACTTGAACGAAGTGTTTTGTTGCAAATTTTTGATGGTGTTTGGAAAGACCACTTGTACCAGATGGATCAAGCAAAAGAATCTATCGGTTTCAGGTCCTTCAGTCAGCTTGACCCGCGTATCGAATACAAACGTGAAGGCGCACAGTTGTTTGAAGAAATGTTTGAGCATATACAAGATCGCGTAAGTGATTTAGTATTTAAAGCACGTATGCAAGTCAGTCCACCAGCTCAGCAGGCGCAGGGCCAAGGGCAAAAGACATCACAAGCTCAACAGCAAAAATCAGCAGTTCAGGCACAGCAGAAACAAATGAAAGCGCGCCCTAAGGCCGCAGAGCATTCAACGCGTGCTGCGTCCGAGGCCGCTCAATCAAAAGAGGGTGGTGGAACGATGACAGTTGGACGCAATGAACCATGCCCATGCGGGAGCGGTAAAAAGTACAAGAAATGTTGTGGTAAGAAATAAGCGCAACCGAAGGAAAGAATTAGTTACGCTTATGAAGTCGATTTAGGTCGATCTGCAAACGCCCAAGTAAGCAGGACGACCACGGGCAATACAGACAGCCACGTTTGAGAGCCAATGTATCCGAGTTCGAGCAGTGGCATCGAGAGAAGTGCAACAAGGGCAAACAGTGAAACGCGTTTTGGTGTAAATTTATTGCCTGTCAACATGAACAACGCAACGATGCCTGGAAAAAGTAATCCGTAAAAGACAAAGAATCGCAGGTAATCTTCTTGCCATTCAGTGAACCAGATTCCTGAAGATGTAACTCCGCCTTTGCGGTGTGCAATCGCGATGGCCAGTAAACATGCAAATGCCGTCAAGGTGATGAACAGGGGTCTTCGAATGCCCAATTCATTTCGGAGACCTTCTTTAAAATGTGCACCGACAGTGAAGATAGATTGCAATGCAAGGTGTAGCCCAAGCAATAAACCAAAAGTAAACATCGTAGT